>NZ_QFFJ01000001.1:3399279-3708304 GCF_003308995.1 Chitinophaga flava | reverse complement strand
AAATTAATATTTTCATTGATTTCAGGCTGTTTGTTGACGCAATAGTCTATGGTAAATAAATGACAACGCCTTTTTGGGTAGTAACCTTAAGGGCAGTCTGAAAAATGTTGCATATAAAAAGTTACCTGTTGAGATCAACTGCTCTTTATATCCTCTCCAGAAAAGGTTCATTTCGTTTCTGGCATATCCCCATCCCTGTCTTCTGCCTATTACATCATTTCCAATCCTGAAATACAACAGGGGCTCCGGCAAATTCGCAAATTCATACCCCTTCTTCATTACCCTCAGCCATAAATAGTAGTCTTCCAGAAAAGGCATTTCCTGATAAGATCCGGCAGCTATGATAGCAGCCTTATTCAGCATTACAGAAGAATGATTAAACGGACACCGCTTTCCCGCATATTTCACCAGCTCTGCATTTGAAGAAGGTAATATTTTAACAGAGGACATATCATTCGGCTGTTCATTGAACTCCATTATACCGGTACCCAATACTGATATATTCCTGTTTTGCGCTATAAATAAAACCTGTTTCTCAAACCTGTCCAGATAACAAATATCATCAGAATCCATCCTGGCTATATAATCGTACTGACAGTGCATGATACCAATCTGTAATGCTCTTCCAAGTCCGACATTTTTTTCCAAAGGAACAATATGAAAGCCATCCACCCATCTCTTCCTATACTCTTCAATTACTACGTCCAGTTCCGGTGTCAACGGTCCATCCTTTACAAGGACGACTTCATCGGGCATATGGCTCTGATTGAATATACTTTCCAGGCTGGCCCTAAGAAAACCAGGATTCTCCTTAAAATAGACAGACATCAAAACAGAAAACTTAATCACTACTTCTCCTTTTACTTTAAACTATCGATTATTTTTTAGCCTTACTTCTACCAAAATTATCTTGAAAGTCTTTAAGAACCATTGTACGCCTTAATGCCAAAAGTCCAATCAATCTAAATAAAAAATAAAATAATCCAACCAGAAAAAAAAGATACCCAAAAGGCACCTTGTAAACATAACTGATTATTCCTGATACCGAGGCATATACGAAATAGTACTTCACTCTGAAAGTATCCATGTTGAAACTATCAGCATAAGGAAACACTTTCTTATACCGTGGCATTGTACTGAACTCAATAAACTTAGGGAAAGGATATAAAAACAGACTGAAAATGATAAAGAGCCCAAGCTCACTTCCACGGACAAAAGGAAGAATAAAGCCATAAAACCGAATGTAGGACAACGGAATAATCAAAAAAAGATTTCCAATGTTTCTTATTCTATTGTAAATCAGATAAAGCACCTGCAAACAGGCCAGAATAGCCAACATCGTCCAAAACGCGGTAGCATCCGGTGAAATACCGGCATATGCTGCCAGTAACAGACTGCAGATTATCAGTCGCAATGTCACAATTTTTCCCAGATTAGCCTGAATATTTGATATGGCCTCAGGAGATAACCTCAACGTTGGCTTCGCCTCTTTTTTAATCGTAAGCACATCATTCTCAAGATACCCATTGTCATAAACATAATTGACCAGCAAAATGCCCAATACAAGCAGTCCCAGAGCACTCAACCCTGGCAATGCGACAGCGTAATAGTATAAAAATATACCGGGAATAAAATAGATAAACAACCAGGATATTCTTTTAAAATTCCCGATTAGTCTGGTTTTCAAAAAGAATCCGAATGGCAGATATGTAAAAGCCGGAATCATAAAGTTTTCTTTTTTTCTATCAATGTCATTTTTCCCCCCAGGTGGCCTTTCCAATAAGCATTGTCTGTTACCGGAGCGATAACATATACTTCATTGGCCATCTGTGCCAATTTAAGATCGGTTTTATCATCTGTAATCACTACTACCTGAGGAACGATATCACTGCCTGATAATATAGAGCGAGCAACCAGATGTTTGTTGCCAAGCAGATCATTTCTGATCAGTCCATCACAGATTCCGTTATTGTACCCAAGACCCGACGCATACACTTTATCTGCTTTAAGGCCGGCTCCTATGGAATGAGCAATAAAATCAAGCGTTGCTGATATCAATACAATCTCATATCCCTTTTCTCTCAATTGCATTACTATTTCATGCACCTCGTTCCGTTCCCTTCCTTTTAAATATTCGTTGACAAACCCTTCAGCCTCTTTGTATAATCCATCTCTGGATTGCCCCTTCAAACCAGCTACACCTCTGCTTCTGACAAAATCACGCTTCCAGATCATCCTAGAAATTTTGTTCATCACCCTTACAAAAAAATTACTTCTGTAATGGGCAAAAGCAGGATTCTTCAGAGACAAAAAATCCATTGTTGTATTGGAATCATACAATGTGCCGCATATATCTACAAAAGCAATATTTCTCATCTCTTTTTGATTAATTTAGTTAACAACCCGATGATTTAAAAATGAATACACATTAGCAGAAACCAGTTCCAGCAAGGAATTATTCATATAGGCATTTGTATATGCCGAATTGAGTGTAGCCAGTAAATAGGCTGAATTTACCAGGAGGCTAAAAGAAAAAAGCAGCGTTACAACAACAGTCTTTTCCCTGCTTTGTTTCCTGGTGATTAATAATAAATAGAAGGCAATAACATAGAATGGAGAATACAGGTAAGAAAAACGAACAAAATTATGCACCGTATGCATCTGAATCAATAACAAACAAAAACTCAGGAAACAAATATTAAAGCAACTGTCTTCCCTTTTTAACACGTTTGTTCGCTTAACCATTCCCAGGTAACTGTACGCTATCAGTATCCCATAAAATATAAACAAGGTATAGTTAATCTTATTAATCTGCCAGTTTTCAATACTGGCGTAGAAATTTGCTTTCTCCGCGAATACACCACCTAACAAAATCGCTAATAAACTGTTGATATCAATACACGAAAGCAAAAGACTAATCAGGAAAATAGGAAGTCTATATCTTTTTACAATCTTTTTGTCAAACAGAATAAAAATCGGCAGAAAAAGTATAACCGAGGTATGTAAAAAAAAAGCCAATGCAAAGAACCAGCCTCCAGCCTTCTTATGATTCAATTTTCGTACAAGAGCATAGGCAGCTACGGCTGTGGCACTACTTTGTTTTAACAACTCCACTTCCATTGTAAACAGTGTTGTTCCGAACAAGAGCAGTAGGATCAACACCAGCAATATCTTCTTTGAGTATAAGTACAAGTCCCGACGAGTCAGCTCCAGCACGGTAAGTAACAAAAAGAAATAGCTTATTGTAACCCAGAAAAAGGGTAATACCTGTGGATTGGCCGGAAATAGTTTTGAAAGGAAAAAAGTAAGTAACTGGAAAACAACATATATCCCGCCGTCCATCAATACTGCCGTTAAAAACAATTCCCCAACCGATCGCACTTCCGAATAGGTTTTGAACTGTGCTGTATAACGTGTAATATCTGTGGACTCGCCTCCCCGATCCATATACTCTGCTGTATAAGCAATAATCCCAAATGTAAGAGCAATCAGAAAACACAAGTATCCATGATTAACCTCCCTTGGCGAAAGTTTGAAAATAGTATACAATATAACCAAAACAGACAAAACAGGGGATGCCATCCATATCATGGATATTACCATACTGAAAAAGATACGTTGTTGTTTTGTATCAAGTGTATCTATTGACATATTCCCTTCAATTATCCGACAATTGTTTATGTAACTGATTTTCTACATTTTTAATTAAAAACCTTTCGAGCAACAGATGAACATTTTTTGCCTGTTCTTTATATTGAGCAATTAATTCCTCATCCTTATTGATTAACCTCTCTAATAATACTTTCATCTCTTCCGGACCCTCACACAGGAAGCCAATATTTCCACCTTTGTCAAACAGGTATTGAAAATACGGTTGCTTAAAGGCTATAATCGGTTTCCCATAAAACAATGCGTCCATCAACGATCCGCTAACCCTGAATACATAGTTATCTGAATCAAAAGTAAAGACTGCATAATCTACGTCTCTAATGAAGTTGGCATAATCCAGCTCTTCAATAGACTTGTTATTTTTTGACAGGATCTTTACCGGGGTATTTTGTTCCACAATAAATCCATCTTCTACTCTCCCTACAAGATGAAATTCAGCCCGGCCTAATGCCGCAGCCTGGCTTAAACGAGCTGCCATTTCGAAGAAACAGGAAGACCCCTTTTTGCTCATTGCCACGCCCAGGTGTCCGAATATAAGTTTGTCTACATTTAATGGATGACGCTCCGGTACTTGTCCAACCAACGGATGTTCAATTGTAACAATCTGCTCCGGACGAACCAGGTTATCCTTCACTAACGCTTCTTTCACAATTTCCGAGAGTACAATGACCTTAGTTCTTTTTCCCAGCTTACTCAACAGCCGCCGGTATAGTTTCCCTTTAATCTTATCCGCCAGCCTCAGTTCTTTTTTAAACAAGAACTCCACTTCTCCATGCAACACAAAAAACACTTCCTTGTTTCCTCTCCTAGCCTTATAATTCGCATAATACAGGGAGGTTGTGCTCAGACATGTAAAAAAAACAGAACTTTCGCTGGCAACCCTACTATATACTTTTCTGATAAAGAGAATATCGCCCAGCTTTTTCCGGATCCAGGGAAGCACCTTTGCCAGTTTTTTTTCCGGAAGCGGAAGCTCCTGATATCCTTCATAACGGATATTGGAAATATTCCCGTTCCTTTTTTCCACCAGGCTAACATGTTTCTCTTCTCCGATAAACACTACTTTCCTTTCTCTGAAAAGATGGCTGATCATAGTACTAAACGCAGCATTGAACATAACATGATTATGTCCCATCACCAGTTTGTCTACTATGTATATTTCACTACTCATTGTATCCGTATCATCAATCAAAATATGCAAACCAACTGGGGTTGTAATCCAGATTTCTGCTTCTTTCCTTTATTTTCTTTGCTGGTATACCAGCCACCACAGCAAACGCTTCCACATCTTTAGTAACTACTGCTCCTGCACATACCACCGCTCCCTCACCAATATGTACACCTGGCAGAATCATAGCCCGGGTACCAACCCAGACATAATCATCTATCCGTACATCCTGAGAACGAAACGCAAAAGACGGGGAATTATAATCATGGTCCCCTGTGATGATCTGTACCTCCGGCGAAATGGAAACTTTATTGCCGATAGACAACTGTCCTCTTCCATCCAGAAAACATTTCCTGTTTATGGTGGTGTTTTCGGCTATCGTAATATTGGTACCACACAAAAAACAATTCATATGGATACTTGTACCCTTTCCCATATGTATTCCCAACACCCGCTTATAGTACTGGTGCCGGATAAAATAAAACGGTACTTTATTAATCCAATTATTGGCAAAATAATCCTGAAAAAAGATCTTGAAGAGCAGAAATATTTTTCTAAAAATAGTCCGGCTCAATACAACTCTGGTATACTTGTAAGCATAAAATAATCTTGCCTTCAGGTTCCAGTCTTTATGTTTCTTCAGAATATAAATACTGTCTTTCAGGTGCGTATAAGGATTGTCCGAAACGCCTTCTTCCTGAAAAGCCAGGATCACCTGATCGATGGGGTAAAACTGATATCCGTTCTTATAACATCTGTAAATGAATTCGTAGTCTGCCGCAATCCTCAATTCTTTAGATAGTATGAAGCGTTCCTTCTGAAGCAGAGCCGTATTGCAGAGCAGGGCACCATGTCTGAAAGCGGGCCCACGCCATAACTCATCATGGGAATGCGGGAAGGTCAGGTCAAAGAGCGCACCATCTTTTTTGAGAATTTTAGCACGTCCATATATTAACGGGTATTCATCCAGCGCTTTTGCATGATTGTTGAGAATATCCTCGAATAATGTTTCACTGGGAAAGTGGTCCCCACTGTTGAGAAAAACAGTAAACTTCCCGGTGCATTTGTCTATGCCTTTATTCATGGCATCGTAAATACCTGTATCCTTTTCAGAGATCCAATAGTCAATGTTATCCTGATATTTTTTGATTACATCTACAGAACCATCTGTAGAGCCTCCATCAATAACAATATATTCAATGCTTTTACAGGTTTGTGCGATAACACTCTGAATCGTTTTCTCCAATGAAGTCACAGCGTTATAAACAACTGTTATAACAGAAAATGTAGGTTGAACAGTAATAGTATTTTCTTGCATCCGACTCATTGAGCGTACTGTTATTTTAGTATATATAAACGGCCATTCATCTGCAGTCCTCACTACATCTGACGGCCATTAATTTACATTGTTTAGTTCTTCTGCTATCAGGAGATCGAGTACTTCGAAAAAACTCAACTTATATTCCCATCCGAGATCTTCTATAGCAGCACTATTATCACCATAAATGTCCAATATATCTGTAGGCCTGTATAGTTCATTACTGATCACAATTCTATCTCTATCCAGATCCAGTTTATCCAGTACATAATGAACAATATCCTTTAAGTGGTAGCTTTTACCGGAACAGATAATGTAATCAACCGGCTTATCCTTTTGCAGCATAAACCACATGGCTTCCACATATTTAGGGGAATACCCGAAATCCCGCCATACATCGATGTTGCCCAATTTCAGCTTCCAATCTTTATTATCCCGGTTTTTTACAGCTTCGCTGATCACTTTCTTAATGAAGAAATTATCTGACCGCAGAAATGATTCATGATTAAACAACACCCCGTTGCAGGCAAATAATCCGTAAGACTCCCGGTAGTTAACCACCGTCCAGTAAGCCGATGCTTTGGAAATAGCATAGGGGCTGAGCGGATGCATAGGAGTACCTATTGTTACAGGTAGCTGTTTTACCATCCCATACATTTCACTGCTCGATGCCTGATAAAACCTGGTGTCCTTTTTTAAAAGCCGGATAGCCTCCAGCAGATTAAGAACCGATATGGTATTAAACTGAATGGTTCCTATAGGCTGACTAAAGGAAAGACCAACAGAACTTTGGGCGGCAAGGTTATAGATTTCGTCTGGCTGATATGTCTTAATCAAACCTATTACACCAGACATATCCATTAAATCACATTCCACAACAGTAACCAGCTTATCGATCTCCAGGTAAACCAATTTATCAAGGTTAGCTGTATGGCTGCTTCTGGTAACACCAATGACATTGTAACCATTGTTAATCAAAATCTGCGCAAGATAAGCCCCGTCCTGACCTGTAATCCCTGTGATTATAGCTGTTTTCATATAATTTCTTTATAATAGGCTAAGGTCTCTTCCACGGTCTTTGCCCAGGTAAACTTTTTCTCTTGCTCATAGCCTTTTTTAATCAATGACTTTCTGAGTGATTCGTCGCTGAGAACGTTCTCAATAGCAGCTGCAATAGATTCCGGGTCCCGTGGATTAAAATATACGGCAGCGTCTTCCCCTACTTCAGGGAGTGATCCTCCTGTGCTCAAAATACAGGGGGCACCGCAGGAAAACGCTTCCACAACGGGGATACCAAAACCTTCGTAAAGACTTGGAAAAATGAAGGCAAGCGCGTTCCGGTATAATTTTGCCAGTTTTGCATTGTCTATTGAGGTATAAACGATTCTGTCCTGTACTCCCATTCCAGCAAAGACTTCCAGCTCTTCCTTATTAAAATTTCCTCCGCCAGCACAAACAAGTTTTATATCACTGTATTTCGAGAAAACAGATTTTACTGACTTTAGCAGATTGCTGAAATTCTTGTAGCCATTCCTGTTCCCTACGTGTAGCAGATAAGGGAAGTCGAATCCCTGGAAATCTGTTGTTGCATTTGCATTTAAAGAGCTGCCAAGATAGATGACTTTTATCTTATCCGGATTAACCTTAAACAGATCAACAATATCATTTTTAGTCTGTTGGGATATTGCAATCACTCCACGCGCTTTTTCAAGTATTTCCCTTTTTTTTGCGACCACCTGGGAGTCCTGCTTAAGATCAGCAAATTCATGAGAAAATTTCTCATGAATCATATCCAGAAACGTTGTTACATAGGGCCTGTTTCCAATGGTTTCAATAAAATATGGATCGTAATATGTTGGATGGAAAATATCATATTTCCCATTCCGTGCCGCTCGCAGACTTTTGTTTCTATTCACCCATTCGATCAGCCGGTGTTTTCCTTTAAACTCCTTTTCAGGCAACAGGGAATATATTCCAGGATATGTATGCGGATTGAGATAAGCATTGTTGGAAATAGTGAGGGCTACAGCAGCTTCATGTTCTCCGCCCTTTCTGATTCCATCAATTAGCTCATAGTAGTATCTGGATATACCGCCATATTGCTGAAATGTAAATATCTGATAGTCAAAAGTAATTCTCATACTGATCAATTATAAATTAGCTTAGTATTCTCTCCCATCTATCACTTTTACGTGTTGAAAAAATGAAATAATATGCCTGAATAGGTGAAATAACAGAGCTCAAACTAAGACAAAGTATATTACTCAGAATAATTCCATTCAGCCCCAGATTTAAATTCCTGGCAAAGAAAATTGACAAAGGGATATTAACACAGCCGATAAAGACTGTAGTTATCATACCCAGCCTAACCTTGCTGATACCTCCCAACATGAATCCATAGATATTATTCCAGACAGAAATAACAGCATATACACCCATTAAAGCCGGAAGGTAATCGGGGATTACAACAGCTTTTCCCAACCAAACATTGACAATCGTATTAAACAGTAGTACTACCACCCCAACCCCAATAATATAGGGAATCATCAGTTTATTCAAAAACACGATTTTGCCTTTTATCCATCCCAGGTCTCCCTTTGCATATGCTTCCGTATAAGAAGACCAAAGCGGGGCCATTAGCATATTAACAAACACCGCCATATTATTAAATACGAGCAGCACGACCCCATATGTGGTAACGTGGCTAGGCCCCAGCAGTTGCGTTATCACGAAATTATCAGTCGAAAATATAATTACTACTGTGATCTGAATAATAAAAAACTTCAGACCAAGTCCCATAATAGATCTTATCTTATCTTTTTTGAAGTTCTTCCGGAGTGGCTTCAGGTAATCATATTCCCTGAAAAAAAGACTTGATACTATAGCGATCGCTATAAGCTGACTGGCAGTATAGGCACAGGTAACAAACAGCAGGTTCAGTGGATGGAAGAGGGAGTAGATATATACACTTGTTATAAAAAGAACGTTAATAATAATCGGAATCATGGTTGTGAGTGAATTCCGTTGAACAGCATTGATAATCTGGTTGATAATCGCGAGTATCAGATAACTCAGGATACCATAAAAAAAAACGAACACACATCCACTTAAATCAAGGCTGCTGATACTATGTGTATTAAAAACACTATTCCAGTTAACCAGAAAAAAAAATGGTACAAACAATGCAGCCAGTACGGCACCTATTAAAAGCAACGTAATGTAGGCAGTGGAAACATATTCATTGGCTTCTGTCAGATCTCCTTTTGCCAGGGCTTCGGTAAGTTTATTCCTCAGGCCACTGCCAATGCCAATATCCATAAGTGTTATCCATTGTGCAGTAGATAACAAGGTAGCCCATACCCCATATTGTTCTGTTCCAAGCCTGCCTATAAGAAGAGGCACCAATAGCAGGCTGATTCCAACTGACAAAAATTTAAAAACGACAGATGACTTTAGTTGTAAAACTAAATTTTTATCCCGCTTTTCGTTGTCAATTTCATCAATCCTGACCTTATTATGTCTGAATATATTTAATCGCGCAAATCTCATCTGAACCAACTATTAAACAACAATAACTCCCCATTTCAGCCTAAAATCCGCTTACTGGAGTTTTTCAGGTAATCTGATCCCAGACACCATAAAACACTGGATTTTCATCAAATTGACTGGAGAATTGAAACATTAGTATTTGTTCCTATTGCATAATTTCATTAAAAATCTTCCTTGCAATCAGGAAAGCACAAGCCAGAAATCCCAATACCAGTCCTCCAAAAATCATTCCTTTGAATTTACTTAAGCGGTCACGCATCAGTGGGTATCTTGGCATATCTACCAGCTGAATCAGGGGTGTTTCCTGGGCCATAGCGATCTTACTCATCTCAAGGTTTTTTACAACCTCTCCATACATTGTTTGCAGTACCAGTTTATCCCTGGCTCCTACTTCAGCTCCCACCAAAGCTATTCTCCTGGCCGGATTAAGATTGAGGTCCTGTGAAGCCGCAACAGCATATGTTTTTTTATTCAACAGTAACTCCAATGAATCTGCTTTGGCTTGTAATACATCCACGCTTGCTTTTGAGCGTTTGGTTTTGGTGATTGTATAGAACTCAATAGCTTCTTTTACCAGACGTTCTGTAAACTCTTTGGAAAAAACCGGGTTCGGGGAAGTACATTTCACAAAAATAAAACCAAGCTTTTTATCCGGTTTCACCACTGTCAGGGAAGATTTAACAATCCGTTCATAGATCACACTTAAGATACTGTCCTGCAGTTGGGAGAGCGGTTGTTTTTCGGTAGGAAAATGGATGTTTTCAACCAATGGATCTTTTTTCCAGCTTTTTCTTAATTCATTGGAATTAATATACAGGTCCGCCAGGCTGATTACTTTTCCACTATCTTTTATAGGCGTTAACAAGGCCTTCTCAACCATTAAGCGGGTCTTAAGAAACTGTAGAATGTTCTCCCCGGAGAAAACCCCACTGGTTCCTCCTCCTCCAACATCAATTCCAAACTGACTTGCGAGGCCTGCATATGCACCTAATGAGCTGGACTTACCCTCTTCCATTACAAAAGTAAGTTCAGCAACATAATTTGTCTTTTTAAAATAGGCATAGGTAATCCCTAAAGCCGCTCCAAGGATACCACATAAAACAATGATATACCATTTTTTTAATAGGAAACGGCCCCATTCCCCCAATTTGAGAAAGAGGTCCTTTAATGATATTTCAGGATTGGTTTCGACACCCTCTTTATGTTGACTTAATGGCTCCATTAATATTGGTCTTTGGCAGCTTGATTAAATTATTTGACTGTATTGAGAATCGTAACAATAACCAACGCTACTGAAGCCAATCCGCTTGCCAGTCCCACAGCCTCTCCGCTTGTCAGTCCTTTCCGTTCCTTACGTGTTGGCACATAGATCTCCGCTCCTGGCTTCACTTTAGGATAAGAGTTGAACAGAAACACTTTTTTCGTATTCTTTACCTCTCCATTTGCGTATACGATATAACTTCTTTTTTTAAGGGCTTGCGCTGTAAATCCTCCTGCACCGTGTATGTAGTCTCTGAATTTGTATGCACCATCATACCTTACTTTCTTTGGGAAATAAATTTCGCCAAACAGCTGTACTGTCTGAAGTTTTTTAGGCACTTTAATGATATCTCCTTCTTCCAGCAACAGGTCATACTTAGAGCCCGGATGTTTCATGATTTGTTCGAGGTTGATACCCAGCAGCTGCTCCTTTTTGTCTACAGCAGCCTGCACTCTTACGATGTCAGTGCTATCCTGCAGTTTGTTATAAAACACCTGTAGTTTATTGGCCAGCAACGTACTGTCTCCCTCGTTAATAAACGTCTTACGCATCATCACTGCACCTTCCGGATAAGCTTCCGGACGGAGCCCACCAGCTCTTTTAATCAGGTCGGAAATTCGTTCAGAGCGACTGTTAATTGTATAATCACCCGGGTATATCACTTCTCCGCTGACCAATACGTTGGATTGGCTGGCATATGCCGGTGAACGACGAACGACGATTTCATCAAATGGTTGCAGCACAAAAGCTTTTGCTTCAGGATTGTTACTGAGGTCTGCATTGATGTCGAAGCGTTGAACAATAGCTTTGGTGCTGTCTTTAGGATCGTATACCCCTCCACGTTTTCTGCGGGAGATCTCTACTTGCTGAATAGAAGCAGCATCTGTCAAGCCCCCTGCCATCATGATCAGGTCTTCCAGATGCATATTTTCAGCATAGTTAAAGTAACCCGGCTTATTTACTTCTCCATCTATTCTCACCTCATATTCTTCCCGCAGGTCGAACTTGGAATAGATCATCACACTATCTTCTTTCTGTAAGCGCACCTCAGACCTTCCGGTTAAAGCATCCTGTACATTGAAGTTGATGTAGGAAGGTGTATAATCGGCCTGTAAACGGCGGATGAGCCCTCTTGATAAAGCAGCAGTTTCTTTTACTCCGTCGGCTCTTTTAATCAGATCTTTTACCGTCATATTGTCCTCCAGTGCGTAGTTGCCAGGATGGAATATAGCTCCGGAAATGGTCACCCGGTTACTGTAACGGTTTAAGATAGAATCTATAAAAAACTGGTCTCCCGATTTCAATTTAAAGGAGCCCACTTCACTGGCTGATATATTAACCACCTCACGCTCCTTATTATTCACCCGGTATGCCCTGATCACATCTTTGAAAGACATGTCCGTATAACCGCCAGCGTAGTCAATGATGTTCTGCAGGCTTTCATTCTCTTTCGCTTCAAATATGGCCTGACGTTTCACTTCACCCATCAGCTCCACGCGGGTTTTGTAGGGGTTTACCTTTACAATGTCCTGGTCCTGTAATACGATATTGTTGGTAAGGTCGCCATGAGCGAGGAAGTCATACAGATCGAATGTAACTACTGGCGAACCATTACGGATCACCTGAATGTTACGGAATGAACCATTTTCGCTGGGGCCGCCAGACACATACAATGCATTGGCCACAGTAGCCAGGGATGGAATAGTATAAGACCCGGGATTTACCACTTCCCCGATCAACAGTACCCGGATACTCCGGATATTGCCCAGGGAAATCGCGACCGAGGTGTTACCAGACCTGATTCCTCCATAAATAGTTGCTAACTGTTTGGTAATCCTGTTTTTAGCCTCTTCCATGGTCAACCCATTCACGTATACAGGTCCCAGATTGGGAATACGGATATAGCCGTCTGGAGTCACCTTCAGCCGGTGCTGTACTTCGGAATAACCATAAACATCTATCAGAATCTCATCATCTGCTGCCAGGCGGTAATTGGGAGGGGTGGGCATTTTGAGGTTGGGCTCAAACGTCAGGTTTTTGTTATTGAAGAGTTCGGATCCAAAAATTTTCTTACGTTTTTTCTCCAGTTCCCTCTCTTCCCGTGTTTTTGGCCTGTCTCTATCCTTTTTGTCAGTTGTTCGTTCCTCAGTATTATCATCCTCTATTTTACGTGTTCCGTTCTCCTCATCTTTATCCTTGTTCTTTTTGTCCTGATTCTTCTGGTCCAGCTCTTTGTCCAGCCCCATCTGCTGAATACGGCTCTTCAGTTTGCTCACCTCAATATCCGGAATGCCCTTCTGCTGAGCATAAGCATCTATATCCGAAAATGCAATGTTATTCTTCTTCATTTCAGCTACCAGCGCCCTCACCTGATCATCGCTCAGGTTGTCTACCTTCATCTGCTTAATTTGTTCTTTGGATAATGCTGGATTCTGAGCAGTTGCACAATAGCCAATAAACAGTAAAAGCTGTAACAGCAGTAATTTTCTGAACATGTATTAATAGGATAAAAAACTTCTCGAAAATCTTTCTGGAAAACAATTGTAAAGCACGATCCCTCTTAGGGTACCGCCAAACAAGTTGCAAATCTATTAAAAATAACATATAAATGTTACCGGATTCCCATTGTCTAACCATTTTGTTTTTAAATGGTTAGGCAATTTTCAATATACGTTTAAACATTTAAATCAGTTACCTCATAACATTAACGAAAATAAGTGTATATAATTGAGATTAAAATTAGTTTTAAGCAAATTATAATATAAAATAATTTATAATACATTATATTTTACATAACTCCAACATTTCCAATCCGTTTTTATCTTTTTATCGTTAATTATATCAGAGAGTCATGCGGAAAGACCTGTTGTTATATTGATCCACCCAAAATCGAGCTATTGTCATCAGAAAGGAAAACTCAAAAAACCATGTTCGAGAAAGGAAACGACGTCCTGAAACCATTATAAATCAATTCATTGCACCACAAACGTCTGACTCACATGTGAATTTGTTTAATTAGTTAAACCTTAAACATTATGTCATCTGTTGAATTTAACACCTTGCTTGTCGGAAACGCTGATTTCCTGAAACCCTTTGCATTCACCCTTACCAAAGACACCGAACAGGCAAAAGACCTATACCAGGAAACCCTGTTCCGTGCTCTATCCAACCAGGAAAAGTACCTGGAAGGCACCAACATCCGGGCCTGGCTTTTCACCATCATGCGAAACATCTTCATCAACCATTACCGCAAAAAAGCCAAAAACAGGATGATAGCCGAACCCACCGTAAGTGACTTCTTCCTCAACTATCAGCAAAGCCCTTCCACTAACAAGGCCGACACCAACCTCCGCATGAAAGACATACACGTAGCCGTTTATCACCTACCCCAGATCTTCAAACAGCCTTTTCTCCTCTATTACGAAGGATACAAATACTTTGAAATAGCCGATATCCTTCAGGAGCCACTCGGAACCATTAAAAGCAGAATACATTTTGCCCGCAAAATACTTAAGACACAGGTACCCCGGCACTAAGAACCAGTTGTGATGATCAGCTATAATAGTTATCTTGGCGAATTACCAAACAACCAAATAATCTGTATAGTGACTGCTTCACAACGTTTTTTATCGCTGGATGTGTTCCGGGGCCTGACAGTGGCCGCCATGATCCTGGTCAACAATCCCGGGAGCTGGGAGTATGTGTATGGGCCGCTTGAGCACGCCAAATGGCACGGCTGTACGCCTACCGACCTGGTATTTCCCTTCTTTCTTTTTGCTGTAGGCAACGCCATGAGCTTTGCCATGAAAAAATACGCCGACGCCGGCAATGCTGCCGTCATCCGCAAAATAATGACCCGTACCCTGCTAATATTCGGTATCGGTCTTCTGCTCAACTGGTTCCCGTTTGTAAAATGGTCTGACGGACAACTGGTAGGTAAATCGCTCAGTAACCTCCGTATCCTGGGCGTATTTCCCCGTATTGCCCTCTGCTACGGAGCTGCAGCCTTCATTGTACATTATCTGAAAGATAAAGGAGCCTTCGTGGCAGCCTGTATCATCCTGCTGGCATACTGGTTCATCCTCGTCGCCTTCGGTGGCAGCGATCCTTACAGTCTGGAAGGATACGCCGGCCTACCCCTTGATAAGTTAATATTGGGAGAAAATCATATGTACAAAGGAGAAGGAGTACCCTTCGATCCGGAAGGTATTCTGAGCACCCTCCCGGCTATCTGTAACGTTATCTTCGGCTACCTCGCCGGTAAATTCATACAGGAAAAGGGCAAAACATACGAAATGCTGGCCCGCCTTCTGATCATGGGCTGCATCCTCATCTTCGCCGCCCTCTGCTGGAACATAGTGTTCCCCATCAACAAAAAAATATGGACCAGCTCCTACGTACTCTACACTGTAGGCATCGCCCTGCTGCTCCTCTCCATACTGATGTATATCATAGAATTCAGAGCATACACCAAATGGACCACCTTCTTTACCGTATTCGGTAAAAACCCGCTGTTTATCTATGTGCTGTCCGGCGTGGTCGTAAAACTCTACCTGCTTATCAGGCCGGTACCCGGACAAAACATGTACACCTGGCTGTATCAAACTGTCTTCCAGCCCATCGGAGGCAACATGGTAGGGTCGTTCCTATTCGCCCTCTTCCATGTATGTGCATTTGCCGCCATTGGCTACTGGATGGATAAAAAGAAAATCTACGTACGGGTATAACCATATACCAGCCGGTAGTATTCCTTCCGCAGGCGCGACTGGTAATAAATGGCTGTAGCCAGTACCAGTCCCGCCAGCGTCACCAGCGATGGATGCGGCCAGCAGTAAAACAATGCAAAACACAACACCCCGTACCGGGCATATTCCAGATAAAACACCCAGCGCTTCTGCTCCAGAATAGCGCCACAGTTGATCAGGGTCAGTAATATGAGTAAGGTCACACATACCTGGATGAATACTGGTACGTAATACTGCAATAGCAAAAAAGCAAACAATAATGTGAGTGTGGTAGCTATCTGCCACACCACATAATTATTCAGTTTAGGCGTTTCCGTTATACTTCGGTTACGCAACAAAAAAGATTCTTCCAGCACAGCCCTCGCCGCAGGGTCCACATTATCCGGCTTTCCGAATATCACCCGCAGCCTGTTACGCCATCCCCTGGCTGCCCTCACGGAATATAACATCTCCAAAATAAAATGAAAATGCTGCCACAGGAAACTGTTACTCTCCAGCGGCTTGGTTAACCCATACACGGGCTCTTCTTCCTCCTTCTGAAAAGTACCAAACAGTTTATCCCAGATGATAAACACATCTCCATAGTTTTTGTCGAGATACTTAGGATTACTGGCATGATGCACCCGGTGATGGGAAGGTGTTACCAGTATATATTCCAGAATGCCCAGTTTACCAATCGTACGGGTATGAATAAAAAAGGGATAGAGCCCATGTACCAGCAGCATACTGGTGATCATCGCCGGCGGAAAACCAATCACCGGTAATATGGCCCAGAAACCCGTCCGTATAAACGCCTGAAATACCGTGATCCTGGCAGAAACGGTATAGTTAAACTCCTCACTCTGATGGTGCACTACATGTGCACACCACAATACCGTTACTTCATGTGCCAGCCGGTGATACCAGTACCAGATAAAGTCTGTACACATCAGCAGGGCCACCCATAACAGCACACTGGCTTTGATATCGAAAAGGGCATAACGCCGATACAGGTAGTCGTATATAAAATAAAACAACCCTACCGTAAAAGTGTCCAGCAGCCGCTCAGCTATTCCTACGCTGATGTTGGCCACTGTATCATTGAACTTAAAATAACGCTTCCTTTTTTTTTGCGCCACCAGATACTCCAGACCCATGAATGTCAGGAAAAAAGGAACCGCCAATGCCAGATAATTCAAATGCACTTGATAAAGTTTTATACAGGTAAAAATGAAAACACGGGTTTCCCTACATGGTGCCAGCCCATGCACAGGGTATATTCTTCTTGTTATTGGTGGTAACTAATGACAATATTAGAAAATATATTTCTAATATCCTACTAAATTTGTAGACTATAAAACACAAAAGGCGAAAAACAGCTGTTCGCCGTCTTCCGCCTTTGTTTCATTGCATATGTGTATTTAGTCTTCTGCTGGTCCTCCATCGGCCATCCGCACCATTTTGGGCTGGAACCGACCTACTGTTTCCACGAGGTCTGACTGCGCCGACATCACGGTATTAATATCCTTATAAGCACCAGGTGCTTCATCCAAACCGCCACCAATCAGCGTCACGCCGTTATCCTGCAGCATCTTCCTCATTTCCTCCGCGGTAATAGAGGCGATCGCCTTGGTACGGGACATCTGCCGCCCTGCTCCATGGGATGCAGAATGCAGGCTGCTTTCCTCCCCTTTACCCCGCACAATAAAGCCTGGCGCAGTCATAGAGCCGGGGATAATCCCTAACATACCTTTACCGGCAGGTGTAGCACCTTTACGGTGTACAATCAGTTCTTTACCATGATGTATTTCTTTCCAGGCGAAGTTATGGTGGTTTTCCACCCTCGCCAGCAGCGTAGCGCCCATTTCAGCAATCATCCGCTGATGGATCAGATGATGACAGGCGGAGGCATAGTCACCAGCCAGGTTCATTGCCAGCCAGTACTCCTGCCCAGCCTCTGTATTCATATCCAGATATGCCAGGTGTTGTGCTTCTTTAGGCAGTACACACAACTCTTTGGCCAGCCGGGTATAATGACCGGCTACCTGGGCGCCCATACCGCGGGAACCGGAGTGTGACAGCAGCCCCACATAATTGCCGGGTGCCAGATTCCACTCGTTATTAGCATCGAGGATGGTCACAATACCCCACTCCACAAAGTGGTTTCCGGAGCCGGAAGTTCCCAGCTGGCCGGCAGCTTTGTCGAGCAGATTACGCAACACCGGTATTTCCCTGAATTCTGACCGTTCCAACACAGGGTCTGCGTCATTACGTTTCCATTCTGCGCCGGCGCCGAACTTCGTTTTATTCTTCAGTGCTTTCTGATAGTTGGAAGCCTGCGTTTCAAGGCTTGCTTCCGGCAGGTCCAGGATGCTCAGGCACATACGGCAACCAATATCCACTCCTACGCCGTAAGGTATCACAGCGTTGTCGGTGGCTAGTACACCGCCGATAGGCAGGCCATATCCCTGGTGGGCATCCGGCATCAGCGCCCCGGCTACGGCCACGGGTAAACGAATCGCGTTATTCAGCTGTTTGATAGTACCTTCTTCAATAAACTCAGCACCAAAGATGGCATAATCCACCGGGGTATCCCGCAGTGCTATTACTTCCGGTTTTTCTTCCACCATCAGATGAGCTGCGATAGCGCCCAGTACCGGATCATGCTGATAAGCAACAGGGTCTTTCAACACGCTGGACAGCACAGCCTCTGCTTCTTCAGGGGTGGCTGCGGGGTAATGTTCAGCGATAACGTCTATGGCCACACGAATTACCGGACCTTGCGGATAACCGAGGCCCAGCAGTTGTTTGCCGGTCATTTTCAATTCAGACATAACAATTAAAGGGGTTCATTCAATGTTGTAATATGTTTCCTGCAGCAGTTGCGGCAGGGGTTTCTTTTGATATTGGTATTTTTCTTTCGGGCCAAACAGCTTTTTGTTCCACGAAGTATGCCTGCTTTGTGTCAGCCACCGCATCCTGGGTCTCAGATGATATTTATCCATGTAGTTTTCCAACTCCTGGATCTGAGAATCCAATTCCGGATTAGCCTTTCGCACATGTGTTAAAAGATGCGGTCGTATCTGCAGCACAAAACGCCAGGGCTCCGTAAATACTATCCTGGGAACTTCCCGCGTCTTCCAGCCGGTCGGCACCATTCGCTTTTCAAAAAAGATCTTTTCATCACGCGTTAGTTTAAGTTTGTTAAACTCGTCAGGATAAAAGGTCTGCAGCTTCTGTTCTTTCACGACTATTACCTTTTTACCTTTCTGCCGCTTTTTCACCTTAAAATCCTTCCGGTGAAAATACTGAACCGTATTGATTTTGTCCAGTATACCCTGAAAAAATGATGCCTGTTTTCCGCGGGCTACGTCATCTCTTAAAATAAAGAAACGTTTGTAACCTTTCTTCACCGGCGGTTCCAGTGGCACATATTCCGGATGACGGTCCTGTCTCCAAAGTGCTCTTATACGCTTGTCGAGCTGTATCAGCTGTTTGTCTTTTTCAGTTTTTACTACGCGCAGGCGCCTCCTGGCCGTCCTGATACGCATCGTATCGATATAGTATTGTAATTCGTCGGGTAATAACTTGTCCATGACGGATGATCTGTGATCGTTGCAAATGCCTGCACCTGTTGGTGGAGGTTGTTTTCCATTCGGTTGTATATGGACAAGTGATTCTTTTTCATGATAGCATTTTTTTAGATAGATGAACAATATTAAACCGTTTCTCCCACCATGGTGCGACGGAATCCGATCACATTTTTCGGTGCTTCAAAAGAAGGTTCGTGCTGGTTAGAGATTTCTGCGACACTCATAGGTTTGTCGACTACAGTATCAAAGCCCAGGTGAGCAGACAGCCGTTGTGCTTTTTCAGCTGGCAGCTTTTTGAATTCGTATTTGGCGATCAGCCTTCCTTTACGCAGCAGGGCACTGTCGATGGAAGACAGATCGCTGTTGAAGGAACATACCAACTGTATATTCAGACAATCCGCCAGCAAGCCATCAGACAGGTTCAACAGATTAGACACAGATGAATTACCAGTAAATTTCCTGTCCATGATCACATTCTCCGCATCTTCTATGATCACCACACAGTCAGGATTGTCAATCAGTAACTGCATAAACTCCGGGCTCATGATATTGTTGGCCAGATCGGGTGAAACAAACAGAATACGTTTTTTTATTTTCCCGATCAGGTAACGCAGATAGGTGGTTTTGCCGGTTCCGGGCATACCATGCAACAGCACGATGCCTTTGTCTTTTTCTTTACGTAACCGTTGTTGTATCACCTTATCCACTTCTCTGAAATCATTATCGTAAAACAGATCGATATCCAGTTTGGTACGTTTGATTTCCATGCTCTTCAACTCCAGTCCTCTGCGACCGCTCACGATCAGGTTAATCTCATGTGGTTCACGACGTTGTTTTTCCTTATAGCGTATAACCATTTCCGTTACCTTCCCTACAAATTCCATATCTGATCCATCATGCAGGATCTCACACCACGAATGCCAGAAGGCTACTACACTGCGGTTATTCAACACCATTACCGTCTGTGAGTGTTTATATTTTTTCTTCTTGGTGTCATAGTCGGTGTATTTGTAGGTATTCACAATCATGCTCTCAAATGCCTTTACAAACGCCGCCGATGCTTTGTCACCATCTATATCATATATATTGTTGATATTGGGTATTCCGTTGAAGTGAACAGTATACACCCCTTTGGGTGCAAAGTATTCACCATCGGTAATATCTATCTGGTTATTGACCATTGTTTTCATTTACAAATTGATCTTTTAAAATTAATCCACCCTGATAGAGATTTACCGGAGCCCGGAATAGGCTCCCGGCAAATCATGCTTATCATTTGAAGTACTTTTTGCAGTACTTGTTGGGGGGAAGTTACAAGTTATCCTCTTGATAACCTGAAGATGGGGGTTAATTCAAACAGAGACGAAAAAAAATATCGTTAAAGGAGCAGATTTAGCGGAGCAGGATTACTCCGCTACCTGATTATTAATTGTACCTCCTCAAATAATCTCTTCGTTATGAACACAAAAAAACCCGGTCAGTTTTTACACAGACCGGGCTACTAACGTTAACGCATACACTACGTTAAGACATGCCGGGTCCGTTTAGCATCCATGTTTTGAATGCTATCCTGAAACCATTTACTGCGGCGGATTTCAGCGCGCAGTGTCCGGATATTTGTTGTGTTCAATGGTAATTTCATTACAAAAACTATAACAAAAAAGCCCGGACCAATTGATCCGGGCTTCAGTTATATTATACAAATATTTTGCACTACCTGTAAACATAAAACGCCCGGAACCTGCCACTGCCTTGCTCTGAGCAAGGGACTGTGCGATCCATATTTAAGTTAAAGCGTTTCATTTTTATAAGTGTTTACCTATTATCAATTTTTACGTTGCAAAGATAATAGGATAAATACAGATTATGCAAATTTTTAACAGACTTTTTTCAGATTTTTTTTCTATGTAGATAAATATGTTTTTTATTTAGCTACATAGAAAAAAGCCGGAAGTATTCATACTCACGGCTTTTGTACAATAAGGATAACAATAATAGATGCGTTGCTGGTCGACCAAAAAAAATCAGATCAGGATTGCGCTTTCTTCAAATTCTTTCTCCAGTCTTTTCATTTGACGGATATGACGTTCAATATGTTTAGTCAGGAAATAGATGTACTGATAGATGTCCAGTTTACCCAGGTGGTTAACAGACATGTTGGTGAATACCAGCACGCCTTCCCCGTTTTTGAGTAAAGACACGTTGTACATGCATTGTGCATACTGTTGTTTCAGTAATGCTTTTATTTCCTCCATATTTTTAAAGCCTGTAGGCTCCATATGTTCCGGTCTTACCCAGCCGAAAGACTTGCTACTGATCACGTCGATCTGGCTGAATTTTTCGTGATAATCTGCCGGCACTACAACAGTATAACCATTGCTTTTACGGTCAAGTGCACGGCGGGTGCTTTTGTTGATAATCAGCAACAGGAAATAATTAGTGAGGGTGATATGTTCCAGCACTTCCCGTATGCTCCATTGATCACGGTCCGGCTTAAAGTCCAGTAATGCCGTATCTTTTTCGAACCACTGGTCCAGCTCCCTGAAATTGGTGAGTAAAGCCTCTCTTACAACTTGAATAACGTTCCTCATATACTAACGTTTTTGGGGTTATGCACTGTACCTGTTTGTTATAATCAGTAGGGTTTAGTACATAACATAATTGAAAATAGTGTTTGCCATTATTGTGCCGGAAATTCTGCAACAAAAAACCCGGCCGCATTTACGGACCGGGCAATAATGTAAAGGGTTAGCTTACATAACTACATAACAGGTCCGTATGGCTTTTTTAAGGCAAAGCCATTCCGTTTACACCATTCGGTGCATTGAATAAAATGATCAGTTATCGTCTGAATCTCTTTCAATGTCGTCATTTCAGTACTGCTTCAAAAGCAAAAGGTCCCGCCTGTTAGTGCGGGACCTTTGTTTGTATCGTTTGATAACTTTTTTTGTTAACAATCGGTGCAACGTGCCCGCCATCCGTCCTTGACCTGCTTTTGCTTGCAGGCCATCGCTGAAATCTTATATATTGACAGAAGTTGCACTAAGAAATTTTGTTATTTACAACAAAGGTAGATTTTATTTTTTTTATTACACAACATTACAGCCTACTTTTTTTGTAGCCTTAACAATTAGTTTATACGTGCAGGTGGCTGTTTCGGTTGTTGTTGTAACTGTTGCTGTATTTCCCGGTTTTGCTGCTGTAATTTTTCGATCTCTTCCTGTTGACGAATAAGATGTAGTGTCAACTCCTCTACTTTTTTCAGCAGACGTGCATTCATATCACCGAGGTCCAGCCCGGTGCTGTCTACCTCTCTGGCAGACGGCATTTCCGGCAGATGTTTATGCTGCTGTATAAAAGCGGCTGTGCTCTTCAATGACGGTAACGGATAATCTTTTTCAAATACATAATCCGGCCAGGTACCGAAAGGCTTTACCCTGACGCGCTCTGCGATCATAGTACCGGCGACGGCTAACTGATAACCCGCTGTCTGATTGGTTCCTATGCCCACGGTGTTGTCGAGTGCAGATACAAACACAGCAGGTTTGGAAGCATATTTCAGGCTATCATAGCTGTTCGATCTACGGGCGCCCACAATAAACAAACCATGACCAAACCCGTCTACATCAGCCCCCATCTTAACTCCATATGACTGCAGGTCACTACTATGATTTACAAATTCCAGTGCATATGCACCGTTGTTCCCATCCTTGCCGATATTGAACCGCTCAAAGTTATAAATACCAGGAAAGGTAACCTTTCCATCCCGTTGCAATACTACTTTAGACCAGGGCATGGCCGGATCATTATTGGTTTTTCTGAAATACAGGTCCTGATCATAGAAACTACCGGCAAATTGCATAGCGAAGTTGTTGTACTGATTTCCATGTCTGACATCCAGCAAATGCCACCAACTATCGGCTCCGGCCGGGTAATTAACAGGTGTCATCGTTTGAAAAAAGCCAGACAAAGCCCCTGCATCACCACGTAAACCAGCATCATTTCTAAATTCAGTGCGGGACCCCCATTCGCCCCATACTAATGGTTGGGTTTGTGCCACAGCCGCCACAGCACTTCCCAGCGCCAGGGCTAACATACATATCTTCTTCATAGATATAGGATTTTTTAAAACAGGTAAAACAATAACGCTCAAGATAAAATAAATCCTAGAATAAGCTCAGCTGGCTGGTAGGCCTGCGGAAGGATTCCGTATTAAACTCGAAACGTTCCTGATTTAACCCGTTCTTTTTGGTATGCACTCTGAACTGTTGCCTGATCAGATCGGCGATATTACCGTCTCCTCTCATCCGGCGGCCAAACTCGCTGTCATTCACATTGCCACCATGCATACTTTCAATCTGGTGCCATACCTTGTCAGCACGATCAGGGAAATTCTTATAAAGCCAGTCATTAAAAATTATCTTGACTGCATCGTTGAGCCTTACTACCGTATAGCCGGCATAACGGGCTCCATTGGCTGCGGCCGTCTCCAGGAGCTGGGGCATCTCGTGGTCATTTAGTCCAGGGATCATTGGGGCCGTCATAACGCCAACGGGTACACCGACTTCACTCAGTTCCTTCACAATCTTAAACCGTTGTGCGGCTGTGGTGGTTCGAGGCTCCATTTTCTGCCTCAGCTCTTCCTGCATGGTAGTAATGGAAACATATACACAGACCAGGTTTTCCTGTGCCAGCTGCTGTAACAGGTAGCGGTCGCGTAATACCAGCGAATTTTTAGTAATGATGCCTACCGGCTGCTTATACTCCAGGGCTACCTCCAGCAACTGCCGGGTCAGCCACATTTTGCGTTCCACCGGCTGGTAGCAGTCGGTGTTCCCTGAAAGGGAAATGGGTTTGGGTACCCAGTTCTTGTTGTCCAGAAACTTACGCAGCAGTTCCGGCGCATTATGTTTTACGATGATCTTCCGTTCGAAGTCGAGCCCTGCACTCAGTCCCCAGAACTGATGGGCATTACGGGCATAACAATAAATACAGCCATGTTCACAGCCCTGGTAGGGATTCATGGAATACCACATCCCTACATCCGGACTATCTACCTTATTGACCAGGGTCTTGGCATGTTCCTCAAATATCTGGGTGGGAACATCTGCCTGCCACCACTCATCAATACCTTCAATGTGCTCCTTCACATATTCCTCTTTCAGGTACTTATTCCTGGGATTGACCTGGGCGCCACGTCCCTTATAATAGGGCGTTTCCGCGCCACCTTCCTGGAACGGCAATGTCATACACTAATATTTTTAGTAAAACTACTAAAAATATTGGCATTTAGATTTTTTTTATTTATTGAAGGGACTGCTGATTGATATAAGTCTAGATGATCTCCATCTGCTTCATCAGGAAAGTAGCATTCTTATTTCTTGCAATACCAGCTCTGATGCGGTAATCAAAGAACAGATGGTCACCCTGTATAGTGCTTTCGAAGCAGTAGTTCTTTATTTTTTCGGGGTAACTGTCTTCCAGATGGCCCAGCTCCAGGTCATGCGTAGCAATCATCCCCAGGCAGTTATAGGCCAGGAAATGCTCTATCAGGCTGCGGGAGCCGGAGAGTTTGTCTTCTGAATTGGTCCCCTTCAGAATTTCATCCAGCAGAATAAACACCTGCCCTCCTGCTTTCAGTTGCTGGATGATATGCTGCAGGCGCAGCAGCTCTGCCTGAAAATAAGAAGTATGGCTGGCAATAGAATCCTTAATACGCATAGATGTCATAATGCGCATGGGGGTGAACACAAAACGTTGTGCACATACCGGAGCCCCGCACATGGCCAGCAACAGGTTAGAACCTATACTACGCAGAAACGTGCTCTTTCCTGACATATTAGATCCTGTAATGATCAGGAAACTGGCCGGACGCCCGATACTGCCATCATTTTTCACAGACTCATTGTCGGGGATCAGCGGATGACCCAGGGCTTCAGCCTCCAGCACCATCGGTGCCGCCTGTGGTTTCGGATAGGCATACTGCGGATGATTATACGCATAGGTAGCCATACTATTCCACACCTCCAGTTGCGCGATCACACCAAACCAGCGCTCTACATCTGTTTTATGTTTCGATTTCCAGCGTTCCAACCGCAGGATACAATGCAGATCGTACAGGAAAAGAGAGTTCAGGATAACAGCCACCAGCAGGTTCAGTCGCTGATCAAAAGCCGATCCGATCCGGGACAGCTGATGCAGCGCCACATCTGCCTCTCTCGCAATTCCCTGCTGTTCCTTCAGTAATGCTGACTGCTCAAAAGAACCCTTGCGGATCAGGTGCAGCAATAAGGAAAACTTCTCCAGAATACGTTCCTTATGAGATATCAGCTTATACTGCTCCATGATCTTCCCCTGGATGCTGCCCAGCAGCAACCAGTTCAGTATCACCATACCGATAAAAAGATAATAATGCCCGGCATAGGCGTATATTGCCATCATCAGCAGGGCCAGCGCAGGGAACAACCAAGCGGCGATCTGCATAAATTTATTGTGTATAAAGGCAAAAGGCATGTTCAGCCACAGTGCCAGCTCCCGGCGGTCGCTGCCCTCTTCTTTTGCCAGCATTGCGTTGGCCGTCAGATGTTGCCGGAAGTCGATTTCCGGCGCCAGTACCTTTAACGCTTCCTGTGTAGCCAGAATGGTCTGGACATCCTGTATAGGACTCCGCAAGGCATCTGCCAGCTGTCGTTTGCCAGACAAAGTACCTGTACGGTTGATGGACTGAAAAATAGAGGCAGGGCCAAACACGTCCAGATCGTTACTATAATCATGCTGATCATCGATAAACTCTCTGCCGTCTTCAAAAGTGGACTTCCATTCAGTAGCCTGCTGCAGCTCTTTCTGATTCAGCTCCAGCAAGGTTTTTAACAACGCCAGTTTTTGTTGCGACCGGTTATGCTTCTTCAGAAAAAAAGCAAAAAACACCACACCCACAACGGAAAGGAGTAACCATCCTCCCATCCATCCCTGTCGGAAATAAAACACCACCCCGGCAACAATCAACAGAAAACTCAATAATCTCGCCCACGACAGCAGGGAAGTTAGTCCCTTCTCTTTATCAATAGCCTGCTGAAAATCGTTTATGCGTTGCTGATATATACCGGCGTGCTGCATCTGGATCGTTTTTAAAAGTGAAATGCAGCAGAAGATAATCATCTCCGCTGCATTTCAAATATCAAACTAAAAAATTAAAAAATGCTAAGCATATTGCCTTTTCAGCAAATCAGGATATTCCTGGCTCACTTTGAGAATAAGCTCTCCGAATAAGGTACATGCCCAGGCAAACCATTTACGGGTAAACTTGCTGGGATCGTCTTTATGGTAAGACTCATGAATAAAGCCGGTGTTTCCATCTGTATTACGCAGTGTTTTGATACACTCAGCTATTTCTTCCTTATTATGGCTGGTCAAAGCTCTCATGATGATACTCATCGGCCAGATGTAGTTTTCTCCGGTATGCGGACTACCTACGCCATTGCCAAACTTACCTTGATAGAACCAGGGATGGAAAGTACTCCATACAAAGTGCCTGGAGGCCTGGTACAGCGGATCATCCGCAGTAGTATATCCCAGGTAAGGGATAGACAGCAGGCTGGGCACGTTGGTATCGTCAATGAATAAACGATTACCATAACCATCTACCTCAAAGCCGTACATGTTACCCAGCTTAGGGTGTTCTACGATAGCATAGGCTTTGATAGCGCGGTCTACTTCATCAGCCAGGTCGGTGCACTCTTTTGCAAAAGCAGCATCTTTATAGATCTCCGTGCTGATTTCCGCCAGCTGGCGCAGTGAAACCACCGCGAACATATTGGACGGGATCAGGAAAGGGAATACAGTAGCGTCGTCAGACGGGCGGAAGATCGAAACGATGAGGCCTACCGGCAGCATCGGTGCACCATAACCGGAATTAGGAACGGTATCTGACTGCCAGGCAGTTACGCGCTGAAATTTATAAGGGCCTTTCCCTTCCTTACGCTGTTGCTCCTTGAACGTTTTCACGATCAGGCGGGCAGATTGTTTGTATTTATCGTCAAACACTTTGGTATCGCCACCTTGCTTCCAGTAGTGATAAGCCAGACGTACAGGGTAACAGAGCGAGTCTATTTCCCATTTGCGTTCATGCAGCTCAGGCTTCATGTCCGTGAGGTCTTTCTCCCATTCACTACCGGTAGGGCCGTCGTTGAAAGCGTTGGCATACGGGTCTATCAGGATGCATTTCACCTGGCGGTTGATCACGCCGGCGATCATCTGCTCCAGTTTAGCATCTTCCTTAATCAGCGGAATATAAGGCCATACCTGTGCAGAGGAGTCACGCAGCCACATCGCATGGATATCGCCGGTGATGACAAAAGTATCGGGCCTGCCATCCTGTACTTTAAAGTTCACAGTGGTGTCAAGGGTGTTCGGGAAACAGTTCTCAAACATCCAGGCGAGTTTGTTGTCCGCAATCTGTTTTTTAACGCCGGCAATAGCCTTTTCTACAGCATCACTGCTGAATTTGCGCTGGGCCAGCGGCGGACGTTGGGAAGTGTAACCATTCCAGCCTAAAACCGTTTTGGGCATCCCCAGCCCTACAGCACCTGCCAGCAGCGCGCTGTTCCTGATAAAATCTCTCCTTGCTACCATACTGTTTTATTACGTTTAGATGGCTAAAATAGAAAAGTTTCCCGGATTTGCTTAATCGATTTATCAATCGTCATCCTCTTCCTTCGCCTGCAGCTTCACAAACGCACTTCTGCGGGGTGCCGGCATCACCGCATTTTCGCCATGGATGGCCTTCCACACTATTTCGTTCAGCTCCAGGTCTGGCACGCGGTCTTCATGCGCCAGATCAAAAGCAGCAGAACGGCGGGCACTTTCATTCCAGGCAGTATTACGTTCCCGGATATCTACATTGGCATCCACTGCCACATAAGGGGTCAGGTCGGGCGTAGCAGTGAAGAGTTCCCACATAGGTGTGGCAGCAGCATCGTACTGGCTCATCGGCGGCAGCCCCAGAATCAGCTCCATGGTACGCAACATACCGGAGGTGGAATACATGTTATGATTTACAGTTTTACGTTTTATATAAGGACTGATCACATAAGCAGTGGAACGGTGTGCATCTACGTGGTCAGGCCCGTTCTGTGCATCATCTTCCAGAATAAAAATGGCGCTCTCTTTCCAGATTTTGCTGTGGGAAATATATTCTATCAGTTTACCTACAGCCAGGTCGTTATCAGCCACGGATGCATAAGGTGAATAGGCGCCTTTGCGCATACCGCTGGTATGGTCGTTGCCCAGGCGGACAGTATTGAAATGAGGCACTGCATCAGCAGCCAGCAGAGAATCGAAATCATGCTGCCAGACCTTCTGCCTGTCCACATCCAGAATAGAAAGATCAAAAGCAGGATAGTCTTTGCAGAAATGCCCTTCCAGTGATTTAAGCGTAGCGGAACCTTTGCCGGTAAACTCGCCATAGCTGCGGTAGCTTACCCCTGCCCGCTGGCAGTAATCCCAGATAAATCCTTTTTTAGGATATGCTATTTTGCGGCTGCCTTCATAATCGTAAGTACCACCGCGGCCGCCGTAGCTGGTAGGCCAGGTTTTCTCCGTATAGTCAGTAGCGTAAGCGGCAGTACTCCAGTTGTGTCCGTCTGCGCTCACTTCTGCATCTACATAAAAATTATCCAGCAGTACAAAATCCTTCACCAGCTTATGCTGATTAGGTGTAATACGCTCAGGGAAAATACACAGACTGCTGTCTCCGTTACCTTCTTTGATATCGCCCAGCACCTGGTCATAGGTACGGTTTTCCTTGATCACGTAAAACACGTATTTAATAGGCGAAGGTTTTCCTACTTCCCTGGGGATAGGGTTGCCCTCTTCTCCGGCAGCACGCAGCTCTTTGTTTTTATTATAGGGAGTATTGTCGTACACCAGCTTAGACCATTGTCCCAGCACCTTTTCACCCGGCTCACGGAACATGGAAAGCGTACCTTTGAACAGTCCGGCAATATACTGTACCGGCCGTCCCTGGCGGGTATTGGCGGCATGCGAACCGCTGGCATCTTTACGGCTGATAGGATTAGGCCCTTCAGGATTGGCCATGGAAGTAAATCCTTTACCATTAGCCACCAGCACTTTTTTACCGGTGATACGCACACAGGTAGGATACCATCCCACAGGGATAAAGCCTTCAGAATGGCTCTTGCCTGGGGTGGCTACATCAAATACAGCGAGACAGTTATTATCGGCATTAGCGATGTACAACGTTTTGTTATCAGCAGACAAAGCCAGACCATTGGTGGTAGATCCAGCCGGAGCATCAGGATACAACGCAGTCTGCAGGGTTTCAATCACCTTACCATCTGCAGTGGTGATCACAGATACGGAGTTATCGTTAGCATTAGCCACGTACAGATACTTCCCGTTTTTGGAAATAATTGTTTCATTAGGATGGCTACCTGTTTTAATTTCCTGTACCACTTTATCAGCAGCAATGTCATATACTGCAATGGCATCACCGCCCCATAAAGAGATATACAGCGTTTTATTGTCTTTCGACAGCACACAGGTATAAGCCTCTGCTGACAAAGGAACACGCTTGATCACCTTCCTGGTGGAAAGATCCAGCAGATAGAGGCTGTTATCTTCTTTGGTAACTACGTATAACCGGTTACGTGAGTTATCCAATGCCATACCGGTAGGACAAATTTTTTCTTTGGGCCATGACAGTCCCAGGCGGATACTGTCTGCCAGCTTCAATTTATTGTCCTGAATACGATATTGCCAGATCACATTGTCATTGGCTCCGGAGGCGTACAATGATTTTTCATCCTTACTGAAAGCAAGTCCCAGCCATGATTTAGGGATTGTCACCTCATCCAGCAGTACTTCCTGTTGCGGATCAATCAGTTGAAGCGTGTGTTTGCTCTGTCCGTTATTATTTACCACCAGGTATTTCTCAGAACCGGAAAGGACCATGTTCAGCGGAAGATCTCCCAGTGGAAGGGAACGGCCTGCTGGCGTGAGTGCCCAGCCATTTGGCAACAATATCCGTGAAGCCACGGTATCTGTTGTTTTTTGTGCGACCGCCTGCAGAGAGGACAGCAGCAACATACTGAAAACCAATTTTTTCATATGCATATCAGGTAATAAGCCGGTAAAAATAGCGCAGCAGCAGAGGCAGATACAATAGCCTCACGATTGATAATACTAATATAATATAGGAATTTCGTTCTTTTAAGTGTTTACAAAAGCGAAGACCCCATTGGTTTTTATACCAATGGGGCCTTCGCTTTATATACATTTTCATCTTCGTTCTAGTCTTCACTCATCAAAGTCATCACCTAACATCATCACTATCACAGTTACATGTTTCTGCGATACTGTCCACCTACTTCATAAAGCGCATGAGTGATCTGTCCCAGAGAACAGTGTTTCACAGTCTCCATGAGTTCCGCAAAGAGGTTACCGTTATTAACAGCCACCTGTTGCAGTTGTTTGAGGGCTGCTTCGCTCTTATTTCCGTGCCGTTGCTGGAAGGCTTCCAGGGTATTAATCTGGAAGGTTTTTTCTTCTGTGGTGGAGCGGATCACTTCTGCCGGAATGATGGTGGGTGAACCATTTTTATTCAGGAAGGTGTTAACGCCTATGATAGGGTATTCACCAGTATGTTTGAGTGATTCGTAGTAAAGACTTTCTTCCTGTATTTTGTTACGCTGGTACATTCTTTCCATAGCACCCAGTACGCCACCGCGTTCTGTGATACGGTCAAATTCCGCCAGCACAGCCTCTTCTACCAGGTCGGTCAGTTCTTCGATGAAGAAAGAACCCTGTACCGGGTTTTCGTTTTTGGCGGTACCCAGTTCGCGGTTGATGATCAGCTGAATAGCCATAGCCCTTCTCACGCTTTCTTCTGTAGGCGTGGTGATGGCTTCATCATATGCGTTGGTGTGCAGGGAGTTGCAGTTATCGTAGATAGCATACAGCGCCTGCAAGGTAGTGCGGATATCGTTGAAGTCGATCTCCTGAGCATGGAGACTGCGGCCGGAAGTCTGAATATGGTATTTCAGTTTCTGGGAACGGTCGTTGCCTTTGTATTTGTATTTGATGGCTTTGGACCAGATACGGCGGGCTACGCGGCCGATCACCGAATATTCAGGGTCCATACCATTGCTGAAGAAGAATGAGAGGTTCGGCGCAAAATCATCGATATTCATACCTCTGCTGAGATAGTACTCCACATAGGTGAAACCGTTGGCCAGTGTAAAGGCCAGCTGGGTGATCGGATTGGCGCCGGCTTCTGCGATATGGTAACCGGAGATACTGACAGAATAGAAGTTACGCACCTTCTGATGGATGAAATACTCCTGTACGTCACCCATGAGTTTGAGTGCAAATTCTGTAGAGAAGATGCAGGTATTCTGTGCCTGATCTTCCTTGAGAATATCAGCTTGCACAGTACCTCTTACAGTACTGAGAGCATATGCACGGATTTTTTTGTATACATCTTCAGGCAGTACTTCATCACCGGAAATACCCAGGAGCTGCAGTCCCAGTCCGTCGTTACCTGCGGGCAGGTCACCATTATAATGTGGCAGCGGATGGTCTTTGAATTTTTGCTGGATAGTGGCTTTTACCTGTTCGGTAAGACTGTTTTCAACGATATATTTTTCGCACTGCTGATCGACGGCGGCATTCATGAAGAAAGCCAGCAGTACAGGCGCAGGGCCGTTGATAGTCATGGATACGGAGGTCTTCGGATCGCAGAGATCGAAGCCGCTGTAAAGTTTTTTGGCGTCATCTACAGTGGCGATGCTCACGCCGGAGTTACCAATTTTGCCATAGATATCCGGACGAACGGCAGGGTCTTCCCCGTAGAGGGTTACGCTGTCAAATGCAGTAGACAGACGTTTAGCCGGCTGATCGATGGATACATAGTGAAAGCGTTTGTTGGTCCTTTCAGGGCCGCCTTCGCCGGCAAACATGCGGGTAGGATCTTCTCCTTCCCTTTTAAGCGGGAATACACCGGCTGCATAAGGGAATTCGCCTGGTACATTTTCCGTGAGCTGCCAGCGCAGGATATCACCCCAGTCATTGTATTTAGGAAGACTAACTTTCGGAATACGGCTGTGACTAAGACTTTCTGTAAAGAGTGGCAGTTTGATCACTTTATCCCTTACCTGGAATTCGTAGAAGTCGGCTGCATATTTTTTCAGCAGCGCCGGCCATTCGTCTACCAGTTTTTTGCATTCAGGATGCAGGGAGGACTGTAGCTGTGACTGTATATCTGCCAGCATCGCAGCTTTTGAAGGATCGATATCTATCACACCCTGGATCTGATACAGCTGTGTAGCTATTTTACATTGTTCATCTACCCACTTACTGTAATCGGCAATCGCTTCACCGATTTCGGCGAGATAGCGCACTCTGGCAGGCGGGATGATCTGTGATTTGGTGGTGGTGGATTTGAGGCTTTCATGTACCAGCGGTCCAAAGGGGGCGTTGGTTTTTTCCACTACTTTTTCCATCACTCTTTCGAAGAGCAGGTTGATGCCTGCATCGTTGAACTGGGAGGCGATGGAGCCTACCACTGGCAGTTCCTCGTCTTTAGCGGTCCAGAGGCTGTGGTTACGTTTGTATTGTTTGCGCACGTCGTGCAGTGCATCGAGGGCGCCGGCTTTGTCAAATTTGTTGATGGCAATGACGTCGGCATAGTCCAGCATGTTGATTTTCTCCAGCTGGGATGCGGCGCCGTATTCAGGCGTCATTACATACAGCGATACATCGCAGTAGTCGGTGATGGCGGTGTCGCTTTGACCGATACCGGAAGTTTCGAGGATGATAAAATCGAAGCCTGCCAGTTTGCAGATATCGATGGCTTCCTGGATATGTTCGCTGATGGCTTTGTCGCTTTCCCGGGTGGCGAGAGAGCGCATATAGGCCCGTGGGTGGTGGATGGCGTTCATACGGATACGGTCACCCAGCAAGGCGCCACCGGTTTTCTTTTTGGACGGGTCTACCGAAATCACGGCTACGGTCTTGTCGCCGAATTGGGTCAGGTAGCGGCGCACCAGTTCGTCTGTCACGCTACTTTTACCAGCACCGCCGGTGCCGGTGATACCCAGTACAGGAGTTGCATTATCTTCTGCAGGCGTGCTGGTGATCTGAGTGCCAGCTTCAACATCTACCGTTACCGCTTTTCTGGCTTTTACGCCGCTCAGCAGTGCTACCGGCATATCGTTTTCTGCCAGGCTGATAGCGCGGGCGATGATTTTAGGATTCCTGCTTTTTTTCAGCTGCGGGATATCTTCCACGTTGCTGCCGCTGGCCAATGGTTTAACAGGGATGTCACACTGATGGATGAGGTCTTCGATCATGCCTTCCAGGCCCATCTGGCGGCCATCATCCGGAGAGTACAGCCGGGCAATACCGTAAGCATGCAGTTCTTCTATCTCTGTAGGCAGGATGGTACCACCTCCGCCACCGAAGATCTTGATATGTCCGCACCCTTTCTCCTGCAACAGGTCGTACATGTATTTAAAAAACTCTACGTGTCCTCCCTGATAAGAAGTAACGGCAATACCCTGTGCATCTTCCTGAACAGCACAGTCTACTATTTCTGCAGCGGAACGGTTGTGTCCCAGATGGATCACTTCGGCGCCTTTTGCCTGCATAATTCTCCGCATGATATTGATGGCGGCATCATGCCCGTCAAATAAAGCTGCTGCAGTTACAATGCGAACCTTATGTTGTGGTGTATATGACATATGATCTTTTTTTCTCCTACAATGAAACCAGGGGAGCAAAGGGGCAGCAGACCGCTGTCACTTTTCCAGGGACCTTTGCAAGCAATGCAAGTTACGGAAAAAGCGGCTCAACTACAGGCCTGCCACGGGTTTAGAAGAGATCAAACAGGAAAACAGTCTTATTGCAAATTATTTAACCATTCCTGAAAAGGGTTAGTTTTTCCCTAAAACAACTTTCCCCTGTACCATCAACCGGCACAAGGGAAAGTGAACGGATAAGACACCATGCAAAAGTGCTTAGCAGCCTTCTTGTTTCATAACGTGGAATTATAAAATCAAACTATTGATAAAAATATTTTATTGATTTCTTTTTGGCATACTTGATAAAAGGAAAATTTCTAATACCGGTTCGTTGGCAATTCGCTGATTTAAATTCTGGTTTTCATCTCCCCCTGAAAAACCGTTTTTTCAGGATGTGTATATTTTACACAATCTTACTTAATTTTTTGTTAAAAACAAACTTTTTTTTCATTTTATGGAGAAATAAATCAAGATAATGGTCCGTACCGGGCACAGAGTATCTAACCCTTCCTGGAAGAGGGTTTGAGTAGAATTGATATTAATGGGGAAACGAGTGGAAATGAAGTGGTAGCTAAAAAAATATCATACTTTCTTATCTAGAAGCCTATGCCCAGATAACGCTTTTTACGCTGGTCGTATTTCTCAAAATTAAACTTGTAGAGTTTGGCAGGTCGGTGCGGTACATCTTCCTCTTCTTCATTCAGGTCCAGCAAAAGATCCATTGAAAGAAACTTCTTACGGAAGTTGCGGCGGTCCAGCTCTACATCCAGGATGGCTTCATACAGATTTTGCAGCTCGCGCAGGGAGAATTTTTTCGGCAGCAGATTGAAGCCTACAGGCTGTACCATCACCTGCTGTTTGAGTCGTTCGTGACAGGTTTCCAGAATCTGTTTATGGTCGAACGCCATGTTCTGTAAGTCTTTCACAGAATGCCAGTGCAGATCGTTATTATTTTTTTTCAGTTCTACGTGTTCAATATTCACGAGCGAATAATAGGCTACTGTAATTACACGACCTGCAGGGTGACGGTTGATAGCACCGAAGGTCTGCACCTGCTCCATATACACATTATCCAGGCCAGTACGTGCTTTGAGCACTCTGTAGGCTGCCTCGTCCAGCTCTTCATCCGGCCGTACAATGTCTCCCAGTAATGACCATTTGCCTTTATATTCTTTCAGATCGGATTCAATCAACAACACTTTCAGCTCGTCGTTATTAAATCCAAAAATGACACAGTCTACCGAAATGGCGACTTTGAAATAGCTCTTTATCTCAACAAGGTGAGTATTGATGTTTTTGGTGTACATAGACATCATAAAATACGTGGAATTTCTGTTATGATTCTAAATCTTGCTGAAAGGTATTCATTATCCGAATGAAAGCAAAAATTAGCCTGTTAAAAGCAGAAAAAAAGCGGATTTTTTTGGCTGTTTATAAGGAAGCAGAAAGATAAGTTTATTTTTACAGCTCAGTATTCGATAATTATGTACACAAAGGAAATAGAAATAACCCTGACACAGCTGGCCAAAGATATGCTCAGCCACCTGCAGCAACAAACATTGTTGCAATCCATTGATGAAACCCTGGAAGCATTACGTCGGGTAATCACCTACAACGACTGGCGCTACTATGTGCAAAGTGATCCGGTACTCAGCGACTACGAATATGATCAGCTCTTTGCCTGGCTCAAAAAACTGGAACAGGAACGTCCGGACCTTATCAGCCCCGACTCTCCCACCCAGCGCGTCGCCAAAGGACTCACCAAGGAGTTTGTCACCGTACAGCACCTGGTGCCTATGCTCAGTCTCGAAAACTCCTACAATGCCGACGATCTGATCGACTGGGACCGCAAAGCCCGCGAAGGCGCTGGTCTGCCGGAGATAGAGTATTGTATTGAACCGAAGTTTGATGGCGCCAGCATCTCACTCATTTATGAGAATGACCGCCTTACCCGTGGTGCCACCCGTGGCGACGGTATTGCCGGAGAAGACATCACTACCAATATCCGGCAAATACGTTCTATTCCACTATCTGCCAGCTTCTCCAAATATGGTATCCATCAGATAGAAATACGCGGCGAAGTACTGATCAACAAAAACACCTTCAAAGCATTCAACGATAAACGCATTGCCGAAAACCTGCCACCACTGGCCAATCCACGCAACGCCGCCTCCGGCTCGCTGCGCATGGTAGACCCTAATGAAGTGGCCAAACGCGGACTGGAAGCTTTTCTCTACCATATGAGCTATCATACTATGGAAGATGAACAGCAGGAACCCGATGCCATCAAAACACATAGCGGTACGCTCGATCTCCTGTCTACACTCGGTTTCCGTAGTCCTGCCAAAGAGAAAAAAGTAGTAAAAGGCATCCAGGCTGTGATCGATTACTGCCTGCAGTTTGAAGCAGAACGCGACAACCTGCCTTATGAGATTGATGGTATGGTGATCAAGGTAAATGACTACGCCCTGCAGGATAAACTGGGGATGACCACCCACCATCCACGCTGGGCCATTGCCTATAAATTCAAAGCACGCCAGGCTACCAGCAGACTGCGTGCTGTAGAATTCCAGGTAGGCCGCACCGGCTCTATCACCCCGGTAGCTAAAATAGATCCGGTACATATCGGTGGCGTGACTGTTTCTTCTATCTCCCTGTTCAACGAAGACGTGATCCGGGAAAAAGATCTCAAACTGGGCGATATGGTGCTGGTAGAAAGAGCCGGCGATGTAATCCCCTATATCGTGAAGTCAGTTGCCGACCTGCGTACCGGCGAAGAACAGGATATCATATTCCCTACCAGTTGCCCTGTTTGTAACGACAAACTGGTAAAACCCGAAGGAGAAAGCGTATGGCGCTGCTCCAATATCAACTGTGAAGCACAGGTGGTAGAACGTATGATCCACTTCGTCAGCAAAGATGCCATGGACATCAAAAGCTTCGGAGAAAGCAATGTGCGCAAGTTCTACGCCCAGGACCTGATGAAAGATATACCCGGCATCTATCAGCTCGACTTCGACAAAATCGGCGCCATGGAAGGCTTTGGTAAAAAATCCCTCAGCAATCTGCAAACAGCCATTGAGCAGTCCAAAACCCAGCCGCTGCATCGCCTGATATTCGGCCTGGGCATCCGTTATGTAGGTGAAACCACTGCCAAAACACTGGCCAATGCCGTCACCAATATCATGGACCTGAAAGACTGGACAGAAGAACAGATACTTGCGCTGGAAGACATCGGTCCAAAAGTAGCCGGCGCCATCCGTCAGTTCTTTGCCAATGAAGACAATATTCACATGCTCGAAAAACTGGCTTCGCTGGGCATCAATATGACCAACACCAAAAGCCAGCTGCATACTTCCGGTACCCTCAGCGAACAAACCTTCCTCTTTACCGGTACCCTCCACAAGCTGAAACGCAGTGAAGCAGAAGAAATGGTAGAACAACAAGGCGGTAAAATCGTGAGTGGCGTAAGCAGTAAACTCAACTACCTCGTAGTAGGAGATGATGCCGGCAGTAAACTGGAAAAAGCAAAAAAAATCAACACCATCCGGATCATCACAGAAGATGAGTTCCTGGAGATGATCAAATAGTACTATGATTGATGATACTTTTTATATGAAGCAGGCGCTGAAAGAAGCGCATAAAGCTTTTGAAGATGGCGAAGTGCCTATTGGCGCCGTGGTGGTACTCAACAACCAGATCATCGGTCGTGGACACAATCAGGTGGAGCGATTAAACGATTGTACCGCACATGCGGAAATGATCGCGCTCACCGCAGCCTTTAATACGCTGGGCAGCAAATATCTGATGGAAGCCACCCTGTATGTGACCGTAGAGCCTTGCCTGATGTGCGCCGGAGCCCTGTACTGGAGCAAAATAGGCAAGATCGTATATGCGGCAGCGGATGATAAAAACAGCTATCGCCGCGCCACCGGCGACCGTTCTCCTTTTCATCCCAAAACCAAACTGGAGGCTGGTCCCTGCCGCGAAGAAAGCCTGCAACTGATGAAGACTTTTTTTGAGCAAAAACGCTAACCATATTCTTAATCAAAAAATGTTGAAAGACCGGAATTATGCATCAGAAAAACATCGTTATCATTGGTTCTTCAGGCCATGGTAAGGTAGTGGCAGACATCCTTTCCCTGATGCCGCAATATAAGGTGGCAGGCTTTATCGATGGCTTCAAGGAAAAAGGGACCGTTTGTACCGGAGGACTAACTGTTTTGGGAGCAGAGCAGGACCTCCCAGCTATCATGCAAAACCTGAACGTGTGTGGAGGCATTGTGGCCATTGGCGACAACTGGGTCCGCAGCCAGGTAGTAGCTAAAATACTGGCTATCGCTCCCAGCTTCGAATTTATCAATGCGGTACATCCTTCTGCAGTGATATCTGCCAGCGCTACTATCGGTACCGGCAATATGATTTCAGCCAATGCTGTCATCAATGCCTATAGCAATATCGGCCACCATTGTATCATCAATTCGGCAGCCTGTATAGAACATGACAACCAGATGGATGACTACGCCAGCGTAGCACCCCGGGTGGTCACTGGCGGAAACGTTGCCATCGGGACATTTACAGCAGTTAGTATAGGCGCCATCGTTAAACATGGTATCAGGATCGGAGAACACAGCCTGATCGGCGCCGGCGCCCTGGTACTCAAAAACGTGGATGCTTTCAGCACCTGGTATGGCGTACCCGCCAGGAAAATGGCTGAACGCAAAGCCGGTGAAAAATACCTGTAGAAACATTCCATAAAAAAGAAAAGACGCAAAGGACATCCCTTGCGTCTTTTCTTTTTTATGAAAGAAGATTACTTCATGCTTTTGTTTTCCATCAGTTTGTTGAGGGCCATCATCTGTTTCATAGTCTGGTCCATTCCTTCAGAAGAACCATCCAGGAAGATCACATTACCTTTGGAGTTTTCAGCAAAGTTTTTGATAGCTTCGGTCCACATGGAGAAAAGGATCACAGAGGTGTCGAGGTTAGCCTGCTGCATTTCTTTAGCGGCGGTGGTCATACCTTTGGCCACTTCTTCGCGGAACAGGGCTACACCCATACCACGCAGCTGTGCTGCCTGACGTTCAGCTTCTGCAGCGATTTTGATGGCATTACCATCTGCTTCCGCTGCTTTGGTTTTAGTGATCAGCAATGCCTGTCCTTCGTTTTCTGCGGCGGCTTTCAGGTTGTTGGAAGATACTACCTGTGCCATGGATTTCATGATCACTTCATCGAAGGTGATATCATTCATCTGCAGGTCTAACAGGTGAAAGCCCCACTCTTCCAGGGTTTTATCGATCTGTTCTTTTACGTGTTCAGTAATGTCTTTACGCAGGCCAAGTACTTCCGCCTGTCTTTTGGTGGCTACAAATCCACGGATGGAACCTTCGATGGTGCGTACCAGCGCCTGCATGAAACTTCTTTCATCCATGAATTTAAAGGCTACGTTTTTCAGTGTTTCTTCTTCCTGGTTCCATACAGAATAAAGCAACATCGCTTTGAAGTATACGTTGGCCTGATCAATGGTGATGGCCTGGAATTCCAGCTCCACAGACCTGTTCTGGACAGAGATCTTTTTAAATACTTTTTCAACAAGGGGTATTTTCCAGTTCAGACCAGGGAAGAGGATGCGGTTGTATTTACCGAAAATGGTGGTAATAGCAACATTGCCCTGCTGTACAGTTACGAAGGAAGACAGGGCTACAATAAGGCCCAGGAATGCCACAATCATCAGGAATACATTCATAATGCGTATTTTTTGTTAGGTAGGGTTTGAAGACCTAAATATAATCAAATAAACCGCAATATCTGAGATGGGCATATGGTTCCGCAAGCTGGATGCAGGTTAGATTTTGAGGGTGTTTGTGTGAAGACAAACAATGGACGAAAAACTGAGCTTAAAAAGACAACGAATGAATAATAAAAAAAGCTTAGTGATTAAATCCTTTGTTTTCTTCTGAAAAATATGAATACATCATCTAGTTCAATTTGTTTCAATTGGTAAGCCAACCGTGTTCTCAGATCTTCAGTCTCGTCTTTGATCCTTCGATACTGATCTTTCAGATTTTCATAACGCTCCACAATTTCCTCCGCAGTGGCAGTTTGATCCAGTTGTAAGATATAAAATGCTCTTTCCTCGGTTATCATAGTGATAGGGGTATTTCAGCCAATAATCATGTCCGGATGTTTAAAAAACATGCTTCATTTTAATTCACTAAATTAGTGGAGATTCAAAAGCAAGCAAATACCCAACCTTGGGTATTTTTAGGAAAATTTAGCAAAGTTTAGCAATTTTCTTTTCGCATTTTTTTGCTCCACAAAGGTTGATAATCAGCAAAATACAATTTAGCAATATACTTTTCATTCCCGGGCATTCATTTTGAGGGTATATAAAAAAACGATGACAGAATGCGAAAAACCAATACTATTTTAACAAAAAAATCATTGATAGCCGATCTTTCGGGCGATGGCGACCAGCTCTGTAGTATTGCGGACTTTTAGTTTCAACCGGATATTCTTACGATGTGTTTCTACGGTATAGCGGCTTAGGTTCAGGGAATGGGCTATCTCTTTATTGTTCAGTCCCTGTACAGCGAGACCCAACACGTCTTTTTCCCTTGCAGTGAGTTTATTCAACAGATTTTCGTTCTGCCGTCGCAGTATCTCACTGAGTGCCACAGAAATTTGTGCATTGGTATCAATAGCATGAGTGAGATCCAGAAAGGCACAGATAATCTCCCTTACACGCCCATCGGCATCCCAGGTGAAGGGTACTTCCAGCCCCAGCAGCCAGCGGTATTCTTCCTCCCCTTTTTTACGGATCCGGGCTACTCCTCCAAAATGGCTTTTGTTGTCAATGAAAGATTGCTGGGCCACCACAGCCAGCGCGAAATCGTCGGGATGCATAATATGCTGGAAAAATTCCATTCCCATGCCAGTCAACTCTGTGACAGTAAATCCAAATGTCTCCGCCAGACCAGCATTACACCAGGTAATGGATTTGTTGTTGTTATCATAACAGTAAAGCATTGCGGGTACACTGTTCAGAATGCTCTCTAACAACTGATTACGATCTCTTAATTGCTCATTTTCCTTTCGCAAAGCGGAGAGAGAAAGGTTTTGCCCTAAGTCCGAGCCTGTATGCATACTATACGTTTTAAACAAACAATAGGTAAACAACTGTCAGGCACATACGAAAAAACATGTCTGATGTTACGTCCTGTAAACCGAGTACATGTAAATATAAAATAATTTTCAATATGACCCAGCATTCGGCTGGTGCTAATTTAGTAATTGAAAAATGAAATTGATATTTAACGGATTGGCAGTAAATTTGGCGACTATCAGTAAATAATATTTTCAAACCCAATAAAAACAGAAGTTATGGCATTTACACTCCCGAGCTTACCCTACGCTACTGATGCGTTAGAGCCTCATTTTGATAAATTGACAATGGAAATTCACCACGGTAAGCACCATCAGGCATATGTTGACAATCTGAACAAAGCGATTGCCGGCACTGAGAATGAGAATAAATCCCTGGAAGAACTGGTGGCAAATGCTGGTAAAATAAGCCCTGCTGTAAGAAACAACGGCGGTGGTCACTGGAATCACAGCTTCTTCTGGACAAGCCTCGCTCCTAATGCAGGTGGCAAACCTTCCGGTAAACTGGCAGAAGCAATCGACAGCACCTTCGGTTCTTTCGATGCTTTCAAAGAAAAATTCAACGCTGCCGGCGCTACCCGCTTCGGTTCCGGTTGGGCATGGCTGCTCCTGAAAGACGGTAAACTGGAAGTTACTTCCACTCCTAACCAGGACAACCCGCTGATGGATGTTGCTGAAGTAAAAGGCACTCCTATCCTGGGCGTTGACGTATGGGAACACGCATACTACCTGAAATATCAAAACCGTCGTCCGGAATACCTGAATGCATTCTGGAACGTAATCGACTGGAACGCTATCAGCAAAAGATATGAAGCTGCCGCTAAATAAGGCTTGTAGCTGATATATAAAAAACAAACCCCGCCAGAAAATGGCGGGGTTTGTTTTTTTAACAAGGACTGCATACTACAGTTCCTTGATTTTAATATTCTTGAGCCAGATCTCACTACCGTGGTCCTGCAACGCAATGTGGCCTTTTTTAGACATTCCGTAGCCTTTGGCATCTTTCCATTTTCCTTCTTCCTTGTGTTTCTTCCATTCATCTGTCCACAACTCATACTCGGCTGTTTTCTGTCCGTTCAACCAGTGTTCCACATGGCCTTTGTTGACAACAATCCGGGTAGTGTTCCATTGTCCGATAGGATTGGATGCCGCTACCAGCGGAGGATTCATCGCATAGTTGGCACCGGTCTTCTGCCAGTCTTCCAGTTTATCCGGGAAGTTGTTATCATCAATGATCTGATATTCCGGACCACTCAGATAAGGAGCATCAAATGCTTCGGTCACCATATACAGAATGCCGCTATTACCCTGTGCCGCCAGTTTCCAGTCTGCTGTCAGTTCAAAGTTCTCAAATTCCTTATCGGTGATCAGGTCACCACGTTTATCGCTTTTATCGGTAGCACTGCCCAGGCAATGCAAGATACCATTCTCTGCTACCCAGGTATCCGTAGGTTTGTTTCTGAAACCACGCCAGCCATCTTTGCTGGTACCATTGAACAGCAGCTGCCATCCTGCTGCCTTGTCAGCTTCGCTGAGGGCAGTGATGGCGGAAGTATCCACTACTGCCGCAGATGTATGTGCAGCGGTAGAATCAGCATGTACGGCTGTTGTATCTTTGGTTTCCTTTGTAGCGCCTCCGCCACATGACATCACGGTAACGGCCATTACAGACAAGGCTGGTACTAATAACTTTTTCATATGGTTCACTATTTTGTGGATTAAATAACTTTCAGATTCTGTGGATCCCACTGAATGATCTTGTTGTTGAAATAACTTTCATTGCACAACAAGGCAGGTGCTGCTGCACGGAAGCCGAACAGCGGATCTTCTGCTACTTTACCACCGGTACGCATAGCATTGAAGAGATTGTAGAAGTGGTCAAAATGCGCACCTTTATAACCTTTCTCTGCTTCATACACCATTTTATCCTGCGGCAGGATGTCTGCACGGTGATAGGTAAACGATTTTTTAGCTTCAGCAGCTGCGTTGGCAGCAGCCAGCGGATCATTTTCATCCACGGCTACATTGTTACGGTACAAGGTTACACGATCCCACTCTACTGTCATGGAACCTTCGCTGCCCACCATACGCAGGTAGTTGGTACCACCGGTGCCATCTACGAAGTTGACACGCAATGACAGGTTAAATGCCGGATGAACCGCTGTTTCAGGATAATCAAACATACCCAGCATAACGTCTGGTACTTCCCTGCCATCGTTCCAATAACGCAGACCACCTGTAGCCATCACTTTATTCGGACCGATAGAACCGGTCACCAGGTGCAGACTGGAGAACAGATGTACAAACAGGTCGCCGGAAACACCGGTACCATAGTCTTTGTAATTACGCCAGCGGAAGAAACGCAGCGGGTCAAATGCACGCTTGGGCGCGTTTTTGAGATAAGCGTCCCAGTCTACTGTTTTAGGAGAGGCATCGGCCGGGATAGGATACTGCCAGGCACCGGTAGGCGACATACGTGCCCAGAACCCTTCTGCATAGTTGAGTTTACCGATAGCACCATCTTTCAGCAACTGACGGGCTTTTTCGTTACCCAGTGAACTCATGCCCTGGCTACCTACCTGGTACACCACTTTGCCGTTTCTTTTCTGTGCGTCCACTACAGCAGGACCTTCGCTCACATCATGAACCATAGGCTTCTCGCAATACACCGATTTACCTTTGTTCATGGCGGCTACAGAAATCTCTTTATGCCAGAAGTCGGGTACCGCAATGATCACGGCATCAATATCCTTACGATCCAGGATCTCATTATAGTTGCGGGTAGTGAATATATCATTGCCCCATTTCTTTTTTGCATCTGCCAAACGGCCGTCATACAAATCACAGGCTGCTACCAGCTTCACACCTGGTACGGTGATCGCGGTGTTGGCATCTGCTGTGCCCATACCACCGGCACCAATCAGGGCTACCTGGATATGATCGTTGGCTGCATATTTTTCGTTTAGGCGTGATAGTGATTCAATATTCCGTTTTCTATCAGCAGCGGTAATAATGCTGGGTAGCAGAGAGGCCCCTACTACACCTTTGGCAAACTTGCTGATAAAATGCCGGCGGGAGTTTTCGTTGGAATTTACTGGCATGTATATCTTTTTACTTTAGTTGAACAAAAGATGATTGTTAATACTCAATGAGTTTGTTAAAATAAAAACAATAAATGGGAAATCATAATTTTTACAAGTGCAAAGCCTGCTCCGGTAAGGGAAGCAGGCTTTGCAGTTATATTGTCCGGCAAATGTGGTTATTTCCGGTCGGCCGATAACAGTTGTTTATATTTCACAGGGTCGCGCAGCATACTGATGGCGGCATTTACATCCCTGTCCCAGGTCAGCGCCCTGGCAATCCTTCCCTGCTGGGAATAATAGCGGTTGGTGATTTCTTCTTCCAGCAGCTGCCTGATCTCCGTTTTATTCTTCAGCAGATCCTGTTTCTTATCATGTTTCATTTTCTGTTCCAGCTGTTCCAGTTCCTTGGACACAGCATCGTAGTATTTCTCTTTCTTCGCGGTGTTCTTGAAATTCTCCAGCGCGTCTTCACTCCGTGTTTTATAGCTGTAGTCTTTATTGTCGAGGTAACGCTCAAAATCGGCGAATGCTTCGTCTGTTAGCGTAAAGCTTGCAGCTGGTGCTATTTTAGGATGGCTGTAGTAGTAGGAAGTAGCATAATCAAAGATATACTGTTTACGCAGCAGGCTTACAGCCACCTGGCTGATATAGGTAGGTGCCACGCTGGTGTCCGGTTCTATACCGCCGCCGTCTTTTACTGTACGGCCGTTTTGGGTAGTAAATTTTTTCTTCAGGGAGTCGGGCACATAGTCTACACTACCATCTTCATTACGGTGGGAATAGTCGATAGCCTGTATACAGCGGCCGCTGGGCGTATAGTACTTGGCGGTAGTCACCTTCAGTTTGGTATTATAAGGCAGCTGGCGGGTTGTTTGCACCAGCCCCTTTCCGTAGGAGCGTTGCCCTATTACGAGGCCCCTGTCGAGGTCCTGAATGGCCCCTGCCACGATTTCTGAAGCGGAAGCAGAAGAGTGGTTGGTGAGCACAGCCAGCGGGATATGTGTATCCAGCGGAAGATCGGCAGTTTCGTAATTACGGTCCCAGTTCTTCACTTTGCCTTTGGTGCTAACGATCAGTTTGTTTTTATCCACGAAGATATTAGCCACTACCACGGCCTCATCCAGCAAACCGCCGGGGTTGCCGCGCAGGTCCAGGATAACCCCTTTCATGGCGGGGTTGTTCTGTTTCAGCTGCTGGAAGGCGGCGCGGACCATGGCACCGCTGTTTTCGGTGAACTGCGTCATGCGGATATAACCGATGTCTTTGCTGGCCATACCGGAAAAACTAACCGGTTTTACATTGATTTCCTCCCGGATGATTTTTTTGGCGGTTTCCGCGTTGGTTACCGGGTTACGGAAGAGGATATCGAGGTGGGTACCGGGAGCGCCTTTCAGCAGTTTGCTGATTTCTTCCTGGGGGGTATCCTTTACAGATTTGCCATCCATAGTAACGATGATATCACCGGGTTTTACACCGGCTTTGTCCATGGGACTGCCCTCGTAAACGTCGGTGATTGCTGTCCATTCTCCGTTTTTATTGATGGAGGCACCTACTCCGCCATATTTGCCGGTGGCCATAAATTTCAGGTCGTCCAGGTTTTCTTCCGTCACAAAATCGGTGAAGGGATCTGTTTCTTCAAGGATGGCTTCTATGCCTTTATGCATCACTTTCTCCGGGGGCAGATCATCTACGTAGTAGGTATTCAGTTCCCGGTAAAAAGCGGCGAAAATATCCAGGTTTTTGGCAATCTGGAAGTAGCGGTCGCTTTCGTTGTAAGCGAAGAGGCCGCCGGCGGTGATCAGTAACAGCAGTGCTGCTGCCAGTTTTTTTCTTTTATTAAAAAAAGCACGCATGCAAGAGTATATAAGATGAATGATGGTTATCGTTGGTCCATAGGATACTATCAGGGTACGGGATCATAGCCGTGCCCACCCCAGGGATGGCAAGACAAGATACGTTTTATCGTGAGATAGCCTCCTTTAAAGACGCCATATTTTTTAAATGCTTCCAGCCCGTATTGGGAGCAGGAGGGCGTATAACGGCATTTGGCGCCAAGTAGTGGAGATATAAACCACTGATAGATTTTTATCAGGAAGATAAACGGGTAACTTAACCAGCGCTTCATCATGGCATTGCTTTTAATGGTGAGCGTACAGCCATTAAGGTGTCGGCTTTTAGTAAACAACCTTTCTCAGCATTCCCTAAAAGCTAACAGCAGCGGCTAGTAGCTAGTTTTCAATTTCTCTAAAATTACCGAAATTTTGTGGTGCAGGGTAGAAAAATCCGCTATTTTTTTGTCGGTGTACACGAGGAAAACGGCGAGCCGGCGGGATTCGGCATGCAGGTGGTCATAGAGCCCCTGCTTTTGCAGGCGCCAGGCTTCGCGGGAGAGACGCTTGATACGGTTACGATCAACCGCATGGGGGAAACGACGGGAAGAGGCGCTAAAACCTACCTGCACCGGGAATTTGTTCACCGGCAGCTCCTTAACGGGCAGGTAAATAACACGGAACGGGAAAACAGAAAACGCTTTTCCTTCACGAAAAAGCGTTTCAATAAGTTTTCTGCTCTTTAACCTCTCTTCTTTTGTAAAAGAATAAGTTTTTATGGCAAATAGTATTTAGCTACCGGATTATTTCAGCTTACGTTCGTCAGAAACAGTCAGCTTCTTGCGACCTTTTGCTCTGCGGGAAGCCAGTACCTTACGGCCGTTTGCAGTTTCCATTCTCTTTCTGAAGCCGTGAACGCTCTTTCTGCGTCTGTTATGCGGTTGAAAAGTACGTTTCATTTCTTTTTTATGTTTTTACCTGTACTATACTAAAAGACCCCTATACGGGGATACAATTTTAAAACGGAAGGCAAAGGTAGCAGAAATAATTTAAAAAGTAAAATAAATCCCCAAAATATCGCCTCCCGTAAAATATAAAATGGAATACGGCTCACACCGCATTCCATTTTAAATATTAATAACGTTAATTATTTGATACCCAGTTTGGCTTTTACAGCTGGCAGCAGGTCGTCTGCAGAAGGAGAAACCAGCAGCAGGCCGGCAGAGCTGTCGATTACATAACCGTAACCTTTTTCTTTAGCTACGTCTTCGATCGCTTTGCGAGCTTTATCGTAGATAGGTTTCAGCAGCTCCTGTTGTTTCTGCTGTACTTTCTGTTCTGCCTGATCGCGGTAGTCCTGGATACGTTTCTGTGTGTCCTGGATTTCACGGCCTTTGATTTCTTTCATATTTTCGGTCATGCTGGCCGCTTTCTCGTCGAATTCCTTTACTTTTTTAGTGTACTCGTCCACCATTGTTTTACCTTCTGCTTCCAGGCCTTGTGCAAATGTCTGGAGGTCAGTTTCTGCTTTTTTAGCTTCCGGCATACTTCCTACGAGCGCCTGCGCATTGATATGAGCTACTTTGGACTGGGCCATTGCATTCACGCTGAACAAACCGGTAACTGCCACAAAAGCAATAATTACGTACTTCTTCATGATGTTGTCTGTGTTTAAAAAAATTTAAATACTTATAGTTAAAAAATAGGTACAGATTATTTCTTTACGCCCAATGCTCTTAATATCTCCTCGCTTTTATCCAGTTTGGGATCTGAAAAGATCACAGTGGTACCGCCGGACTTATCGAGTACAAAATCATACATTCTGCTGGCAGATAACTTCTGTATAGCATTGTAGATCTTGTCCTGTATCGGCTTTACCAGCTCCTCTCTTTTTTTGAACAGATCACCTTCGTATCCGAAACGTTTTTTCTGCAGGTCTTTGGCTTCTTTTTCCTTTGCCACAATTTCATCTTCCCGCTTGCGTTTCAGCTCTTCTGTGAGCATCACCTGCTCCGCCTGGTAAGACTTATACATTTTATCTACGTCCTGGAACTTGACATCAATTTCTTTCTGCCATTGTTCCGCCACCGCATCCAGCTTTTTCTGGGAGTCCTTGTATTCAGGAATGCTCTCCAGGATATATTTGGTATCTATCACACAATAGCGTTGTGCATTGGCTGCACCTGCCATAGCCATCATAAAGGCTGCTGTAATAAATAATTTCTTCATGCTACATGTATTTTTTTGCCATCTCCGGAATTCCGGTTGATTTCGCAATATATAAATTTATTTGGCAATTATTCTGGTTCGAAGCCGAGCATGAAGGTAAACTTAGCCGCATCCTTCAGACCTCCACCAGGCTGGATACGGTCAAATCCTATACCATAATCAAATCCAAGCAATCCAAACATCGGCAGATAAAAGCGCATACCTATACCAGCAGAGCGACGCAGCTGGAAGGGATTGTACTCTTTCATATCACGGTAACCGTTGGCCGCCTCCAGGAACGCCAGACCAAAGATGGTGGAACTGGGGTTCAGGCTAAACGGATAACGCAGCTCCATTACATATTTGTTGAACACAGTGAAACCCTGGTAGCCTTGTGGCTGACCGTTTTCCGGGTTTACACTAGGATTGGAGGTATAGTATACCGGATAACCTCTCTGGGAGATGATATCACGGTCATAGATCGCAAAGTTACTCAGACCATCACCGCCCAACTCAAAGCGACCGAACGGCGACAGCGTAGTACGGTTGTTGTAGCTGGTGATATAACCGAATTTGGCGGCCACTTTCAACACAAAAGTCTTGTTGTCGCTACCCATCGGACGGCTCAACGGCACGTACCATTCTGCGTTGAAGCGGTATTTCTGGTACTCGATAAAATTGAACTGCGTAGTAATTGGCTCCTTGGTATAATCTTTCTGTGGATTGAACAGAGAGTAAGGAGGCGTATACTGTGCAGACAGCATGAAATTGGAACCACTACGCGGGAAGATCTGCTGGTCTACAGAAGAACGAGCCAGCGTGAACTTCAGGTTCAGGTTGTTGGAAGTACCGTTATCAAAGCCCGCAATACCAAAGTAATTATAGTTCTTCAGTTTATACTGCTGATAGTTTACGGAATAGATCAGCGTAAAGAAGTCATCCGGCCATTTCAGCTGTTTACCCAGTGACACGGAAGCACCCAGTACTTTAAAGTGACCGTCAGTGGTGGTAGTGTTCTGGTTATAAACGTTCTGGTAGTAGTTGCTGTAGGCGTAAGGGTTCTGATAGCTGCTGTAGAAACTAACGGAGAACTGATTCCTTTTCTTACCACCCAGCCATGGCTCGGTGAAGGAGAAGTTGTAGGAACGGTAAGCCTTACCATTGGAAGACACACGTACAGAGAGCTTTTGGCCATCACCGCTTGGCAACGGGTCCCAGGTTTCTTTGCGGAAGATGTTGCGCAGGGAGAAGTTGTTGAATGTTACACCGAGTGTACCGGTCAGACCGATATAACCACCCCATCCTGCAGACAGTTCCAGCTGGTCGTTGGCTTTTTCTTCTACGGTATAGTCGATGTCCACAGTACCATCAGCTACGTTAGGCACGGGGTTCATACCGATCTTTTCCGGGTTGAAGAAGCCGAGGTTGGCGATCTCACGGTTGGAACGGATCAGGTCTGCACGGCTGAATTTTTCGCCGGGGATGGTACGGAGTTCACGACGGATAACGTGTTCGTTGGTTTTTTCGTTACCCGCGATACGCACTTCCTTAATGGTAGCCTGCGGACCTTCACGTAAACGGATCTCGTAGTCGATGGTATCGCCACGGATACCGATTTCCACCGGGTCAATCTGGAAGAAGAGGTAACCATAGTCCATGTAGTAGCCGGTGATGTCACCACCTTCCTGGGACATTTGTTTACCCAGTCTTTTCTCCAGCAGTTCCAGGTTATACACGTCTCCTTTTTTGATACCCAGGATACGGGTCAGTATGGAGTCACTGTAGCGGGTATTACCTTTCCAGGTAATGTCACCGAAGTAGTATTTTTTACCTTCAGAGATAGCCAGATCGATATTGAGGTTCTGGGAAGGGGATTTGTAAGTAGTGTCCTTCAGGATGAGGGCGTCCCTATAACCTTTGGAGTTGTAGTAGCTTACAATTTTCCCTTTGTCCTCGATATATTTTCCTTCGTTGAATTTGGCGGAGCTGAAAAGCTTAAACCGGAAGTAAGGGTCCAGCTTTTCAAGTGCGCGGGTTGGCTGCAGGTAACCATAGGTTTGCCAGAAGTCATCCGGTTTGGACAGGGAGTCTACGTATACCCTTTGAGTATTTGGATACAGGGTGATACGGGTGCGCTCCTTGGTACCCTTCATTTTCTTTTTGAGCCTGGAGTCCGCGATATTGTAGTTGCCTACGAAGTTGATGTCTTCGATACGGACCTTTTGGCCTTTATTGACAAAAAACACCAGGCCCATGGAGTTTACCTGGCCGGTATCTTTTCTTTCTTCGATTTTTACGGTAGCATTACCAAAACCTTTGTCTGCATAGTATTTATGTACTACGCCGATTACGTTTTGTTTGATGCTGGGGGTCACCACGGTACCTTTACGCAAGCCGGATTTGGTGGTGATATCATCAGCTTCTGATTTTTTGATGCCTTTGAAGGAGAAGCTGCTGATACGGGGCATTTCGATAAGACCTATTTCGAGCCAGATCTTACCGTCTTCGATTTTGGTAACATAGATGGTTACATCAGCAAACAGGCGCTGAGACCAGAGGCTTTGGATAGCCTTGGTGAACTGGTCACCGCCGGGATATACAACCTTATCACCTACACTGAGGCCTGAGAGCGACAGCAGTAATGATTTATCCAGGTATTGGGTACCAGCAACGGTGATATCGGCAATTTCGTACTGTTGCGGAGCGCCCATGCTAAGCGGGGAAACTGCCGGCGGATTAGCGGGAGGCTGTACAGGGGGGACGGTATCTTTCTGTTGAGCGGATACACGTATGCCAGCACTGCAACATAATGCTATAGCCAGAAGGCCCTTAGGAAATAATTTCTTCATTCTGCTGAATTTGTTCGCTTGTTTTGCCAAAGCGCCGTTCTCTGGTTTGAAAATTTAAGATGGCTTGGTAAAGATGTTCATTGCGGAAGTCCGGCCAACGGGTATCTGTAAAGTACAGTTCCGCGTAAGCCAGCTGATATAGTAAGAAATTACTGATCCGGCATTCTCCACTGGTACGGATCATTAATTCCGGGTCGGGCAGTCCGGCAGTACAGAGATATTTTTCCCATACTTCCGGCGTAACAGTCGCCGGGTCCAGGGTCCCTTTTTTCACATCCAGCGCTATTTTCTGGGCAGCATTCACGATTTCCCACCGGGCACTATAGCTGAGGGCCATGACAAGATTAAGGCCGGTATTATGGCTTGTAAGGGCTATTGCCTCTTCCATTTCCTGCCGGCATTGGGGTGGCAACATTTCCATATCGCCAATAACACTCAGCCTGATATTGTTTTTGGATAGGGTGCCTACCTCCTTCCGGATGGTGTTAACCAGCAGTTCCATAATGCCATTTACTTCATATACCGGACGGTCCCAGTTTTCGGTAGAAAAGGCATACAGGGTAAGGTAACCTATTCCAAGTTCTGCACAGGTTTCAACGATATTGCGCACACTTTCCACGCCTTCGTGATGCCCATACAGCCTGTCTTGTCCTCGCTCCTTAGCCCAACGGCCGTTACCGTCCATGATAATGGCGATGTGGCGGGGTAACCGTTGTAAGTCTAATTTATCCTTCAAGCTCATTTGTGTCAGGCGTATTATATCAGATTATTACAGATTTACTAATAAAAGTGTGCAAAGATACAAAAATAGAGTAATGACTTTTTTAGCAAAGCTCAGCCCTCTGTTTTAACGTAGTTTTAACAGCGAAATCAATACCAGTGGGGATTCTAAGGATTTTCGGAGGTATAACCCGGTCATCCGGAGTCAAGAAACGGCTACCCGTAGAAAAGTAAGTTAACCGTAATTTAAAATTTACAATTATAGGAAGTAAACAGGATACTTATCGTGAGTTCGATGGTCAGGTACTGGTCTTTATCACGGCTATTGCCACGCTGCCGGCCGGCTACACCAATAGGCGTACCAGTTACATAAGAACGGTCCTGTAATAATGAAGCTACTGAAGGCTTTCCGTCACCCAATGCCGGGAAAACCATTGGCCCGGCGTAAGTGCCGCTAACATCATCCAGATAATCTGTCTGGGTAAAACGATACAGGGCTTCCAGGCCCACATTCACTTTTTTTGAAATATTATACTTAAAACCTCCTCCGATCAAAAAAGCGTAAGATACCAGACTGTAAGGTTTACGGTCCGGATACAGGGCCGATCCCTGCCCCTCCGTACGTAACGGCTGCAAAAAGTATTTTTTCCCGTCCAGGTAAGCGTAAGGATTGAAGTGGAATATACTGGCACCGCCCGTCAGATAAGGAGAAAAACGGTGGTCCAGCGTGCCCGGCTCAAACTTGAAAAAGTTGAAATCCCCCTGCAACGCCAGCTCAAACAAATTGGTATTAAAGCTCAGGTTTCTGCGATGTTGAAATTCATTTTTATTATATACATCGGAGTAGCCCAACTGCATAAAACGAGCATGGGCACGTACCCCCACATATTCGTTGAGGTATTTCCGGTAGTATACGCCCACAGCCGGCTTCATTGCATTTAAAGCCCCTCTGGTATTGAGGTCCCCGAAATAATGCGCCCCTCCTATCGACAAACCCAGCTCCCCTACATATTCCAGCTCATTTTGTGCCGCCACCCTATTGGTCAGCAGACAAGCAGCTGCCAACAGTAATGATAACACGAAGTTTTTTGGATATAAAAAAGATTTCAGCATAAATCAGTTACTTAAACGCAATAATGCCGGATTTATTTAATGTGTGACTGAGCATTATGCTAACAACTTCATTATCAAACGGTTTCCACAAGGCATAATAACATTTGTAATCGGCAGGCAATATATTTGTAAATGTAGCAATATATTTAACAATAATATGTCCTGTCACACTTTAATCCTGTTCCTGGCATCGATACCCCAGAGCAGCTTATTACGCAGGGTATGCAGGAAATTACTTTCATCCAGCCGCAACAGGCTGAGTGAGAATCGTTCCTTTTTTATGGCCAGCTGCACAGTACTGTCAATAGTTTCCATGCGGCTGTCGAGCGTACACAGGAACTGATCGCTGCGGCCCTCTACTTCAAAGGATATCACACTTTCATTAGGCACAATAATCGGACGTACATTGAGGTTATGCGGCGCCACCGGCGTAATCACAAAGTTATTGGCATCCGGGAATACAATCGGGCCACCACAGCTAAGCGAATAACCGGTAGAACCGGTTGGGGTGGATACGATCAGTCCATCAGCCCAGTAAGTATTGAGAAACTCTCCGTTCAGATAAGTATGGATCTTTACCATCGCGGAGGTATCCTTTTTATGGATGGTAAACTCATTCAGCGCATAAGGGATTTCTCCAAACAACGGTACATTGGCGTCCAGATGTATCAGCGAACGCTGATCTACCACGTAGGTACGGTCCAGCAGGGCCTTTACCAGGGAATGGATTTCGTCTTTGCCAATGCTGGCCAGAAAACCCAGCCGGCCAAAATTAATCCCTACCACCGGAATATTGGTATCCCGCACATAACACACCGTATCCAACAGGGTACCATCGCCGCCCAGACTCATCAGAAAATCAATCTTCCCCGGCAGATCTTCTGCCCTGGAGAACAAAGAAGGTTCCTCCTTAAAAGAAATATATTCTTTCAGCGTATGGTAAAAAGGTTCGTAAAGGGTAGCGGAGATCTCCGCACGATGCAATTCATCCAGCAACAAGCGGATATTTGCAATATCTTCTGTAATAAATCCCCGGCTATAGAGAGCAACCTGCATGTGTGCATTTCTTTAAGTAATCCAACAAACCGTGTACGCTGTAGTTCACTGTTCCTGCTACATATCTACACTTGTGTGTAAAAATAGTCCTTTTTGCCCTAACTGGTTAACGCTGTACTCTATACGCAAACAGGTATCATAAAAAGAAACAATGTCAAGGCCGATGCCACCGGTATACAGGAAACGGTTGTTGAGGAAACTGTTTCCAGGGAACTTATTGTATGCATATCCCCCATCTGCAAAGGTTTTGGCGAATATGCGGAAAGGTACGGTATTGAATTTTCTGGGGACGATGGGCAGCTTCAGTTTAAAGGCCAGTATCTCCTGACGCAGGGTGGATTTGAGGATAGCGAAACTGGTACCGTCTACCACATAATACTCGAGGCCCCTCAGGTAATCATCGGCATAACCCAGCGCCTGCTGGTTCATATAGGGCTGTTCATCCGAAAACTTGACCTGTCCCCGCATACCCAGCGACAGAAAAGTCCTGGGCTTCAGTTGCCAGTACCGGGATGCATTCAGCCGGAACCGGATATCATCAATATCACTCAGCGGGCCGATACCCCGCTTGGCCGCCTCTCCCATAATACTGACGCCTTTGAGCGGGTACACCCAGCTGTCTGCCCGGATATAGGTAACCCGGTAGATCAGGTCCAAAAAGCGTACGCTGGTGCGGCCTTTCCCCAGGTAATTGGGGTTGATGATGGCCACCGAATCAGCCACTTTTTCGTAGTTGTAGTTGAGAAATACCTGATGCCTGGTATTGATGGCTTTACGGTAACTGTAACGGATACCAACCGTATATACCTGACGCAGGAACTCATCCTTGCGGAAAAACTGCTGTTTATTGTTGCTGGTGCTGTCGTTTACCTCACGGTTACGGCTATATGAAAATAGAATTCCCAGGCCATGACGGAAGCCTTTATCGATATAGGGCAGGTTATATTGCAGACTTATCCGCTGAGTATATCCGAACTGTAAAGTGGCATCCAGGCCATCATTACGTCCGGTGAGGTTTTCCTGGGTTCCTTTCACGCCCCAGTTGACACGATTAAAATTATGTCCTTTCTCCACCCACCATTGGTTGAAGTTTCTGTCGGCCAGTTTGAAAATAGGGAATGCGAAGGTGTACCATCGCTCCCATACTTCAAATACCAGGTCGGCGCTGTTGCCGTCCCAGTTTTTGACATTGGCAGTGGCATTGAGGAACAGGGAGGTATTCAGGATCTGTTTCCTGCGTTCCTCCAGCGTTTCCGCCAGATTGTTGAGGTAGATGGTGTCTCCGGGAACCGTGCTTATTTCACGTTGTATGATGGAGGTACGGGTTTTCTTATTACCGATAATGATAATATTGCGAACGACCAGGTAGCCGGAATCCTGTGCCAGCGCTGCAGCTCTACTTTTTTCTTCTATCCGGCTTTTCGCCGCGCCAGGTAATACTATACCGAGCAGGCATAAGTATCCCAGCAAGTAATAACAGCATCTCAGCATGTAGGCTATCTCTGATTTAGATTGCTAAAGTTACATTAAATGTGTGTCGTTATCATGGAAGATAAACAACCCTAACAACATAAAAAAATTAACCGGGAGGAGTTACATGCTGATATAATTCATCAACAAATCGTAGTTCTTTTTGACCAGGTCTTCTTCCTGCTCTTCGGAGTAGATGTATTTGATAGTATAATTAAAGCGCTCGTAAGTAGCCACCAGTGAGTGTAGTTCCTGGCGGTTGGTTTTGAGCAGCACTTCCAGCTTACCGGAAGGATCGGTAATCGTATTTACGCTGAGCAGGATTACATCATTGGACTCAGCAATGCGGGCAATTTCGCTGAGGCTATAGTCGCGGGGATCCATTTCCAGCGCCAGAATGCCGCCAGCTTCCTTTGCACCGTTGTATTGGGCCAGGGCAGCCAGCAGGTTATCTTTGGTGATAATGCCCAGGTATTCGTTTTCTTTGGTCACGACCGGCAGGGCGCACAGTTTGAATTCATGGAACAGTTTCAGCGCTTCAAAAAGATGAGCGCCTTCCTGAATAGCGGTACGGCTGGCTCCGTTGTATTGCAGGGATTCCAGCAGTTGTTCCGGCTCTTCCAGGTCCATGATCTGATCTTCCTCTACCAGTGCCACATACTTATTATCCACTACCATAGGCAGTTGCGTAAGATGATATTCATTCATCAGACGCAATGCTTTAGTTCCTGCATCCGAAGGTTGCAGGATTGGCACGGTGGATATGAGTTCTCTGGCAGTCATTTTCGTGTATTCTTACACAATAATAACAAAGAATCTTCCAACAGAAAAAGAAAATTACATGTACTGTCACCCTGCCGCACCTGCAGAGGGCGGTCTATAAGCAATACCAGGGACGGTTCAGCTGTTTGGCTGCGTCTTCAGTTTCTCCAGAAAAGCGTGCAGGATCTTGTTAAACTCGTCGGGAACTTCCATCATGGGCGCATGGCCGCATTTATCAATGAATTCCAGTTCAGAATTAGGTATAAGCTTTTGAAATTCTTCGCCCACCATAGGAGGTGTAACGGTATCATTTTTACCCCAGATCAGCAGTGTAGGTTGTTTGATGTCCTTTAACTCATCTCCCAGGTTATGGCGGATAGCAGATTTTGCCAGGGTGATGATTTTGATCACTTTCAGACGATTGTTGACAATCTCAAACATTTCGTCCACCAGCTCTTTGGTAGCGATCTTCGGATCATAAAAAGTAAGCTCAGCTTTCTTACGGATGTATTCGTAGTCTCCTCTTTTAGGATAGGTTTCGCCCATACCATTTTCAAACAGACCGGAACTACCAGTGAGTATCAGCGACTTAATAGGTGCTTCCGGATGTTTGAGCAGATATACCAGCGCCACATGGCCACCCAGGGAATTACCCAGCAGGTGCACATTCTGGTAGCCTCTGGCTTCAACAAACTTGTGTACAAACTTAGCCAGGCCGCCAACAGAAGTTTCCAGGATGTTTAAATCATACAGGGGCAACATTGGTATCACAACCTTGTTATACTGCCGGAAATACTCGACCATGTGCGAGAAATTACTCAAAGCACCAAAAAGTCCATGCAATAATACCAATGGTTCTCCTTCTCCTTCTTCTATATAACTAAACTTACCCTGTGTTTTGATTTCGTAATCCATTGCCAAATCTTGAAAGTCAATTTTACGCTAAAATAATTCTTTTTATTAATCTAAATACTGTCAGGCTGATTGTAAGTGTCCGGCAGCTTTATCAAAAAACGCCTGCAGCTGGGAGAATATGTCCTTAAAGACCGGTATCCACTCTCCCATATGATCCAATACCCAGGGACCTACGTGTTCAATATAGGGATATACCACTGAATGCAATTTGGTTTCCGGGCTCAGCAGATAGATCTGGTTGGCAATCCACAATACTACACTATAAACGGTCGTGAATAATATACTGTACAGCAGAATGCCGCCCAGCCTGTTAAGCCATCCCATCATGGCCAGTTCCATCAGCTTCTGCAATGCGCTGGCACCCAGTCTTACCAGTAATGCCACTCCCACAAAAAGGCAAACGAAACAAAGCATAGGCACCCAACGGGAATGTATATCCCACCGTTGCTGCACCAACGTAGCGGTAACTGCAGAAAGTTTAAGGGCAACAGCCAGTCCGAGTGTTACGGCAACCAGCGAAAAAACGGCCACTATCAATCCACGTGTATACCCTTTATAAAGGGCTATTACCATGATAATGGCAAAAACGATATCTATTGACAAAGTAATAATTTTCGATTTCCTGATTTCTGATTTTTTGATTCTGGAAAGAAAGAAAAACAAATTTGATTTCTAATCCAAAATCAAAAAATCAAAAATTAAAAAATCTTTAAATATTTATTTAAGGAGTTCTTTTACCATAGCGGAAATAGCTTTTCCGTCTGCTTTACCAGCCAGTTGTTTGGTGGCTACGCCCATTACCTTGCCCATATCAGCAGGAGAGGCAGCACCTACAGAAGCGATAATTTCAGCCACAGCAGCTTTTAACTCGTCTTCGCTCATTTGTTTGGGCAGGAAACGTTCAATCACAACCAGCTCTTCTTCTTCTTTCACAGCCAGGTCTTCCCTGTTCTGCTGACGGAAAATATCCAGGGAGTCTCTCCTTTGTTTGGCCAGTTTCTGTAACAGCTTTAATTCGTCGGCTTCCGTCAACTCTCCGCTGCCACCTTCTGCTGTTTTAGCCAGCAGGATAGCGGCTTTGATAGCGCGCAACGCACGCAGGTCAGCTTCTTTTTTGCCCAGCATCGCCGTTTTGATCTCGGCGTTGATATTTGTTTCTAAAGACATATGTGGTTACGTTTAAATGGATTAGGATTCAGCCTGCTGTTTGTCCTGGAATTTCTTAAAGAACTCTTTGGCAAAAGTCCTTAATTCATCCGCCTGGTCACGGTATTGTGTAGCCCTGGCATAAGTATCAGCCATGGTCATCATCGTCTGAAAAAAGAAGTCGGCCATTTCATCCACCATCATATCTTTCGTCCACAGGTCAATCCGTAAAGCGGCCTTTTCTGCCGGGTCCCAGAAAGATATCATCATGGCTTTGGCCTTGATCAGGCGATCTTCCTTGTTATCTGTGGCACTCCACTCAATCGATTCCGGCACTTTATTCTCGTCCAGACCCACCTGGATCTGTATGTTTTTCTTATTCATGTTTTTTCATTAAAGCGCAAAAATAACTATCATTTAGGGATTTTGATATTTGGATATTTGGATATTTGACCCGAATAACGATTAAATCCCCCAATTCCCTGCATCCCAGCCATTTGCCGGAATTACCGGTGGCTCCTTGGCCAGCAGCCTGCTTCTCAGCTGTTCATCCTTGTACAACAGGCTCATCTTCTCTGCCAGATCGTCCACGTTGGCAGGGTCTGTATATAGTGCCGTATCACCGGCAGCTTCCCGGGCAGCCTCACTTTCCAGGGCTATCACCGGCACTTTGCACCGCTGGGCCATATAGATGGGCAGCGGCAATCCATCAAAACGAGCAGGATACACCAGTGCATAGGCAGCACCTGTTACCTCCGCCAGCTGGGCTATCGTCAGATCCTGCAGCCACACTACATCATGTCTGAACTTAAAACTTTCAAGTGCCTGTACGATATCTGCCCCGGCAGCCGTCAAATTGCCGGCCAGTACCAGTTTCAGATTGGTACGCTGCCGTTTTTTCAGCGCCGAAAATGCTTTAAAAACCGGCATTATATTATTTCTCGGATGAATGCTTCCTGTTACCAGAAAATACTCCACTCCGCCAGACCACGCCTTTTTAGCCGCTTCCCGATCGTCCCATTCCAGTGGCCGGAACAAACTGCTGTCTACAGCAGCTTTCAGCGCTGATACCTTATTACGGGCCCCCGGGGCGTAGCGTAGCAACTCCGCTTTGGCGGTATCAGAAAGCACCACAATCTGTTGTGCCCGGTCGAGATAACGGGTAATCTTCTTTTTCAGGGAAGCCTGTTCCTGCGCGGGCTGCAGACCGGCATCCTTCAGGAAAGACAGGTCCCGGAGCAGGATAGTAGCCGGCACCTTGCTTCTCAGAGGCAAAGCACTGTCCAGTCCTATGTAATGGTCTGCCTTTATAGCCTTCATCGCACGTGGCAGCTGCCATTCCAGCCACCAGTAATGGTGCCAGGCCTTGTTGCCCTTGAGTGGCAGCACGACCGTAGTAACATTGGCTGGAAAATTAAGCTGGGCAGGAACCTCCCCGTCGAAATAAAAGGTAAACCGGTGCTCCGGCTGTTGCCGGCATAATGCAGATATGATCTCAGTAGCCACCTGGCCGGTATCGGCGGGCAAATCCCTTCTCAGGCAAGTAGCATTAACAGCAATTTGCATAGACATTTCACTTAATGTGACAGCCTGCAAACCTACATTATTTTGACATGCCGCAACAGGGATAATTTATCAGCCGGCCGACTTGTTGGTGATGAGGAATTCCACCGGCGTGGTAATATTGGCTGTATTACCCAATGATGCCAGGGTAAGCGTTACTTTATAAGTCTTTACCTCCTTGAGATGCCGGAGCGTAATATTGATCGTACCAGTAGTGGCATCCGGTATAGCATCCTGTGCCAGCGGAATACCTGCAGGGTCTGTTACCACGTTCATGGTTACCCGTACCCCTTTTTCCGGCATTTTGGAAGTGATCTTCACCTGAAAGGTAAAGGTGCTGTCCATCGCTACATTGGCCTTGCCTGCTACCACTCCGGACAACTCCAGCTTCAGGGCTTCCTCCTGGGTAGATGGAACCGGATCCTCACCCCCCTTCTTCTTTTTACAGGCAGTCAGTGCAAACAAAGCACCTATGAGAAACAAGGATAGATATTTTTTCAGTGGCATAACAAGGGTATATAGGATGAAATTACAATTTTATCATATGTAAATCAAATTTTACTTCTCACATCCAGGGCATCCCGCAAGCCATTACCTAACAGGTTGAAAGCCAGCACCAGCATCATGATAGCGACTCCAGGCGCCAGCGCCAGCAGCGGGTTATGTGTAATAATGAAATTGTAATTTTCTTTGATCATCAGGCCCCAGGAAGGCTGCGGCGGTTGTACCCCCACTCCCAGGAAGCTAAGCCCCGCCTCTACTACAATAGCCGTCGCAAAGTTGCCGGCAGCTACCACCATTACAGGCCCCAGGATATTGGGCAGGATATGTTTTACAATAATACGGGTATGTCCATATCCCAATGCCCGGGCAGCTTCCACAAACTCCAGTTCCCGCAGGGTCAGTATCTGACCACGGATAATACGGGCCACCCCTACCCACAACGTCAGTCCCACAGCAATAAACACTTGCCAGAAACCCTTTCCCAGCGCGAGTGTCAGCGCAAATACCAGCAGCAGCGAAGGCATAGACCACACCACGTTTACCAGCCACATCACCATATCATCAGCCGTACCTTTGAAATAACCGGCTACAGCACCCATAAACACTCCTATAGTAAGGGAAATGATTACCGCAATACATCCTACTCCCAGGCTCACCCGGGTACCTACCAGCAGCCGGCTCAGGATATCCCGGCCAAACTTGTCGGTACCCAGCCAGTAGGTAACCGGAAAGATGCGGTGGCGGACAATATTTTCCTGTAATTGAGGTATGGAGAGCCCGGCTTCCTGCCGGCTGCCATACCATACGTCACGGAGGTTATATTTTTCTTCCCTTGAGGTAGTCTCGTCTACATAACGCTGCACCAGTAATGTGCTGTCTTTAAATTCCCAGGAACGGACCGGCGTCCACGTCATATCCGACTCCTGGCCGAATAATAATCGCTGAAAAAAAGAAACCCTGGCCACCGGCTGCGCCTTTTTGACTGCCAGCATATGAATACGGAAGCCCGGATGCTGGCCTCCTACTTCGAGGACCATCCTGTTGGCATCGGGAGTGTTATCAGGAGCAATGATATAAGCGAAAAAACTGACTACTACAGCCGCTGCGATGACGATCAGGCCTGCCAGCGCGCCCTTGTTTTTCCGCAGCCTTCTCCAGGCAGATTGAATATCGGACAACTGTAAAATAATTTTTTAGTTCACCTGCCGGCCCTTCCATTGATAACTTCCAAACTTGCCCAGCCATCCGGCGAGAACAATATAAGGAATATGAAACAACTGACCGGGGATAAACCATATCAATAAAGCTGTTTTACGGAAAAAGCCGGCTACCGGCACCAGGAAATAAAGCTCCAGTGTTACCTTCAGCAGCAGCAGGATCAGGAACGCAGGCCACCAGTGCGGTACAAACAAGGCGATAGCCCCCAACACCAGCATACTTACGTTAAAAAGATATACCAGTAACAACACCCAGGTAAGGCGCTTATCTTCATACTTATCGGCTTTCGACGACCAGCGTATACGCTGGTTCATAAACCCTTTCAGGGTATCTACCGGTAAAGTACGCACGATAGCTTCTTCACTTTTAAGATACATAACTCCATCAGGATAGGCGCTGTAGATCTTGTACATCAGCAGCATATCATCGCCGGAGGCGATATTATCGATCCCTGCAAAACCACCTACCGCATGAAAAGCAGCCTTCTCATAAGCCAGGTTGGCCCCATTACACATAGTGCCCGATTTAAGCCAGGCCGCAGCACCCGTGATGCCCTGCATGGTGATAAAATCAAGCGACTGAAGATTCATGAAGAAATTACGCTCCTTATAAAAGCTCACCGGCGCCGCAATAAATTTGGGGCGGTACGTTTCATAAAACTGTACAATGGTTTCTATCCACCGGGGCCCCATTACACAGTCTGCATCTGTAGTAACGATAAGGTCTCCTTTAGCCCGGGCGATAGCCATGGCAATTGCTTTTTTCTTGTAGGAATTAAGCCGTTCATCTTTACTAAGCAGGTCCTGCATACGGAGCAGATGAACATTGGTAGCTGGAAAGCGGGTGATAATTCCGGCGGTATCGTCTGTGGAAAAATCGTCTACAATGATCACTTCCAGCAAATCTGCGGGATAGGTTTGTTGTTGCAGGGATTTCAGCAATGCCGGTACATTTTCAGCTTCATCGCGTGCGGGGATAATAACGGTCACGCGGGTATTACCAGCCGGCGGCTGTGCAGGTACAAATTCCGGCAGTTTCCTCCAGCCAAGGCTGTACCACAACATCAGTACGCTGTATCCAAGTGCCAGTCCGGTAACTATAATCAGAAAAAAATACATCCAGGTTAAATATTTGTTTTGATGATGGAGCCCAGCTCCTTTGAAATCAGCTGATGCCCTTTTTCCAGCACCAGCATTTTACAGGTAAATGAACCGTCCATAAAACGTGTACCCAATACCGGTGGTATTACCCGGTCATATTTCCCGAATATCAGGAGTGTTAAAACGTTGTAGCGGGCCAATAATTGTTTGCACTTCTTTTTATCCGGCATCATACGTCGCATGGTTGTCCAGACGTTGTATACCTGCAGTCTTTTTTCTGTTTTGTCCATCCGGTGCAGTGCGAATTTGTAAACGCTTTGATTAAGCAGTCCCAGTTTCCGCCATCCTTTCAGCAGCGCAAAAAATAATTGGGGATGATCAGTGTTGTACTTGAAAAGTTTGTTACCTACGCTGGTTTGAGTAACAAACATATGCCATGGATTGTTTCTGAGGCCATCAGCAGCCAGCATGATCAGGTGATCTATGCGGCTGGCCATGATTTCCACCAGGCAGAGTGCCAGTCGTCCGCCCATGCTGTATCCCAGCAGTGAAAATCGTTCTTTGCCCTGCCGTTCCAGTACCAGCTGTATAATGGCTTCCAGATCGGTCTTTTCAAAAGGACGTTCTTCATTCCATTTGGTTTCCCCATGCAAGGGCATGTCCAGTGCCACGATGGTGAACATATCACCCAAACCAGCTGCCAGCGGGGCGAAGTGTGCTGCACTTTCACCAAATCCGTGCAAACAGATCAGCAGTTGCGGACCTGTTCCGCTGCTGGTTCCATGAAACTGGCTTTTAGCATATGGCAAATAGAAATCCATAAAGGGGAACAATGATAGGGAAAAAACTTTGTCTTACCCAGCTTTGGGCGCAGGTTTTCCGGATACTGTTTTGGTTTTGTTAAAATATTTCTACTCCGGCAGGTGGTTATCCTGTCAAGTGCCCGCAGTGATGGCAACCAGCGTGGCAAGCGTTTTAATAATGCAGGGAGGGCATGGTTTTATTTCAGCTTAATTCGGTAAATTACGGAAGTACCAAAAATCAGATAAACATGGACGCAACAGTAGAAAATAAGCAGGCGCTGAAAGGCGCAGAGTTCCTGGTAAAGGAAAGTGTTCCGGAAGATGTGTTTACTCCCGAAGATTTTTCGGAAGAACAGCTGATGATCAAAGATATGGCCGACCAGTTCATCAGTAAAGAAATAACGCCGATCGTGGAGCGTATTGATAAACTGGAAGAGGGCCTGATGCCTTCTCTCCTGGAGAAAGCAGGTGAACAGGGACTACTGGGTGCTTCTTTCCCTGAAGAATATGGAGGACTGGGCAAAGATTTCGTAACAGCCACTATCATCAATGAAGGGCTGGGTGCCGGCCACTCGTTCTCTGTAGCTATGGCCGCCCATACGGGTATCGGCTCGCTCCCTATCCTGTATTTTGGTACAGAAGCCCAGAAACAAAAATATATTCCAAAACTGGCCACCGGCGAAATGAAAGGCGCCTATGCCCTCACAGAACCGGATTCCGGCTCTGACGCTCTGGGAGCCAGAACTACCGCCAAACTCACCGAAGATGGCAAATACTATGTACTGAACGGACAGAAAAGCTGGATCACCAACTCCGGTTTTGCTGACGTGTTTACTGTATTTGCTAAAATCGATGGCGATAAATTCACCGCCTTTATTGTGGACAAAGGTACTCCCGGATTTACCCTGGGCGCCGAAGAACACAAAATGGGCATCAAAGGCTCTTCTACCCGCCAGATCTATTTCCAGGACGCTAAAGTACCTGTTGAAAACGTACTGGGCGTAATTGGTAAAGGACACCTGATCGCTTTTAATATCCTGAACATAGGCAGGCTGAAACTCTGTGCGGCCGCACTCGGCGCAGCCAAGAAGTGTATCACCACTTCCGTACAGTATGCCAACACCCGCCACCAGTTTAAGCAGCCGATATCCAATTTCGGCGCCATCAAACATAAACTGGCGGAAATGGCCATCCGTACCTGGACTTCTGAGTCTTCCCTGTTCCGTACTGCACAGCTCATCGACGAAAAAGAAAAGGAACTGCTGGCTTCCGGCAAACCTTTCGCCGAAGCCTTGCTGGGTGCCGCGGAAGAATATGCTGTAGAATGCGCCATCCTGAAAGTGAATGGTTCTGAAGTACTGGACTACGTAGTGGATGAAGGCGTACAGATACACGGGGGCAACGGCTTCAGCGATGAATACATCATCTCCAAAGCTTACCGCGACTCCCGTATCAACCGCATCTTCGAAGGTACCAACGAAATCAACCGCCTGCTCACCCTCGATATGACACTGAAACGGGCCATGAAAGGTAAACTGGACCTGATGACCCCTGCCATGAACGTCATGAAGGAACTGATGAGCATACCTGATTTCGGCAGCGACGATGAAAGCGCTTTCAGCAAGGAAAGAAAGATGATCGCCAATTTTAAAAAGGCCATCCTTATGGCCGCTGGAGCCGCCGCACAGAAACTTATGATGAAGCTGGAAACAGAACAGGAAGTGCTGATGGACATCGCTGATATGGCTATCGAAACATTTGTGGCCGAAAGTGCCCTCCTGCGCCTCCAGAAACTTGTTCAGCATAAAGGAGAAGCCGCCGCAGAGCTGCAGATTGACATCGTACGTACCTACATCTACGATGCAGCTGACCGTATCAACAAATCCGGCAAAGACGCTATCAACGCCTTCGCTGAAGGTGATGAACAACGGATGATGCTGCTGGGCCTCAAACGCTTCACCAAAGCAGAACCATTCAACGCAAAAGAAGCCCGCAGAAGAATTGCGGACAAACTGATTGCTGAAAATAAATACATCTTCTAAGATTGGATGATGGACTGTTTGATGATGAGATGATGGTTTCTTCCCACTCCATTGTCCCATCATCAAACAGCTAAATCATTAAATACCAATCGCGCTCTCCTATTTCCCTCTTATCTTTACATGATTACGCAGGGATATGAAGCAAGCATTGAAACTAATACTACAGACTGTTATTGCCATTGTAGTTCCCCTTTGGGCCAGCAGCCAGGCTTATCTCCGGCTCAGCCAACCTTCCCGGGAACAAACCAATGTGAACACTGCCCGGCAGTTTATTGCCGGCAAGACGTGTACCGATTGCAAGGTTACCATCAACAACGAACCGGTATACGTATACAGCACCGGCACCTTCGCCGTTAAAAAAGAGCTGAAGGAAGGAAGAAACACTTTCACCATCACAGCCGAAGACACTACTAACGGCAAAACATACACGAAAAATATTACCTGGTATTATGCTCCGGTTCCTCCTCCCAGAGTAACCAGCAGCTTCCGGATAGATTTTGTGGAAATCTCTCCCAAAGGAAACCTGCAGCTGTCTGTAGGTGACTCCTTACATGTACGCATGAAAGGTTATCCCGGCGGACGTGCCAGCTGGTTCAACAATTCGCCCCTGCGCGAATTACCGGCTTCTCAATCAGGGGGCGTACCAGGATACTACGTTGGCAGCTATGTGCTGCAGCCCGCAGATTCCATGCTGAACGGTAAAATACAGGTCAGGCTCCATAATGGCAGCGAAACCGCCATCTTAAACAGCACCTACCATTACAGCGTGATGCGTAATGAGATACCACTCACCGGCCGCACCATCGACAACATGACCTACCTTACCTCCGCAGCCGAAGGCGACCGCCTCGGCCCGGATAAAATAGGTTATCTCGATAAAGACGTATTACTCCACATCATAGGCAGGCAGGGCGATTACTATAAAGTACGCCTCTCCTCCCAGCGGACAGCCTTTATCCCCGAACCACTGGTGGAAACAGATATCCCGCAGGAACCCATGCCAGTCAGCATCGTGTCTGATGCCAAAATATGGGGCGACGAAAAAGCTGATTATGTATCAGTCGCACTGTCAGACAAACTGCCCTACACATCCACTCAGATGGTGTCTCCGGGCAAAATCATTGTTGACATCCACGGTGCCTACGCCGAAAACAGCATCAGCACGCAACTCCAGGGTACCCGTGAAATCACCGGCGTACAATGGCAACAGCCGACCCATGACGTACTCCGCATGGTGATATCTCTCAAACATGCACCCTGGGGATACCAGATCTATTATGAAAACAACCGTATAACGGTGAAGGTTAAACGTGTTCCGGCCAACCTGTCCCTGCGCAACCTGGTGATTGGTATAGACGCAGGTCATGGCGGCAGTAATATGGGCTCTGTAGGCCTCACCGGCGTGTATGAAAAAACACTTACCCTCAACCTCGCCCTGCAGCTGGAGGCCGCACTGAAAAGAGAAGGCGCTACTATCATCATGTCACGTACCACAGAAAGACTGGTACCCAATGAAGAACGCCTTTCCCTCTTCCGCCGCGCCAATCCTGATCTGTTGCTCAGTATACATCTCAATTCTTCCGGTAATCCCGTGGATGTTTCCGGTACCGCCACCTATTACAAACATCCGTTCTGCGAACCGCTGAATGCCGCCATCCACAAACGATTGCTCGAAACAGGGCTGAATGATTTCAAAAACAACGGCGACTTCAACTTCATCCTCAATAATCCAACAGAGTTCCCGGACGCACTGATAGAAACGCTTTTCATCAGCAATCCCGGTGATGAGGAAAAAATACTTGAACCACAGTTCCAGCAGGAAATCATCAACAAAATAGTGCAGGGCCTGAAGGATTACCTCAAAACCATGTAATATATCAGCGATATAGAAAAGGGCTGACCAGCATCACTGGTCAGCCCTTTTTAGTGATATATGCCGTATCAGCGGCCGCTTAGCGGCTGCAAATACTTCGTCAGTCTATTGATGGCAGCGGCCACTGCATCTATCTGTTCAGCAGCTTCTGTCCATCGACGTTGTTCGATCGCTTCTCTCACACCTGGAACAGTTTTAACACCGTATCCGGTATAAAAGCCTGGCGCATAAAGGGTGTGTTTATACCATGCGCGGGAAGGCAGTCCTTTTTCATTCAGCAGCTGTTGTTCTGCTTGATAGCGTATTTTGTTCAGCGCAGGATTACCTGCCAGCTGTTTGTTGCTGCTGATAGCCTGGGTAATGGAGTCCAGCCCTGCCAGTGCGTTCTGCAGCGGTGAGAAGTCGATATAAGGGACCGGCGCTTTAGCGGCCGGAGGCAACAAGTGTTTAGCCGTGTCCGTAACCAGCTGGTATTTGTTTTCCTTTACAAGCTGGTTTTCCAGGGCAGTTGTTTCACGCAGGTCTGTAGCCAGTTCTGTAAGCTCGCTAACGTATCCGTTTACTGTTTCATACAGTTTGCGGAAGTCGAATGGCAATACAACTGAATTGGCTATACGAAGTACGGTATGACCGGCTGTCTTTGACAACGCCACACCGTAGCTGAAGGTGGGATCTTTAAACCTGACGTAGTCGTCGTAAGAGTCGTAGATGGAGTGGTATTCTCCGCCGGCATCTTCGCCGGAGAAGCCGAAGTCCAGAGAAGGTACGCCCAGGTGCTGCAGAAAGGAGGAATAGTCTGATCCGGAGCCCATTGCGCTGATATTGATACCCTGGCGGGAAAGTTTCTCTTTTTTCTGTCTGGTGGTAGCAGCCTTGAGCACATCAGAAGCCTGGCGGCGGGCCAGAATACTGACATTGGTTTGTGGGTCAGTGATATCACGGGCCACCTGGTTGACCAGTGTTTCCAGGGCATGAGAGCCGCTAGCGCCGAGGAAACCACGACCGTTTCCATCAGAATTGATATATACCACAGCTTTCTCCTGTAATTCAGCAGCATGGTCTTCCGCCCATTCGGTAGACCCCAGCAGTCCGGGCTCCTCACCATCCCAGGCGCAGTATACCAGGGTACGGCGTGGTTTGAAACCCTCCTTACTCAGCTGACCGATAGCCTTAGCCTCTTCCAGCAGAGCTGCCAGACCACTGATAGGGTCAGAAGCGCCGTTTACCCAGGCATCATGATGGTTGCCACGCACTACCCACTGGTCGGGCTCTTCAGTACCTTTTAATTTGGCGATCACGTTGTGACAGGGGCGTATTTGCCAGTCGAAAGACAGTTTCAGGTGTACTTTGGCTTTTCCCGGACCGATATGATAGGTGAAAGGCAACGCGCCACGCCAGGCTTCGGGTGCTACGGGTCCATCCAGTGCCTTGAGGAGCGGAGCCGCGTCATGATAACTGATAGGCAACACCGGTATCTTCAGCAGATTGGGAGCCTGAAGGCGGTCCAACCTTTTGGCGTTGGCAGTAGCTCCAATATTGGGAGTAAGCGGATCTCCGGGATAAATGACCATGTCCATCACGGATCCGCGCTGTACGCCATATTCATTTTTAAAAGCTCCTTGCGGATATACGTCTCCGTTAAAATAGCCATCATCTTTGGGATCGGAATAGATGATACAGCCAATAGCACCATGTTCCTGGGCTACTTTGGGTTTGATACCCCGCCAGGAGCGGCCGTATTTGGCGATCACTATTTTACCGCGTACGTCTATGCCGGCACGTTCCAGGTATTCATAATCTTCAGGCAGGCCGTAGTTGACAAATACCAGCGGGGCGCTCACATCACCATCGGCACTCCACGCGTTGTAGGTAGGCAGCTGACCTTCCTGGCCGGAAGTGGCATCTTCTTTCAGGGCCGGCTCTTTCAGAAGAGCCTTGTAGGTAGTGGGGGAAGTCATTTCCAGCACCCGCTCTTTAGGTGTGGGAAACAACACCTGATAAGTCACAATTTCTGCATCCCAGCCATAACTTTTAAAGCGTTGCAGGATGTCTTCTGCCACCGCTTTGCCTCCGGCCGAGCTGATATGATGTGGCCTGGAAGACAGGGTTTTGATGGTTTCCCCAATGTGGCTGCTACTGAGTTGCTGATCAAAACGGGCTTCCAGCTGCTGCTGGCTGGCCGCTTCATTATCGGTGTATCCCAGCATTTTTTTGTCCTGCGCCCGGGCTGTGGCACCCGCGCATAAACATAATGCCAGTAAAAAACGAGTTCTCATCATAAGAGGTTTAGATGTGTTGGTTGAAGAGATATTGGTATATACAACAATATACAAATAGTCTACCATACCAATAGGCTTTTTTTGAGCAAAAATCATCAACATAACTTTTAGTTATCCTTCATAATCATACGTTATAGGTCAAACAGTCCACTTAAACAGTAGATTAATGTATATTTGTAAACACTTTCATAGCTTTATCCCTGTGAAATAATATAGCTAACATTTAAAGAGGAACAATATGTCAAATGCGATTCAGGAGTTTAACGACTACCGCGGGAAAATGAATGAAGTGATACTGGGGAAGCAGAATAAGGTGATCAACCGGTTATTTAACCTCGATACCAACACTTATGCCGAAGGTGCGCTGAGTACCAAAACCAAGGAAATGCTGGGGCTGGTAGCGTCGATGGTACTGCGTTGCGACGATTGTATCAAGTATCATCTGGGCAAATGTTATGAACAGGGTATCACCACCGACGAAATGTATGAAATCTTTGCGGTGGCCAATATTGTAGGCGGAACGATTGTTATTCCGCATACCCGCCGGGCAGCCGAATATTGGGAAGAACTGAATAATCAGTAACTTTACAGGATTACATATTCATACTCATATATATATTTAATTCATACAAATGTCAACAGCAACTATAGCTCCGCAAGCCTTAACTGCAAAAGATTTTGCAACGGACCAGGAAGTGCGCTGGTGCCCTGGATGCGGCGACTACTCTATACTTAAACAGGTACAGACTATCATGCCCGGGCTGGGTATCCCCCGCGAAAATATTGTGATCGTTTCCGGCATTGGTTGTTCGTCGCGTTTCCCATACTATATGAATACCTATGGTATGCACTCGATCCATGGGCGTGCTACTGCTATTGCCTCTGGCCTGAAAGCCACCCGCCCTGAGCTGAGCGTATGGATTGTGACAGGTGACGGTGATGGTCTTTCCATTGGTGGTAACCATACCATCCATCTGCTACGCCGTAATTTTGATGTGAATATCATGTTGTTCAACAACCAGATTTACGGTCTGACTAAAGGACAATACTCCCCTACTTCCGAAGAAAACAAGGTGACCAAGTCTACCCCCTTCGGTAGTATCGACCACCCTTTCAACCCGCTGGCACTGGCACTGGGAGCGGATGCAACCTTCATTGCCCGCAGCATGGACCGCGATCCCAAACACCTGCAGGAGATGCTGAAACGCAGCCATGCCCACAAAGGAGCCTCTTTCCTGGAAATATACCAGAACTGCAACATCTTCAATGATGGCGCTTTTGAAATATTCACCGAAAAATCCACCAAAGCGGAAGAAACCATCTTCGTAGAGCAAGGACAGCCGCTGATCTTCGGTGCCCAGAAAAATAAAGGCCTCCGCCTCGACGGTCTGAAGCCTGTAGTAGTGGAATTAGGCAGCGAATACAGCGCCGGCGACCTGTGGATTCACGACGAAAACGATTTCTACAAAGCCCAGCTGCTCACCCGCCTCTTCGATGATACCCGCATAGAAGGCCATATGCCTCGTCCTTTCGGCGTATTCTACCAGGCTCATCGTCATACCTACGAAGAAGTAATGGCTGCCCAGCTGGCAGAAACCATCAGCAGAAAAGGTGAAGGCGATCTGGATAAATTACTGGCAGGAAATGAAACATGGGTCATCAATTAACTGTGATGCATGTGATGATCCTGATTCTCCTGATGAAAGAAGATAAAAGCGAAGAGCCCATTGACATAAAATCAATGGGCTCTTCGCTTTTATAATATTTTCTGCGTAATCTCCGCTCAAATCTTCGACTATCAGGAGAATCAGCGGTATCACATACATCACAGTTGCGGTATCACATACATCACAGTTTTAGTGGCCTAATGTACCTACCTCAAACAACACCTTATACAGCAATACTACGCCGAAAATGATCATACTGGCGCCAGCTATGCGGTTCAGCCATTCTACGTTGGTAAGGGTGAGTTTATGACGGATTTTATCAGAGATAAACACCTTCATGATATCTGCGGAAAGCACCAGTGAAAGACATACGCCATACATCACAAAACGGTGTCCTACAGAGGTGGCACTATTGGCGACACATACGCCCAGCCAGAAAATGATCACACCAGGATTCAGGGTATTCATCAGAAAGCCGGCCAGCCATATCTTGAGATAGTCGTGGGTACGGAACATCTCCGGTTTTTCATCTCCGGTGCTGATCTTCACCTTCTTGAAGAGCAGTCCGTAAACACCCATGCCTATCAGCAAAATTCCACCAACCACTCCGATAGAGCGTTTGTATTCTTCCAAACCGCTGATAAAAGAGGTGGTCAGGTTGCCTGCAAGTACAAACATAATATCGCTGAAAGACACGCCCAGCGCAAAGCTGATACCTGCCTTAAAACCATTGTTAATGCTGTATTTGATGATGGCGAAAATTACCGGCCCCACCGATAACGACAGAAACAAACCCAGTCCTAGTCCTGCTACAATTGATGCTATCATGCGTTTAAATTCGGGGTCACGGATTATGCCTGTGGCTTAACAGCTTTTCCTGCCAGAAATTTCTCCCAGTCTTTCAGTTTCTCGCCCTTCATTACCCTGGGGAACTTATTCATCGCTCCCTCCTTGCCTTTGCAACGGAGATAGTCGATAAATACATCATTGGGTAATACTTCTACAAAAACTTCTTTCAATGCAGAGGTTCTTTCCACTGCATAGTCATCGTTCACTTCTGCCAGGGTCTGATCAATGATTTCCCGGATTTTCTCCACATCAGCCACTGGCTGGTCTGTACCAATATACCAACGGTGTGCGAAGAGGTTTTCGTATGGGAAGCCTGCTACGGTAAACTCACGGATGGTAATGCCCATCTTCCTCTGTACCGTATCGATGGCTTTGTTCATGTTATCAACACTCATGTGCTCCCCTGCAAGGCTGAGGAACTGTTTGGTACGGCCTACGATCACGATTTCATGTTCCTTAACGGAAGTGAATTTCACCACGTCACCAATGAGGTAACGCCAGGCACCTGCACAGGTAGACAACATTACGGCATATTCCACATCTTCCACTACCTCGTTGATCATATACGATTTAGGATTGGGTTTCACCTCCCCTTCTGCATCAAAGTTTTCTTCATTGAATGGAATAAATTCAAAGAAGATACCGGCATTCAGTACCAGTTTGATACCTCTGACACCGGGACGGGCCTGGAAGCCGAAAGAGCCTTCAGACGCCATATATGTTTCGATGAAGTTGATCGGTTTGCCAAGCAGTTTCTGGAAGCTCTCACGGTAAGGCTCAAAAGAAACCCCTCCATGAATGTAGATAGCCAGGTTAGGCCATATTTCATGGATATTTTTAACGCCGTGGTATTTGATGATTTCTTCAAACACAATCTGTACCCAGGCCGGAACACCACATACGGTGCCTACGTCCCAGGTAGGTGCTTTCCGTACAATCAGCTTGATACGCTGCTCCCAGTTAGGCCGGCGGGAAATGCTGCCGCCTGGCTTATAAAAACGGCGGAACCAACGGGGAATATTTTTGGCTTGAATGCCACTCATATCTCCCTCATAATAGTCGCCCTTTTCAAACAATGAAGTAGTACCTCCCAGCATCAGAATCCCTTTGGTAAAGGATTTAGGCGGAATGTTAAAGTTAACCATGGAATATAGCTGCTTCACACCTACCTTCTTCACTGTTTTCAGCATGGCTTTGGTAACAGGAATATGTTTGCTCGCCGACTCCGAAGTACCCGAACTCAGGGCGAAATACTTAACCTTCTCCGGCCAGCTGACGTTTGCTTCACCTTCCAGGCAACGGTACCACCACTCCTGGTGCATCTTACTATAGTTGTGTACAGGTATTTTATCCCGGTACTGACCGATAAAATTAGGACTGTCTAGTATGTCCTGGAAATCGTAGTGTCGCCCGAACTCAGTATCCTTGGCCTTTTCCAATAAACGGTGCAGCACCTGCAGCTGGTATTGGCGAGGTGTCCCTAACTTAAACGTGAACTTCTTCCTGATACGTAGTGACCTGGAAATCAGATTACCTATGATGGCCATTAACTTTCCCTCTCTTTAATTGAACTGCAAAAATAAGTTGATTATTGAATATAAACGCGAATTACAACTTAGGACTTGCAATTTAAGGAATAACACATGTATTTTTTACTAATAAAGTCCTAAAATTGGCAAACGGCAATTGGCAATTCATAATTACCTTTGCGGGATGCTAAAATCTACTTTACTCAAAGCTACTGAAGCCAGCGGAAAAATACTTCAACAATATTTCAATGGGCGTTTCGAGGTGAGCAGTAAGAGCACTGTCAACGACCTTGTGACCGAAGCCGACAAAAAATCTGAAGCGGTTATTATCGAGGTAATCCGCTCAGCTTATCCAGATCACTTTATCCTCAGTGAAGAGGTAGGCGAGATAAAGACAGATTCTACCATTAAATGGATTATTGATCCCATAGATGGTACGGTTAACTTCGCCAATGGCATTCCTCTCTGTTGCGTATCCATTGGAGTGGAGAAAGAAGGAGAAATGATACTGGGCGCCGTATATAACCCATTCATGAATGAACTGTTTGTGGCAGAGAAAGGCAAAGGAGCTACGCTCAACGACAAGCCCATACATGTTTCTACTAAAACCAATGTGGCCACGTCCTGTCTGGTAACGGGTTTTCCTTATAAATGGGAAGAAAGTGAAAACGATCCATTAAATGTACTGGGCAACGTGATAAAACAAGGCATTCCCGTACGCCGCCTCGGCTCTGCAGCCATAGACCTGTGCTGGGTGGCCTGTGGCCGGTTCGATGGCTTCTGGGAACATCACCTCCAGGCCTGGGATTCTGCCGCCGGATACCTGCTGGTAGAAGAAGCCGGTGGAAAAGTAACTGACTTCTCCGGCAATAAATACTCCCCCTATCAAAAACAAATACTGGCCACCAACGGCCATATCCATAGTGCATTGAAAGACCTCATTAACGGTAAATAAAGATGGAAGAAAGAACTGAAATAAGCGACCTGGGAGAATTCGGACTCATCGATTACCTCACCAGAAACATAGAAATACAGAATGCCAGCACCGTACTCGGTGTAGGCGACGACGCCGCTGTAATTGACCATTTCGGCAAACAAACCGTTATCAGCACAGACATGCTGGTGGAAGGCATACACTTCGACCTGATGTATACACCGCTGAAACACCTCGGCTATAAGTCAGTAGTAGTAAACCTCTCTGATATCTACGCCATGAATGCCACCCCTACTCAGATCACCATGAGTGTGGCCTTCTCCAATAAAGTATCCCTGGAAGCACTGAACGAGTTCTATGAAGGCGTTTATGCAGCCTGCGAAAAATACGGTGTAGACCTCATTGGTGGCGACACCAGCAATTCCCAGAAAGGATTCATCATCAGCGTAACCGCCATCGGTGAAATAACCCCTGACCAGTTCGTCAGAAGATCTACTGCCCAGAAAGGCGATCTGCTCTGCGTTACCGGCGACCTGGGAGCTGCCTTCCTCGGCCTCACCCTGCTGGAAAGAGAAAAAAAGATATTCCTGGAAAGTCCAGGTGTTACGCCAGACCTGGAAGACCAGACCTATATCATCGGCAGACAACTCAAACCGGAAGCCCGTAAAGACATCATTGACTTCCTCCAGGAACAGGAAATCATCCCTACGGCTATGATGGACGTAAGCGACGGCCTGAGCTCAGAAATACTGCATATCGCCAAACAAAGCAACCTGGGCGTTGTGCTTTATGAAGAGAAGATCCCGATTGCACAGGAAAGCAAGGAGGCAGCCTTGAAATTCGGCATCGACCCTACTGCCTGCGCACTCAGCGGCGGCGAAGATTATGAACTGCTGTTCACCATGAAACAACAGGACTACGATAAAATTGTACTCAACGAACAAATCAGTGTCATCGGTTACATGGCTGATATTACCGAAGGTGCTCATATCCACACCAAAGGAGGCAATAAATTTAAACTGGTGGCTCAGGGCTGGAATGCTTTCAATCAGGAAGCATAATTTCTCCCCAAACGCCTGTAAATAACAAAGACGCAAGGACTAGCCCTTGCGTCTTTGTTTTTATGACTTGTTCTGATTAATTCTTTGACACTGTTACCTTGATGGCCTGGCTGTTATGCGTAGGCGGTAAGTCTCCTGCAAAAACACAGAATTTCAGCAAGTATTCTCCCGGTTTATCCGGCATCACTACCTGCATATCGATCACCCGCCTTAACATAGCCCGCTCCAGCGGAATAGTGGATTTCACCGCTGGCAGAGCTTCCTCTTTGGTAGAGAAGCCGTAACCCAGCACCGGCGGATTGTCCCTGTCTATCGGTATTGGCTGATGGTAGCCATTATTGGGCTGGAGAAACATTTTCACGGTTTCGTTCGGATGGGCCTTAATGGTCGTCAGTGCCGGCTTCAGCTCTACCAGGGAATAGGAGTAATATTTAGGCTGTATACTGATGTCCCAGGTGCCTTTGACGGTCTTCAGGCTATCAGTCACCGGCATATCAGTGCCTGGTTCAAACATTACCATTACCGGCTTGCCCCACAGTTGTTTTTCCGTATCCCAGAAGTTGTACTGGCTGCGCCGGGAATAGCGGCTATTGAGGCTGTAAGACAGCTGCCCGGTATAGAACATGTATTTGGAGGGTAGTTGATAGCTATTTAAGAACACTACGGGACGTCCTTCGGCCCGGGCAGCAACCTGTGATGCCCATTCCCTGTTATGGTGGATTTCAGGCCTTATTTCCACTCCTGGCAGAAAATCCCATATCATGTATACCCGGGTCGCCAGTACCAGCAAAAGAGTCACCGGCAAGGTATACAACAGTATTTTCCGGGACCATCCCCTACGTACCACCGCCTGATGTGCCAGTATCACCACCGGAGTGAATACCATCACGGTCCAGTTGGCTTCCACCCTGCCTTTGAATGTACTGATCAGGAAAAACACCAGTACGCCTATCAGACTGAATTTCAGCGCCCGTTCGAACGTATTCTGTATAGGGCAACGGAAAGCATAGTACAACAGTAACCAGCCTACCAGCGGGCCAAACAGCAGTAGCTGTCCTCCCAGATAGTCCAGCGTAAAAGTGATATCATAGGCCGACGCATTCCGTTCTACCAGATGATATTGCAGAGAAGGAAAACCGTGAGTATACTGCCAGTAGATGTGTGGGAAAAAGAGGACGGTAGTGATGATACAGGCTATCCAGAACTTAAATACCCTCAGCAGGTTCATATTGGACAGGACTGTAAAGAACACCAGTAATACCCCGTGGTATTTACTGTAAAACATCAGTGCCATGGTAATCCCCAGCAGCAGGGTATTACGCCAGCTCTGTTTTGCCAGAAAATACCGGTAGGCCCAGAAATAAATGGCAGCAAAAAATATCAGGGGCAGGTCGGGAACAGCCAGCATTCCCCCCATCTGCATGGCGCCCATCGCGCCAATGATCAGGTAAAAAAGTATGTTGTCTTTGGAAGCGATCAGCCTGGCGGTCACCCACAGGGTAATGGTATTCAGCAGCACAATAAAGAGGCGTACGCCTAGCTCATTATGAAAAATGCTGTACCCCATTTTTATCAGGAGGGCAATCATGGGAGGATGATCGAAATATCCCCAGTCGAGATGGCGGGAATATACCCAGTAATAGGCCTCGTCGTCCCACAGTTCGGAGAAACAGGCTTGCAGGAGGGCCAGCACCAACCATGTCAGCAGGAACAGATTTTTGTACTGGCGTCTCGTAAAAAAGTGGATTATGGCATCCATGCAGTCAGTTATGAATGATTTAATCCTGCGAAGATAGTAGTATTAACAGTAAACTGCCACGTCCCAGTGGTCGCGTAGTACGATAAATGCTGCCTCATAGCCTGCTTCGATGCGTCCTAACCGGCCATCCAGGCGCAAAGCCCTTGCCGGGTAAAGGGAAGCCATCTTCAGGGCAGTATGCAACGGGATGCCAGCCTTCTCTGCACAATTATGTACCGCCTGCAACATAGTCAGGCGGGAACCGGACAACACGCCGGCTGCATTTACATACCGGTTTTTCTCCTGTATATAGATATAATCGCCCTCCTGGCTTTCTGCCGCTGCGTCGGAGATCAGAAACAGCCTGCCTTCCATGATACGCTGGCTGATGCTGATAGCAGCAAAATCCACATGTACTCCGTCGGCTACAATACTGGCAAATATCCGTGGATGGTTGTATGCTGCGCCCACCAACCCCGGCGCCCGGCTTTCGAGCGGTGACATGGCATTAAACAGATGGGTAACATGATGTATCCCTGCCTCAAATGCAGCAGATGCCTCTGCATAGGTAGCGTTACTATGACCTGCGAAAATAGTGATGCCGGCATCCTGCAACTGCTTTACCAGTGCGGGATCACAGCATTCCGGTGCCAGCGTGATGATCTTCACCACATCTCTCCCCTTGTCAAGTATCCAGTTGATATCTTCCTGTGTAGGCTTGCGGATATATTTTTCCAGGTGTGCACCCTTTTTAGCCGGGTTGATGAATGGTCCTTCGAGATGCAGGCCCATTACTCCTTTCCCTCCGGCCTGCCAGTAATCTCTGACGGCCTGTATAGCCTGCAACATCTTTGCCGGAGAGATAGTAGGTATGGTAGGCATGATATGGGCTGTTCCTCCGGCTTTACTACCCTCATAGGTGGCTGTCAGGGTTGCCACGGAAGGATGTTGAAAAAACAGGGCTCCATTGCCCCCATACACCTGCAGATCTATAAAGGCGGGGGCCATAAACCCTCCCTGCAGATCTATCACATCGGTGGTACTGATATCTGCAGCAGGCAGGATGGCTGTTATCATTCCCTTGTCCGTTACTACTGCATGGTCATTGATGATCCTGTCGCCAGTGAATATCAGGGCGTTAACATATGTAACAGACATATTGGAAATTTTTTTTAGGGTTGAATTTCGTACAACTCTAAAGGTAGCCCATCGGGGTCAGTAAAAAAAGTGAAGCGTTTGCCGGTATAGGGATCTATCCGGATCGTTTCGGTAACAACTCCTCTGCTGTGAAGGGTTTGCACAGCCGCTATAATGTCGTTCACGGCAAAAGCGAGATGCCGCAGCCCACAGGCTTCAGGGTGACTGGGCCTTGGCAGCGGATCAGGGAAGGAAAAAAGCTCGATTACATACTGGTCTCCCAATGCAAGGTCCAGCTTCCAGGAGTCCCGTTCTTCCCGGTATACTTCCCGAATGATCTGCAGGCCCAGCACCTCAGTATAAAAGGCCTTACTACGTTCGTAGTCGGCGCAAATGATAGCGATATGGTGTACGGCCTGCAGCATGTATTCAGTTTAAACGAGTTCGTTACTTAAAATAGTGAAGTGATCAGCATCTTTCAGGAAAGGAATATTTTTCCTGACATTATCCAGATGCTCACGTTGAAGGGTATACGTAAAAATATCCTCATCATGTGATTTCCGGTAGACGATTTCCCCCATAGGATCTATCAGACTTGTTTCACCGCTATGGTAGATATTGTTGCCGTCGTTGCCTACCCGATTAACACCAATGGCATAACATTGGTTTTCGATGGCACGGGCCTGCAGCAGGGTTTGCCATGCGGTAGTACGGCGTTCGGGCCAGTTGGCCACATACACCAGCACATCGTAAGCAGGGCTGCCGTCGGGCTGTATGCTATTGCGTGCCCATACCGGGAAACGCAGATCATAACAGATATTGAGATTGATTTTCCAGCCTTTTACCTGTGCAATCAGGCGTTTGTTGCCGGGTTGATAATGCTCATGTTCGCCGGCATAACCAAACAGGTGGCGCTTATCATAGGTACCATAGGTACCGTTGGGCAACATCCAGATCAGCCGGTTCAGGTACTGACCATTTTCTTCAATTATAAGGCTGCCGGTGAGGATAATATTTTTCTCTGCCGCCTTTTTCTTCATCCACTGAACAGCGCTTCCATCCATGGTTTCAGCCAGCTTTTCGGGCTGCATGCTGAAGCCGGTGCTGAACATTTCGGGCAAAAACACTACTTCTGTCCGCTCTCCGATGTTGTTGATTTTTTCATCAAACATCTGAAGATTCGCCGCAATATCTTCCCAATAAAGCTGGGATTGTATCAATGTGACTTTTAAATCTGCCATTATCGATTATTGTAACTACAAAAGTAGTGTCTGACGGATTAGAAACTTTTTAAATTATCCGCTGTTCAGGCGTCATTATTTGCGATTTGTTCAAGTGCCTCGTTGATCAGGGAGCTTTCAAAGCCGCGCTGCAACAAGTGCTGCATGGTTTTATACCGCTGCTTCATGGCAGTTTCCCTGTTAAGGGACTGGTATTTTTTATCTGCCAGTTTCAGCAAGGCGGCGTAATAGTCTTCTTCATCTATTTCCGCCAGCCCTTTACGGATGCAGTAATCGGATACTTGCTTTTGTTTCAGTTCTGCCTTTATCTTGTTGCGGCCCCACTGTTTTATCCTGAATTTGCCACCGGCAAATGCTTTCGCAAATCGTTCCTCGTTAAGAAAATTTTCTGCGATCAGCATAGCAATGGCTTCTTCTACTTCGTCACCCCGGAGACCCAGCTCCAGGCATTTGTATTTTACTTCCTGGTGGCAGCGCTCCTGATAAGCACAGTAGCGGCGCAGGGTTTCAAGGTCTTTCTCCATTCAGTTATCTTACGATCCTCAACTTAGCGTAGTTGAGCATAATTTTTTTCTCACCGCCGCCTTTGGGGAACACCACTGTGGCGATACGGTTATTGGGTGCACCTTCCATACCCATGATGGTACCGAAGCCGAATTTCTGGTGTTCTACCTGCATACCGGGCTCCATTCCTGCCGGATCATCCGGGGCAAAGCCAGGAGTAGGCACGTGAGTGGTAGCCGCAGAAGTGGGTCTGGGTGCTGGTTTAGGAGAAGAAGACTGAGACACCTGTTGTTGTCCCGGCGTCTTTTTCTGCATGCGGTCAAACATGTTACCGGTGTTACCACCATTACCCCATCCGGCTGTAGTGCCGCCACCAAAGGCGTTGCGCATACCACCGCCACCAGCATAACTGCGGTCGATGTATTTATCAGGCATTTCTTCCAGGAAGCGGCTTGGTTCGTTTTGTACCAGGTTACCGAAACGATAGCGGCTGTTGGCGTGCGTCAGCCACAGTCTGGCTTTGGCGCGGGTAATGGCCACATAAAAGAGGCGCCTTTCCTCTTCCAGCTCCTCGCGGGTGTTAATAGACATACCGCTGGGGAACAGGGTTTCTTCCAGCCCCACCGTAAACACCACCGGGAATTCAAGTCCTTTGGCAGCGTGGATGGTCATCAGTTTTACCACATTGCTGTCTTCGTCAGTGCCCTGGTCTGCATCGGTGAGCAGGGTGATCTGTTGGAGATAAGTGCCCATGGTTTTATTATCCAGCAGTTCACCTTCTTCATCCGGCGTTTCAGTAAATTCCTTGATGGAGTTGAGGAGCTCTTGCACGTTTTCGTAGCGGGCCAGTCCTTCTGTGGTTTTATCGTTAAACAGTTCTTTTACGATATTGGTGGATTTACCAACCGTCACGGCCACATCATAGGCGTTATGGGTGGTGAGTAGTGCCTGGAAGCTTTTGATCATGGTCACAAAGGCTTCTATTGCTTCGAGGGTGCCACTTCTGAATCCGAATTCACGCGCTCTTTCCAACACTTCCCACATGGTGATGTTGTGTTCGTTGGCGAGCACGATAGTTTTTTCCATGGTTGTTTTACCGATACCTCTCACCGGGTAGTTGATGATCCTTTTCAGGCTTTCTTCATCACGGGTGTTCATGGTAATACGGAGGTAAGCCACGAAGTCCTTGATTTCCTTGCGCTGATAGAAAGACAGGCCACCGAAAATACGGTAGGGAATGGCTTTACGGCGAAGGCTTTCCTCGAAAGAACGGCTCTGTGCGTTGGTACGGTACAGGATCACGAAGTCGCGGTTATCGTAGTGGTTGCGCAACTTTTGTTCTGCGATAGTATCAGCCACAAACTTACCTTCTTCGTTGTCGGTCATGGTACGCACCAGTTTGATAGTATCTCCTTCTGTATTGTCGGTCCAGAGATTTTTTTCAATCTGTCCTTTGTTGTGGGCGATTACTTCGTTGGCCACGTTAAGGATGGATTTGGTACTGCGGTAGTTTTGTTCGAGTTTCACCACTTTCACATCATCGTAGTCTTTCTCGAACTGGAGGATGTTTTGGATGGTGGCACCGCGGAAGGAGTAGATACTTTGTGCATCATCACCCACCACGCAAATATTTTCGTTTACAGCACCCAGCAGTTTAATGATCTCATACTGAGCAGGGTTGGTATCCTGATACTCATCGATCATGATATATTTAAACTTGTGCTGATATTTATGTAATACTTCGGGGAAGCTTTTAAGCAGCACATACATTTTAAACAGGAGATCGTCGAAGTCCATAGCGCCGTTTTTAAAGCAGCGTTTGGCGTACATATCATAGATCTTTCCGATGAGGGGTCTGTTGGCCCTCATATCTTCCTGTTGTACGAGATGGTCGAGCTGGTATTCTTCGGGCCCCATCAGGCTGTTTTTGGCAGCGGAGATGCGATTATAGACGAAGTTGGGTTTATAATGTTTATCATCGAGGTTAAGCTCGTTTACGATGGTTTTCACCACACTTTTAGCGTCGTCGGAATCGTAGATGGTAAAATCGTTGGGATATCCCAGCCGGTGAGCTTCTGCACGGAGGAGGCGTGCAAATACGGAGTGGAAGGTACCGATGTAGAGGTTGCGGGCTTCGCTGCCTCCCAGGATTTTTTCCACACGTTCTTTCATTTCGCGTGCTGCCTTATTGGTAAAAGTCAGCGACAGAATATTAAACGCATCCACCCCATTTCTCATCAGGTGTGCAATACGTGTGGTCAGTACTTTTGTTTTTCCCGAACCGGCGCCTGCAACGATCATCAGGGGTCCATTGATATGAGCTACTGCTTCCCGCTGTCTTTCGTTAAGCTCGTCTAAATAATTTGCCTTCATCACGACTTTTTTGTAGGGTGTAAAAGTACGAAATGAAACTGTGATTCTTTTGATTTTGCTGATGCATCTGATGGGGGAAGCATGACTTTGCTTGCCCAGACCGGGAATCATTTTTTTGATGGTAGCAAAATGATTTTACTTCACCAGGCCGGGGCCGGTGTTTAATATTTTATCGATTTGATGGATACGGGGTAACGGTAAAGGGAACGGGGCGGATACATTTTTTCCGGGGTGTCGGCCTAAACCGAAGCCCGCAAACATAAGTACAGCAGATACTTACTGCCAGACCAGCAACGGTGCAGATAAAAACAGCATAGTATCCTAACACATCTCAGCGCTCTATCGGGTATTCATAGATAATAGCGACTTCCGGTATTTGTCCTGGTTTGCCGGGCTTCTGGTTTTACAAAAGCCTTAACAACTGGTAAATATCTCCAAAAAAATTTCAGTGCCTGGTAATCCTGGTTTTCAACATCTTGCGGGCGAAATGGATGCGGCTTTTTACGGTTCCCAGCGGCTCATTCAGAATAGCAGCGATCTCATAGTATTTGTAGCCTTCAAAATAGAGCAGGAATGGTTGTTTGAAGATAACAGGCAAATTATAGACAGCCATCTGTACATCTTTCACCCGGAGATCTGATTCTGCGAAATTGCCAATAGCGGAAGGCTGGTGGCTCAGCAGATAATCTCCTACTGCATTGTCCAGCAATTTATACTGGCGATTTCCCCGGCGGTAGTTGTTGATAAAAATATTCCGCATGATGGTGTACAGCCATGCGCGGATATTGGTACCGGCGAGGTATTTATCGCGGTTGGACAAAGCTCTGAACAACGTTTCCTGGTAGAGGTCTTTTGCTGACTCAGAGTCTTTGGTAAGCGTAACTGCATACGGCCGCAGGAAATCGGCATTTCCTAGTAACAAATTGTTGAATTCGGTGGATGACATAACGGTTAACTTTAAAATTTTCGAAATGGACTACAGCAAGCAACCCTTGTGGGGGCAGGGAGTGAGTGCATTTTTGGGGCAGCAATGGTAGCCACCGGTACTCCGTCCGATGTACTGCCCGGCACCTGCAGCGTCTGGTGGGGTGATATCAACACCCGCAAGCCGACTGAGAACAGGTGCCCTAACCAGGTGTCTTGATTCTCATCGTATATTCGTTTTAGTTAGAGAATAAGCGTGCATTTGGGGATAATTTGTTGAACAAAAACAGGGTCTTATGATTCTTAATTTATTTTCCTTCGAATTATTTTCTTTTTAACCGGAGAGATAGCGATATCAACATAATGCCTGATATCACTGCGTAAAATCCAAACAGCCAGGTCAGGGTAAGTGCAGCCGCTTCGGGGTTAGATAGTAGCAGGATACCAAAGAGAATAGAAATGGTCCCGCCTGCGATATACCAACCTTCACCCGTTATCAACGCCCGTAACCTGATCGCAATAATGATTTCAAAAATACCGGCCAGCATGGCCCAGAAACCAACCAGGAAGATCAGCGCCGCCCCGGTAGCAAAAGGATTGTATACTGTAAGGACACCTAATATAATACCTATCAAACCAGACAACAGAAATATGCCCCAGTTCTCTGTCGTTTTCCGTGCTGCTATCGCCCCAATCAAAGCGAACAGTCCGGCTACAAAAAGATAGCCCCCCAGGAAAACAATCAGCGTGGTGAAAGTGGCACCTGGCCAGATAATAGCCAGCACCCCCAAAATCAAGGCAAAAATCCCTCTAAGCAAAAAAATCCACCAATAGGCACTATAAAAATTACGCATGCATCTCTCGTTTTATAATTCACAATAAGTGGCTAAATGACAGGATAAATCGCGTTTAAACAACCAGGTATATGCTTGAGTTTCCCAGGATAAAATTATAAAACGATAAATGCCAACTACCTCCCTCAGGTAATACTGTGATAACATCGTACTCTGCCGCGGACTAATGCATACATCCTGATAGAGCCATGGTTTATCATAAGAAAGGTGGCAGGTGTTTTCATGGTGGTAATTTTATAATGATATCAAAGCAGGGTTTAAGTCTCCAATTGAATAGGATCAAGCTCTGCCTGATATTATTAAATACCGATTCGAACAACAACAGGTTAGTCTAAAATGTTTATAAGGGTATATGCCTGACTCTCGTAAAAAACTCATCGATTCACACACAAATGACAATGCTTACATTCGCTCATTGATTCACATAAAAAATAGGATATATATATCTATTATTATAAGCTAGGACTCCTTACACAATTTATAATTTTTTGTTAAAAAAACCAAAATAAACTGTGATTCATTTTGATAATTTTATCGGGCTACCTGAATGACAGTAATTATCTGATTCTTCTGATAGTATAACGGAGAAGGCTATATGATTCTTATCAATGAAAATTCAGATTGATAAGAATCAGAAGAGAGAAAGAAAAACAAAAAAATAACCCTGTCTGCATCTGCATCAGACAGGGTTTATTGCTTTAAAACATTTACACTGATCTCCGCTCATCAGGAACATCAGCGGCATCATACACATCACAGTTATCGTTCGTTTCTATCTACGGGCAACCGTACCGGCTTGTTGGCCAGCTCCCACGCTGTATAAAAAACAAGTTGTGCTCTTCTCGCCAACAGATTGAAGTTAATTTTATCAACGGTGTCAGTGGGCTTATGATAATCCGCATGTGTACCATTGAAATAAAAGATCACTGGTATTCCATGACTCGCGAAATTGTAATGATCGGAGCGGTAATAAAACTGGTGCGGATCGTTGGGATCGTTGTATTTGTAATCCAGCTGAAAACCGGTAAAGGTATTGTTCGCGTTTTCACTGATAGGACGCAGTGCTGAACTCAGCTTGTTATCACCAATGAGGTATACATAATTGGTATCATGTTCGTGTTCGGGATCAACACGGCCAATCATATCGATATTGAGATCTACAATAGTATTGGCCAGTGGATACACTGGATTAGCCGTATAATAGGCTGATCCCAGCAATCCCTTTTCTTCTCCGGAAACAGTCATAAATACGATGCTTCTGCGGGGCCGGTAGCCGTCTTTGGCGGCCTTTCCGAAGGCCTTCGCCATTTCAATTACAGCGGTAGTACCTGACCCGTCATCATCTGCACCGAAATGGATTTGTCCGTCTACAATACCCAGGTGATCATAGTGTGCAGTGACAAATACGATCTCGTCTTTTTTATCGGTGCCTTCCAGATAACCCAATACATTGGAAGGCCACAGGGTCAGATCTTTTTTGTGGAAAACGATATGCAGCGGCCTGGCAGAAGTTTGCGGCAGTATTCCTTTTTCAGCCTGCAGACTATCCCCGCCCATGATAAAGGCAGCTGTTGCCGGCGTAATGTAATAGATGCCTGTTCTGCTGCTGGTGTCGCGGGTTCTATAGATATCGGTTTTGCGGATATAATGCTGGTCCAGTGCGCGGAACCGGTTAGCACCTTTACTCACCACCAGCAAAGCCCTGGCACCTCTGAAAGCAGCCACAGCAGCTTTTTCTGTTGGGTTGGCTTTTTCTCTGGACATCGTGGCAGGCGCACCTTCCCTGACTATTACGATTTTATCTTTTACATCCAGTCCTTTGTAATCATTGTGTTCGGGCGAGATAATACCATAACCGGCATAAACAATGTCTGCACTGATATCGATATCAGGCGTTTCCTGAATGCCGGCGTAAAAGTCGAGGCCAAAATGAAAAGTACGATCTCCAGAGGTGAGTGTGCCCGTTTCCAGGCTGTCACGGTAGAGTGGATAATGCTGCTCCCAGGTGCCTTCAACACCGGGTTGCAGGCCGGCTTCTTTAAACTGGGAGATGATATAGGCGGCGGCCCTCTCCTGCCCGCGGGTACCTGTTTCCCGTCCTTCCATGGTTTCGCCGGCAATGACAGACAGCTGCTTTCTGGCAGATTCCGGAGTAATCATTGCTCCGTACCGGCTGGCGATTGTTTTGTTGGTAACTGGCTGGTAGGCCTTCTGTGCATTTGCACTGGCCAGAAAAAGAAAACATACTATCGTGGCAAGAAGTCTCATGAACTACGTTTTGGTGAAGCTATAACAGCTATAAAAGAAAGAGCCGGACTTTCATCCGGCTCTTTAATATACAAATAATATGATCATGTGTTTACCAGGCTTGTGGGGAATGGTTAAAAACCATTACAGACAGGCCATCTTGCTGACGCGATTCTGATGGCGGCCACCTTCGAAAGGTGTTTCAGCGAAGATATCAACCATCTGATTAGCCACGGCTACATCCACAAAACGGGCAGGAATACACAATACATTGGCATTGTTGTGTGAACGTGCCAGTCTTGCCAATTCTTCTCCCCAGCAGATAGCAGCACGGATGCCCTGGTGTTTATTGGCTGTAATAGCTACTCCGTTGGCGCTGCCGCAGATGAGGATACCAAAGGCAGCCTGTTCTCTTTCTACGGCTGTAGCTACCGGATGTGCGTAGTCCGGATAGTCTACCGAATCTTTGGAATGTGTTCCGTAATCCTTTACTGTGAATCCTTTTGCTTCCAGATAAGAAATCACGTCTTCCTTGTATTCAAACCCTGCGTGATCAGACCCGATAGCTACAGGCAAAGCAGTGTTAAAGGTATGTTGTTGCATAGCGTTACTGTTTACTGTTTGATAGTATCCTTAGGACCATTCTTCCACTTCTTGTTTTTTCGCTGCCTCTTCTCTTTCGCGCATCGCTTTCTTAGATATAAAGATACTGATTTCGTATAGACAGTATAAAGGAGTGAACACGATCAGCTGATCTACAAGGTCTGGAGGCGTGATGATGGCTGCCAGTATCAGGATTACCACGATCGCATGTCTTCTGTAATTACGCAGAAAATCAGGCGTGAGAATACCGAGTTTGGTCAGGAAATATACCAGTATAGGCAGCTCAAACAGTACACCCATACCCAGTACTATCTGAGACATCAGGTCAAAATAGTCATCAATAAAAAACTGGTTGATGGCTTTTGATGTCACGGTATAAGATGCGAGGAAGTTGATGGTAAAAGGCGCCATCAGGAAGTAAGCAAAACAGATACCCAGGAAAAACTGGAAAGACACCCAGAAGATAGCTCCCTTGGCCCATTTCAGCTCTTTCTCTTTCAGTGCGGGTTTTACAAAACGCCAGAACTCCCAGAAAATATAAGGGAAGGCACATATAAAGCCGATGGTGAAAGCCAGTCTGAACTGTAGCATAATCTGACCTACCATTTTGTAGTTCAGGAATTGCACTTTCACTGGTGTAATACAGAGGCTGTCGCCCATACCTACCCAGTGGCTCAACTTACACAATGCGATATAGGAAGGGAAGTTTGCGTTGGTAGGTCCGAATATTACGTTGTCCAGGATCTCCTGAGTATATACAAATCCGAATATACTAAATGCTACTATTGCTAATGCAGATCTTACGAGGTGCCAGCGAAGGTCTTCGAGGTGATCAAAAAAAGACATCTCTGCCTTATCCTCGTTATTTGAAAACAATTTTTTTAACATGTTTTATTACGATCGAGCGGTATTGAATATGATTTCTACAGGATCACAAATATAGTTGTTGAAGTCTACAATTTACAGCAGAAGCGAGATAAAGTATGAGGTTTTAATAGTCTTTTAAGAGAACAGGAGTAGCAATGGGAGCCGTAGTGGTGGTAGTGTTGGCTTGAGTAGGTACAAAAAAAAGAGCCAGCCCGAGAAGAATCAAGAGCCGGCCTTTCATCCATTGTTTGTTAACCCCAAAAAAGTTGAATTCGAGAATGTCTTTTGCTTCCAGTTCAAATTACTTACCTAATTGATGGCAAGCTTTCAGTATAAGTAAGGATCACTGGTCGCTTTTATATTGTAATACAAAAATAACAAGAATTATTTTATTATCAATGTTGGAACACTTTTTTTACAACCTTTTAACAAAAATCAAATCATTGTGTTACATCATCCACAGCAAATGTATACAATCCGTGTTAAATTCCTACTACTTTTTTAAAAAACGTTTTAGCAAATTTTGTTATTATGCCGTTAATACAAACATTACAATTAATTTCATATCATATAAACATCGTATAACATCTGCTAAAATACGGTCTGTCAACCCAGAATTTTCATCTTCACCATCTCGATGCGAGTGTCTGTAACGTTCAGTATATCAAACTCATAGTCACCAATAATGATCCTTTCTTTTATCTTGGGAATGGTTTCATGATGATTGATGATATACCCCGACAATGTTTCACTTTCATCTTCAGGAAAATCAAGACTATATTTTTCATTTAAGTAATCAAGCTCTAATCTTCCTGAAAAAATATACTCTTTTTCGGCGATCTGTTTTTCTACAAACTCTTCTTCATCGTGTTCATCTTTGATCTCTCCGAAGATTTCTTCCAGTACATCTTCAATAGTTACTATACCAGCAGTTCCACCGAACTCATCCACAACCCATGCGATACTTTTGCGCTCTTTGTTGAACTTGCTCAGCAGATCAATGGCACTCATTGTTTCCGGCACAGCCAGTATCGGGTGAATGATGCTTTCGATGTTCTGTGGATTTTTAAACATGTCCAGTTGATGAATATAACCCAGAATATTATCGATTGTTGTATCGTAGATAATAATCTTGGACAGTTTTGTTTCCATGAACTTCTTCCGCGCGTCAATGATAGGGTTTTTGATATCGAGCGCTTCTATCTCTTTGCGGGGAATCAGACAGCCACGGATTTTAACATGAGCCAGTGAGAGGGCATTTTCGAACAGCTCGGTATTCAGCTCCTGGTTTTCACCAAAGTGCTGCTGCGACTGCCGGATGAAATGCTCCACATCTACCCGGGAAAAAGATTCGCGGGTTTCGAGTATACGCACGTTAAAAAGGTATTTCAGCATCCATTCGGAAATAGACACCAGGACATTGCCGATCACGAACAGTGGTTTGGCCACGACAGAGATTGGCAGCGCGAAAAAGCTCAGCAGTGCTTCCGGGCGTGACCGGAAAATGGCTCTGGGTATAAAAAAGCCCAGGAACAACATTATCAGCGATGCCAGTAATATTTCCAGGAAAATTACGAGCGGCATGGGCACGTTTTCAGGCGCTGCAGTACTGGCTTCCCAGATCGGCTGAAAAAAGCCTGCGAGCAGGATGCTGTAGATCACCACGGTGATTGTAAGCCCTACGAGGCTGGTAGCCAGAAAACGGCTGGGATGCTCGTTAAAACCGGCCAGTATTTTGCCGGTAGCCCTTCCCTGCTTTTTTTTGAGCTCAATGCTGAGTTTATTCACATTGGCAAAGGCAGCTTCTATACCTGAGAAGAAGGCTGCCAGCAGTACGAGGAAAACTAGAATTATAATTGTGTATCCGTCCATCCTAACAAAAATAACGAATTAGGTACACCAACGATCACCCTGCTATTTTATATTCAAAAAATCATTTACCAGATTTTTCACTTCTTCGTAGGCCCGTTCCAGTTCATCGTTGACAACAATCCTGTCAAACTCATGAGAGAAAGACAGTTCGTACTGTGCTTTGGCCAGACGCTCGTCCAGTGAGGCCTGTGTTTCGGTACCTCGTTCGCTGAGACGGGTCCGCAGCGCATCGATAGAAGGTGGTTGAATAAAAATAGTGAGGGCTTTATCGTGGTAGTGTTCTTTGATAGAGAGGGCTCCTTTTACATCAATATCCACCATCGGAACCTTGTTGTTATCCCAGATGCGTTCCAGTTCGCTCTTCAGTGTACCGTAGTATTTGCCGGCATATACCATTTCATATTCTGCGAAGGCATTTTCATCAATTTTGGAGTGAAACTCCTCAGTGGTCATGAAATAATAGTCCTTTCCGTTTACTTCGCCTTCACGGGCGGTACGGGTGGCAGCGGACACAGAAAAGGCCAGAACAGGCATGCTGGCCAGCATTTTTTTTACGATGGTTGTTTTACCGGCTCCGGAGGGGGCGGTGACAATGATGATCTTTTTTTCCATTATGATAATAAAAGTCGAAAATAGGCTGCTTGCCTCAAATGCAAAACCCAAAATCCAGTAAAATGTTTCCTGGAGTTTGGGTTTTGAGGAGGTATTAACAGTTTGTTTAAATACGCTTGATATCGGCTCCCAGATTTCTCAACCGTTCGTCGATGTACTGGTAACCGCGGTCAATCTGGTCGATGTTCTGGATGGTGCTTTTGCCTTCGGCGCTGAGGGCAGCGATCAGCAGGGAAACACCGGCGCGGATATCCGGAGAAGACATGGTGATGCCCCGCAGCTGATGCTGACGGCCAAGGCCTATCACCACAGCACGGTGCGGATCGCACAGTACTATCTGTGCGCCCATATCGATCAGTTTATCCACGAAGAACAGTCTGCTCTCGAACATTTTCTGGTGGATCATCACGCTGCCTTTGGCTTGTGTAGCTACTACCAGCACAATGCTCAGCAGGTCAGGCGTAAATCCGGGCCATGGGTGGTCGGAGATGGTAAGGATGGAGCCATCGAGGAAGGTCTGTATTTCATATGATTCCTGGGAAGGAATATAGATATCATTTCCTCTGATCTCGAGTTGTATACCGAGGGAGCGGAATTTCTCGGGGATGATACCCAGGCTTTCCACGCCCGCATTTTTGATGGTGAGCTCACTTTGCGTCATGGCAGCGAGACCGATGAAAGATCCGATCTCGATCATGTCGGGGAGCATGCTGTGCTGGCATCCGCCGAGGGTGGCTACCCCTTCGATGGTGAGCAGGTTGGAACCTACACCGCTGATACGAGCGCCCATGCTGTTGAGCATTTTGCAGAGCTGCTGCAGGTAAGGTTCGCAGGCAGCGTTGTAGATGGTGGTCGTTCCCTGTGCCAGTACTGCGGCCATCACGATGTTGGCTGTACCGGTAACGCTGGGTTCGTCCAGCAGCATATAAGTGCCTTTGAGTCCGCCAGCAGGGGCTTCCAGGCGGAAGTAGTTATCGTCTGCATCGTAGATGAAGCGGGCACCCAGTTTTTCGAACCCGATGATATGGGTATCCAGGCGACGGCGGCCGATCTTGTCCCCTCCGGGTTTCGGGATCAGGGCCTTTCCAAACCGGGCCAGGAGCGGGCCGGCAATCATTACGGAGCCACGGAGCCTGCCGGATTTCTTTTTGAAATCGGCACTCTGCAGATACGCCAGGTCGATGTTGTCGGCCTGAAACTCACACTTATCGCGGCTGATACGGTTTACTTTTACGCCTGCATCTCCCAACAGTTCTATCAACAGGTTGACATCTACTATATCCGGAATATTGTGAATGGTGACTTTCTCTGCAGTCAGCATCACGGCGCTAATGATTTGTAAAGCTTCGTTTTTGGCTCCCTGGGGTATAATTTCCCCTTTCAGACGGTTGCCACCTCTTACTTCGAAGGCACTGCTCACTTGTTCCTGTTTTTGTATTTGTTATTGTGCTTGTTGTTATTGTTTTTGCCTCCGCCTCCGTTGTTGCCTTTGAACTTGTTGTTCTGCTGGAAGTTTTTGCGTTTGTTGGACCTGAAATGATCTCCGCCACCGGTGTTACCACTGGTATTGAAAGTCATGCCGCCACCGGTTTGCGTGTTGGTATTGCTGCTAACGCTGGCATTGCCTGGCTGGTAGTCCAGTTCATTATTACTGATGGACATCAGTTCACCCCTGATAGCATCGTCATGTACACTTTCCTTGTGCCAGTTGGAATAGGCGAGTTTCATGTAGTTGCCGATGCATTGAGTAAACCCTTCCTTTTTTTCCTGGTTGTCTTCATGGATCGCTTTGTCGATCACCAGTTCCAGGTTTTTACCAAAGTGACGGTTGCGGGGATATTTTTTAGGATAGGGCAAACGGTCCGGTTTGGCCTGCAGCGCTTCCCTTGTAGGTCTCGGATATGGAGATTCCACGTTCAGGTTGAATCCGGATATGTTAAAGATATGATCCCATAGTTTGTGCCTGAAGTCTTCCACATTTCTCAGATGCGGATTAAGCGTACCCATTAACTCGATCACAGCCATCGCATTGCGCTGGCGGTCCTCATCATCCTCTATGGTTACCAGGAATTCCACCATTTTCTGGATATTCCTGCCATATTCCTTCATTATCAGGTAATTACGCGTGGTATTATATTCCATTATATATATTTAAAAATATTATTGATGTAGGAACATCTTAAAAGTGAAGATAGTAAAGTGACTGCATCCATGCAAAAATAACAAAAAAATACAAGGAACATTTAACTGTACTGCATTGTTAAACACCCAAAACGGGATGACATGGGACTTTTAACGGACAAGGTAGCCTTAGTAACCGGTGCAGGCTCCGGTATTGGCAAATGTGTAGCGGAAATCTACGCGCACAACGGTGCCAGCGTGGTGGTGAGTGACATCGATGAAAAAGGCGGGAAGGCCGTCGCCGAAGGGATTACACAAGCTGGTGGCAATGCTGTTTTTATTAAATCAGACGTCAGCAAGGCAGCTGAATGTGAACAGCTGGTGGCCGCCACCATAAAGCAATACAAGCAGCTTGACATAGCCTGCAACAATGCCGGTATCGGCGGTGAGTCTGCTCCTACCGGCGCTTATCAGCTTAGTGAATGGGAAAAGGTGATCAACATCAACCTTAACGGGGTGTTTTATGGCATGCGTTATCAGTTGCCCGTCATGGAAAAAGCCGGCAGCGGCGTGATCGTCAACATGGCTTCTATCCTGGGCGCTGTAGGCTTTGCCGGGGCCTGCGCTTATGTAGCGGCCAAACACGCGGTGATAGGACTTACGCAAACAGCTGCCATAGAATATTCTGCCAAGGGTATCCGCATCAATGCTGTAGGTCCCGGATTTATAGAAACCCCTTTATTAAAACATCTGAGCCAGCAGGTGATGCAGGAGCTGGTGGCATTGCATCCCATAGGCCGGTTAGGCAAGCCGGAGGAAGTAGCAGAACTGGTACTATGGTTAAGTTCTCCCCCTTCTTCCTTCGTGACCGGTGGTTATTACCCGGTAGACGGGGCGTACCTGGCCAGATGATTTTCAGGATTTGGAGATTTATAGATTCAGAGAAGTAGAGATTTTGTTATTTTGTTAAAGTAGCAAGACCTTCAGATAACAAAATTTCTAATCCATAAATCTCTTGATATTTTAATGCAGCAAAATAAACTCCCCATACTCCTTCTCCACGGCGCACTTGGCGCCGGGATACAGTTTCAGGCGCTGGCCGCCCAACTGGAGCCTTATTACGATGTTCATATTCTCAACTTCAGTGGTCACGGCGATGTGCCGTTTTCAACCAATGGCTTTAGTATCCACGTATTTGCCGCAGAAGTGCTGGAATACCTTGACCAGCATCAGCTCGACTTTGTGCATGTATTTGGGTACAGCATGGGAGGTTATGTGGCCATGTACCTGGCCCGGCATTATCCGGAAAAAATAGGCCGGGTGATGACACTGGCCACCAAATACAACTGGAACGAGGCCACGGCCAGCAACGAGGTTAAACAACTGAATCCTGTACTGATTGAAGAAAAGGTACCGGGGTTTGCCAGGATACTGCAGGAAAGGCATGTGTCTAATGACTGGAAGGAAGTGGTATCGCGTACTGCGCAGCTGATAACGGAGCTTGGGCATCAGTCGCTGTTAAAGCAACAGGATTTTGCGCAGGTAGCATCGCCGTGTATGCTGTTGCTGGGCGATCGTGATAACATGGTGTCTTTTGCCGAAACGATCGAAGTATATAAATCGTTGCCGGAAGCTCAACTGACGATATTGCCGGATACGGCACACCCGCTGGAAAAGGCGGATGTACCGCTGCTGGCATATTTTATCAAGAGGTTTACTACGCAGAAAATAGCATAGGGGGTTATTCGTCACCCATAGCCAGTTTTCCCCAGTTGTTCAATTCTTCTTCTGTCCATAATTCCGGGAAAAACACGATACGTTTGTTTTTCGGGGGCAGATACTGTTGCCAGTTGGTACCGCCGGTGGCTGCGATGTCTTCCGGTTTTTTGTGCAGATACCTTACGGCGGATTTATAATGCATCAGGGGCCAGCGTACGTTGATGTTCAGGTCATACTCCTTCAGCAGAGGGATAATGGCCTGTCTGTCTGCTGCCGGCAGTTGCAGGTATGCTGACTGGATATTACGTTGTTGGTAACGGGTAGCCAGATCCAGGAAAGAGCTCATGTATTTAAGCTCAAACTGTCGCAGGGTCAGGGTTTTCTTGCCGGTGGCCAGTTCTGTGGCACCACTTCTCCAGTAAATATTGTCCAGCACAGTATTCAGCTCACCGTTTGTCAAGCCCGCACGTTGGGGCTCGTACACCAGATTTTGCAGTTGGGTGGAGCAGATCTCTATCTTACGGAACTGACCACTCTGAAATCCGCTGGCAGGCAGCAAAGCCATCCTGAACTGCAGGAACTGTTCTTTATCCATTCCGTCCACCATGATCTCGAAAGAGTTGATCAGGTTTCGGAAATAGTTGTTGATCCTTTTCAGTTGGGTGGTAAACACCGTTGCCGACAATTCCGGCGCCTGGCATATCTGATCGATAGCCTGCAGGGTCAATTTAAAATACAATTCCGTTATCTGGTGATAAATGATGAAGATATTTTCATCCGGAATCGGCGTGCGCGGATGTTGCAGGTTGAGCAAAACATCCAGTTGGATATAATCCCAGTATGTCAGATAGTCCGCGTACAGGAGCCCGTCGAGATAGGAAGACAGGTTTTGACCCATGGCGGCATACTTTTCTTCCAGCCGTTTGATTTTTTCGGCAATTTCTGTTGTAACCATTGGTGAAAATTAAGCATTCCGGGCGAAAAAGCAACTACAGGAGCTTTCAGGGCCGGGCACTTGATTATTCCACCACGTTGATAGTGCGGTAAAAGCTTTCTTCGAGAGAGATAAGGGTTTCAGTTCTTTCAATTCCTTTTATTTTCTGTAGTTCATCGTGGAGTATACGGCGTAACTGGGTGATGTCTTTACAAATAATTTCTGCGAACATGCTGTAGCTACCGGTGGTATAGTTGAGGCGTACCATTTCCGGGATTTTGCGGAGTTCTTTGGCGACAGTGTCGTACATGGAACTTTTTTCGAGATAGATACCGATAAAGGCGATTACATCATAACCAATCATTTTCAGATCTACATGTAATTTAGTACCTTTAACTATACCCAGTTCTTGCAATTTCTTCATTCTCACATGAATGGTGCCGCCGGAAACGAACAGTTTCTTCCCCAGATCGGCATAGGAGATTTCAGCATTATTCATCATCTCGCTGATTATCTGCAAATCGAGTTTGTCAATATTCAAATTGTGGCTCATTTTTACAATTTGTTTTTGAATGTTTTAAAGTTATATGCAAATATTTAAAAAATATCGAAAATTCAAAAATTTTTCTTAAAAAATTTGCAAGAAATCAGCCTTACCTTTAGATTTGCATTATAATCATTATTCAAATGGCTATTGAAAAGCACTGGCTGTAATGATAATACAAAATTGTGGGATGATGAAACTGGCAGACATGCCCCCTTGTCTCGGGGGTGGGGAGTTCGGGATAAACGTAGTATAAATGGGTTGACCACTAATCTTAATTGTACTATGGCTAACTGCCCCGTGGAGGTTCGACTCCTCCTCCTACAGCCAAATTGGTTTAAAGAGCTCGTAGATCACTGATCTATGGGCTTTTTTTATGCGCTCCTGTTCCGCAGAGACCGCAATGGAAGCCAGCTCAATAAGCTGGTTCTTGCCCCCTTTATGCCTTTGCAAGAAAATAAGCTAATTTTGCCCTCAATGGGACAAAAAAAATTACAACGCTTTGCAGAAATAGAGACCTTCCCCAATGTATTGATATATCCGGAAGGCATGCAGGGAAAATGGAACGAACATTTTAAGAATAATCATCCGGTTACGCTGGAACTGGCCTGTGGTAAAGGAGACTATACACTTGGGCTGGCCCGTATGTACAAGGACCAGAATTTTATCGGCGTGGATCTGAAAGGTAACCGCATCTGGAGAGGCGCCAAAACAGCCATTAACGAAGCTCTTCCTAATGTGGCTTTCCTCCGCACCCAGATTGATAAACTGGACAATTATTTTGCTCCCGGAGAGATCAAAGATATCTGGATTACATTTCCGGACCCATTTCTCCGTAAATCAAAATCCAAGAAAAGACTCACACATCCTAAGTTCCTGCAGCTATTCCAGCCACTGCTGGCAACAGGTGCTACCATTAATCTGAAAACAGATTCTCCGGAACTATACGCTTTTACACAGGAAGTGATTGCCGCCGCCGGCCTAACGCTGCTGGAAGACATTCCGGATGTATATGCCCTGCCCGAAGTACCACCATTGCTGAAAATACAGACCTACTACGAAGGTATGCACCTGGCAGATGGCCGTACCATCCGTTACCTCAGATTTCAGCTGCCAGCCACCCGACTGGACTGGCGCAGCATAAAACTGCCTTCCGATGAAGCAACCGTTGGTGGAGAAGATTGATTTTTACTATAACGCGGAGGGCTATATGGTGTTTACCGAAAAGTATCATCTAGATCGCGGCTACTGTTGTGGCAACGGTTGTAAACATTGTCCATTTGCATATGAAAACGTACCCGAACCCAAAAAGTCCATCCTCCTCAAACGACGCAGCGAAGAAAAAGACGGGCAGTGAGCCCGCCTCTTTCTTTGACGTGGTTTATAAAATAGCCCGTAAAATACCCAAAGGCCGTGTCACCACTTACGGCGCCATCGCGGAAGCAGCCGATATCAAACTCACGCCCCGGATGGTGGGCTGGGCCATGAACGGCGCCGGCCGTGCCAAACCGGTTGTGCCCGCCCATCGGGTAGTTAACCGCAACGGCGAACTGAGCGGACGACATTTTTTTGCTACCCCTACCCTCATGCAGGAACTGCTTGAACAGGAAGGTGTTACAGTAAAAAATGACAAGATAACCGACTTTAAAACCGTATTTTGGGACCCGGGCGCCCGAAAAGCTCCCGCTGCTAAAAAAGCCGTGAAAAAGAAGGCGTGATCACCATTCTCCCGTACAGCAATATTTTTATACTATGACTATACTCAAATTAAAACTGGACCAGGAGCAATTGGTAGAAGATTTTTTTGAGAACACCCACCTGATCGGTATCGCCTCTACCGCCCGCGATTATCAGCTCTGCTGGCAGATCAACCGGCAGCTATATACCAATTTCAGGGTCAACAATCTTCTGGAAATCACCCTTTCGAAGAAAAACAGGTCCTTCCATTTTACAGTGCTGGAGTTTCATGAACCCACCAACTCGGTATCTCACTACTTTTACAATAACCACTGCCAGGCAGAATTTTTGCTACCAGAACTAAAACATATCCACTTCCTCTGGCTGATCAAAGGAGATTATTACCAGGCTACGGATATAAAAAAATTATTGGACGAATTACGCCTCGTACCGCTCGTACAATTAGTATCTTTACTAGATACGAGAGAGATTAAAAATAAAATGAACCTCATTTTTTAGGACAGGATTTAAGACCGACAGCTGCTTCCAGCATAGTATTTTGACCAGCAACCTACTGAATTGCCTTGTTTTCACCTTTAAACACTCCGCTGTATGTGGGCAAAAAAAGACAATCAACTGTACCGGGCTTTTATCTTCAAAGACTTCCGGGAAGCATTCGGGTTCATGACCAAAGTGGCCCTGATAGCTGAAAAGATGGACCACCATCCCTACTGGATCAACGTCTACAATACAGTAGAAATATACCTCAGTACACATGATGCCGGCAACGTGGTGACAGAGAAAGACCAAAATATGGCGAAAGCCATCGATCAATTGTTATAATCAAAATCTCATACACCATCTGTGAAGCGCATTATTATCCTAATGCTGTTGTACTGTTATACTGCAGGAGCCTTTGCCCTTAACCCCTCCCATGATACCCTGATAGCAAAAGACGGTTTTGCTGCCTCGGAACTGGACCTGCGTCCCTACATAAACAGCCTCTCCGACAAAGAGGGTCACCTGACCGTACAACAGGTGACACATCTGCCCTTTACCCCATCTCCACAACTCTTTCATGACTACAAAAAAAATAACGGGCAGATCAACAACTGCTGGCTGCAATTAAAGGCAAAAAACGAAGGCACTACTCCTCTCAATGTTATTCTCTTTGCCGGATGGCACGACTTCATGTACTGGTACGAAAAACCACCCGGAGATACAGCCCGGCTGCTGATGCAAACCGGTCTGATGGCCGACAGAGGAGGCGTAGAAAGATGGGACCACTACGGATTCAACATCAACATTCCTCCCCATCAGTCCCGCACATTCTATCTGCATATCATCAATAAATCATACAACGAAAATCCGCTCACGCCCACGCTCTTCAGCGAGCAGGCCTTCGCCCGCTTCCATAACCGGCAGCAGGACACCTACCGCAAGGAAACGGTAGTGATACAGGTATTGCTAGGCATGCTGCTGGTGTTTTTCAGCATTTCCGTCATTAACTATATACAGTTACCCGACAAATCGTACATCTATTTTGCCATCTATATACTGGGACTGATACTGTTCTTCGCACTGCGGCTGGAAAGCAAGCCCTATCAGCTTTCCTTCTTTCACCGCTGGCCTATGTTGAAGTACTACTGGGACATCCCGGGGTTGTTGTTTTGTTTCTATCTCATGTACCTGATGTTTGGCAATACCTTCCTGAATCTGAAAGAAAGATATCCTTTCATGGAACAGGTGTTTGCCTGGGTATCTACAATTGTGGGCGGCCTGATCATTGTATGCATGTATTGTATCCTGATGGAACAATATCATTTGCCGGTGATCATCTACAGTTACGTATATTTTTGTACGCTGATACCGCTGCTGGTGGTATTTGTAGCACTGGCCAGACGTTCCAGGCATCATCCGCTGGTGCGTTTTTTTCTGTACGGGTCTGTATGTTTGTATCTGGCTTGTCTGGGCTCTTTCCTCATGCATATCCGGCCACTGGGACTGCTCAGTGCACTCGGAGAACTGGCAGCCCCCAGCATGTTACTAATCGGCGGCGTACTGCTACAGGCCATGTTTTTTCTGGCCGGCCTCAGTTATCGTAATAAACTGGTACACCTTGAACGAACACGCACACAAGAGCTGCTAATTAAACAGCTCAATAAAAACAAGGAGCTGCAACGCAAACTCAACGAGCAACTGGAAGAACTGGTAAAAGAACAGACCACGGAAATTCTCCGTAAAAAACAGGAGCTGGAAGAACAACGAAAGATACAGCTGGAAACAGAATACGATAAAAAGCTGACGGAGATAGAGCTGAAGGCCATCCGGGCACAGATCAACCCTCACTTTATTTTCAACTGCCTCAACTCTATCCAGCTGTTTGTGATGCAGCGGGATTATGAGTATGCCCAGAAATATCTGTCGGACTTCTCTTATCTGATCCGCAAAACGCTTGATTTCTCCCGGCGCAACTTTATATCCCTGGCTGATGAGATTATCTATCTGAATACTTATCTGGGTTTGGAGAAAATGCGTTTCGAAAACAGAATGGAGTATGAAATTGTAGTAGATCCGGAGATCGCCACGGCTGAACTGGAGATTCCGGCCATGTTGCTGCAGCCTTATGTGGAGAATGCCGTCAAACATGGTATGACGAATCCGCAGCAGCCTATTGGTCATCTCTCCATCCATTTCAATCAGGTAGCTGCTGATATGCTGGAATGTGTAATCGCCGACAACGGCATTGGTATTGCCCGGTCGAGGTCATTGCGCACTTTGCCTCAGCATCACCAGTCTTCCGGCATGGAGATGAGCCAGAACAGGGCCGAGTTGCTTAATAAGATGTATAATACAGAAATCCATATCGAAATAATCGACCGGTCGGCACGTAATGAGGAAGACAGTGGTACGGTAGTCCGGATTCTCATTCCACAGCTGTAAAAAAGTATATTCTTAAACGTTAGTATTAAAATGATAAAAGCAGTCATCATAGATGATGAGAGAAATAGCCGGGACATTATAGCCCTGATGCTGGAGAAATATTGCCCGGAAGTAAAGGTGGCCGCTACCGCTTCTGACTGTGCAGCAGGTATTGCACAGATCAGGGAGCATCGGCCGGAGCTGGTGTTTCTTGATTTGGAGATGCCCGACGGTACCGGGTTTGATGTACTCATGGGTACTCAGCAGGAAGTTGCTTTTGAAGCGGTGTTTGTGACTGCATTTGAGAAAAAGTTTCTGCATGTGATCCGTTGCAGCGAGGTGGAACTGATATTGAAACCGATAGACAAGGAGAGCCTGCTGCAAGCTGTAACACTGGTCAAAACACGTATTGCCAATAATAGCAGTAAGCAGCGGTATGAGGTGCTGCTGGAGAATTTCAACAATGTGCAGCATGCATCCTGGAAGCTGTTGATATATGACACTAACGGAGAAGAACGTACGATATTTTTACCTGCGGTGGAATGTTTTGAAGCGCAGCAGGACAACTGCCTGTTCCGGCTGGATTCCGGCGTGGAGGTGCAGGCTGAGCGGCCTTTCCGTTATTATGCAGATCTTTTTTCCACGTTGCAGTTTTACCAGGTCAACAATACCCAGATGGTGCAGCTGGCCAATATCAGCCAGGTAGATCCTCATTTGGGTAAGGTGATGCTGAAAAGTGGCATTGTGCTGGACATCACTGAGCGCCGGAGGAAAGACTTACTGAACCGGATGCAGCGGTAGTAAGCATATACAACGATTTACTTATTCTTATATATTGATATTTAAGGCATTTGCGCTCTCCTGATTGTTCAATTTCAATATTTTCAGATTGCTCCTTTAATTTCATCCAAGAAAAACCGCATTTTTTGACCGGGCTGACACCCTCTGCCCTTTTTTCTTCCCTTTTTAACATTTTGCGCGGAGAATACGTAACAATAATTTAACAAAAAAATTTGGTGGAATAACTTTTGGTCGTACTTTTGACCCGTCAAACAAAAAAGTCAGACAGTCAGACTTTAACATTGACGAGCTATCTATGGCAGAACTAGACCAAAAGCGGACATTAATCCTGGAGGCTGCTTTAAAGCGCTTCAAACGGTTCGGCTTGTCTAAAACTACCATGGAAGAGATCGCCAGGGATCTGGAAATCTCGAAAGGTTCTTTGTATTACTATTTTTCAGATAAGGAATCCATTTACGTAGCGGTGGTGGAGCGTATGATAGCAGATTGTTTTTTTGACATGTCTGCTTATGTGGAAGAAGCCACTTCCACAGATGCGATCATCAACCGTTATCTGGAGCTGAAAGAGAGGATGCTGGTGGAGTATCATTTTTTATTCGGAATAAACGAATGGATCAAGGATGTTCCTTCCAGCCGGATGCGGCAAACGATAGAGTTGTTGCAGACTGTGGAAGTTTCTTTTCTTTCTGCCACTATCCGGAAGGGGATCAGTATTGGTGAGCTGTGTGAAGCCACGGATCCTGATACTACGGCGCAGTTGCTTGTCAACGTATTATTTGGTTTATGGGTAATATGGTGCAAATGGCAGGCGACAAGTTTTGACCCTCACGACCGGAATGGCCTCAGATGCTTTATGGAAAGGGAAAGACAAGTATTGTATATTTTCTTTAATGGATTAAGATATAAACCGACAATCAACCAGGATCGGCATTCATGTATGTAGAAGAATCAAAGAAAGAGAGAACAGTTTTAATGTATATTTAAATTTTACGAAAGATGAAAAAGTTGATTGTAATGGCCGCAGTAGCACTGTTCGGCACACAAGTAGCAAAGGCACAGTTATCAAAAGGCGATGTTATCCTGGGCGGAAATGTTAACGTAAGCACCACTTCTGCTAAAGTAAAAGGCACTGATGCAAAAGAAACAAACACTACTTTCGGTATCAGCCCTAAAGTAGGTTACGCACTGAACTCCAACTGGGTAATCGGTGTATTTGCCAACTCTCAGTTCGGCACCGAAAAAGCAGTATCCGGCGTGAAAACTAAAACCCTGGAAATCACTCCTGGTATCTTCGCCCGTAACTACCATATGATCGGTCAGAGCAAATTTGCTTTCTTTGCTGAAGCTAATGCTGGATACGGTTTTGGTAACACTAAAGTAGGTGACACAAAAACTGAAACCATCAATGGCTTTAACGTAAACGTACTGCCTGGTATCACTTACTTCGTAACCAAACACTTCATGATTGAAGGTGCTTTTGGTGGTCTGGGTTACACTTATGCTCAGCATAAAAATGAAGCAACCGGAGTTAAAACAAACGTTAGCAACTTCGACTTCAACTTCACTAAACAGCTGAACCTGGGTGTTAACTTCATATTCTAATCACGTATTTGATTGATGTTATACATAAGAAAGTCAAAAGGTTAGATAGATTGGAGAATCCCGCTGCAGTATTACTGTAGCGGGATTTTTGCTTTTAGTACTTTTTTAATTTGCCTGATACATATTGATGCACATGATGCACAACAAAAAGCCCCGCCGGTTATCCGGCGGGGCTTCATTATGTTAGAAAGAATCTGATTATCCGTTCATGGAGATCAGGAACTCTTCGTTGTTTTTAGTGCCACGCATGTGCTGAAGCATAAAGTGCATAGACTCGTCAGTGTTCATATCTGCCAGGTGATTGCGCAGGATATGGATACGTTTGAGAGAGTCTTTGTCGAGCAGCAGGTCATCACGGCGGGTAGAAGATGCAGATACATCGATAGCCGGGAAGATGCGTTTGTTAGCCAGTTTACGATCGAGCGCGAGCTCCATGTTACCAGTACCTTTAAATTCTTCGAAGATCACCTCGTCCATTTTGGAACCGGTATCTATCAGTGCTGTAGCGAGGATAGTGAGTGAACCACCATGTTCAATTTTACGGGCAGCACCAAAGAATTGTTTTGGTTTCTGCATTGCGTTAGCTTCCACACCACCGCTCAATACCTTACCGGATGCTGGTGCCACGGTATTGTGTGCTCTTGCCAGACGTGTGATAGAGTCGAGCAGGATAACTACATCGTGTCCGCATTCTACAAGGCGTTTGGCTTTCTGCAAGGCGATAGCAGAAACTTTTACGTGTTTCTCCGCTGGTTCATCGAAGGTAGAAGCAATTACTTCTGCTTTTACACTACGTTCCATATCAGTCACCTCTTCCGGACGTTCATCGATCAGTACCACCATCAGATAAATTTCAGGGTGGTTAGTAGCGATGGCGTTGGCCACTTCTTTCAGCAGCATGGTTTTACCTACCTTAGGCTGCGCAACGATCAGGCCGCGCTGTCCTTTACCGATAGGTGTAAACATATCCATGATACGGGTGGAGTAGTTATTGGAAGTTGTTGTCAGTCTCAGCTTTTCGAAAGGGAACAACGGAGTCAGGTAGTCGAAAGGTACGCGGTCACGTACTTCTTCAGGAGACTTACCATTGATGGTTTCTACTTTCAGCAGTGCGAAATATTTCTCTCCTTCTTTTGGCGGACGCACGGAACCCTTAACGGTGTCGCCGGTTTTCAGGCCAAAGAGTTTTATCTGTGAAGGAGAAACATAAATATCGTCCGGGGAACTCAGGTAGTTATAGTCGGAAGAACGGAGGAAACCGTAGCCGTCGGGCATCATTTCCAGCACGCCTTCACTGAGGATCACACCATCAAACTCGATGTTGAAGATGGCGTCCTTTTTAGGATACCGCTGTTTCTGCGCAGCAGGAGCAACTGTATCTATGCCTTCAGGCATCACAAAATCATCATCCTCCTCTTCTTCCTCTTCTGCAGCCGGAACAGCAGGCACTTCTTCTTCCTCTTCTTCTACTTCATCTTCAGTGAAAGCAGGGATAATGATATCATCATCATCATCGAAAGTGAGTGATGGAATGCTGTCCAGGTCTATATCAAAGTCTTTTATTTTGGATTTAGCTGCCGGAGCTGGAGCCGGTTCTGGTTCCGTGTCTTTTGTTTTACCGGGAGCTTTTTTAGTAGATTTTTTTGCGGCTGGTTTTTCGTCAGCAACGGAGGGTTCTTCCGTTTCGTGATGCGCTTCGTCTTTCTTTACAGGTTTGCGTTTACGTGCTTTTTTCTCTTCTCCGTTGGACTGGTTATCTTCTGAGGCCATCACTGCTTGCTTGTCCAGTATTTTGTAGATCAGGTCCTGTTTGTTCAGTTTTTTAGCGTTGGGAACATCAAGCTTCTCAGCAATGTCAAGCAGCTCAGGAACGAGCATGTCGTTCAGTTGTAAGATGTCGTACATCATCTGTGTTGTCAAATTTTAGAAGTGTTGTGAGGCGGGTACCACTGCATACCAACATACACCAATTACAAATAATTGTTTTGTGTCAAGAAATTTAATTAGATTATTAAATTTGATAGGGAATGATTGAGTTTAGGAACTGCTGATGAAGATGTGAAAATGAACTTAATCAGTCAGATTATAACGCAAGATTAAAACAAGTTTTATTATTATCCAAAAAAATTTGCCCCGAAATGCCCCGTAGTCACAGTTGTTCAGCTATCCGGCCCTTCTATTTCCGGCTATAAAAGCGTAGTAGCGCGGTCCTTAAATCTGAGCCTGATCATATATCCGTTTTAATATTATATCAATTTTTAACATTTCTTTTGCAACCAGACAGGAGTATATTATCTTGTTAAGCCACCATTAGTGTTATGGACTATGGGGGAGAACACTTATTTTTGCAATCCTAAAAAAATTAATTTATGAGCCAAAGAGTGAAAGTCAAGCAAATCCTGTCCGATGACAGGACGCATTACGAAGTAACAGTAAAAGGTTGGGTGCGTTCCTTCCGCAACAACCAGTTTATAGCGTTAAACGACGGCTCTACCAATAATAATCTGCAAGTAGTTATCAATATAGAAAATACCGATGCAGCCCTGCTGAAGCGCATCACCACTGGTGCAGCCATCAGTGCCACCGGAGAGGTTATCCCCTCTCTCGGCAAAGGCCAGCGCGTAGAACTGAAGGCCAGCAGCCTTGAAATACTGGGCGACTGCGATGCAGAAAAATATCCTTTGCAGCTGAAAAACAAGCCCAGCCTGGAATACCTGCGTGAAATCGCTCACCTGCGTTTCCGCACCAACACCTTCGGCGCTGTTTTCCGCATACGCCATTCACTGGCCTTTGCAGTACACAAGTTCTTCAACGATCAGGGCTTCGTATACCTGCATACGCCTATCATTACCGCTTCTGATGCAGAAGGCGCCGGTGAAATGTTCAGAGTTACCACTCTCGACATGAAAACCCCGCCCCGTACGGAATCCGGCGAAATCGATTTTAAAGAAGACTTCTTTGGAAAGTCTACCAACCTGACCGTTTCCGGGCAACTGGAAGGCGAACTGGGTGCAATGGCCTTTGGAGAGATCTATACCTTCGGCCCTACCTTCCGCGCTGAAAACTCCAACACTGCCCGTCACCTGGCGGAATTCTGGATGATCGAGCCGGAAATGGCCTTCTATGAACTGGAAGACAACATGGACCTGGCAGAAGCTTTCATCAAATCCCTCATCAGCCACATCCTGGAGCACAACCGTGAAGACCTCGACTTCCTGGCCGCCCGCCTGGTAGAAGAGGAAAAACAAAAGCCTCAACAGGAACGCAGTGAAATGGGACTGCTGGAGAAACTGGAGTTCGTACTGAACAATGAATTCATGCGCATCACTTACACTGAAGCCATCGAGATCCTGAAAAACAGCAAGCCTAACAAAAACAAGAAGTTCCAGTATCTCATTGAAGGATGGGGAGCAGACCTCCAGAGCGAACACGAACGCTACCTCGTGGAGAAACACTTTAAAAAGCCAGTAATCCTGACTGATTATCCGAAAGAAATCAAGTCCTTCTACATGAAGCTAAACGAAGACAACAAAACCGTAAGAGCAATGGACATCCTCTTCCCCGGCATCGGTGAGATGGTAGGTGGTTCACAACGTGAAGAAGATTACGATAAGCTGGTAAAACGCATGGAAGAAATGCATGTGCCGGTAGATGAACTGTCCTGGTACCTCGATACCCGCCGCTTTGGCACCGCACCGCACGCCGGTTTCGGTCTGGGCTTCGAGCGTATGATGCTGTTCGTAACCGGTATGACCAACATCCGCGACGTGATTCCTTTCCCAAGGACACCGAAGAACGCCGACTTCTAACGGTGATGAATGATGATGTAAAGTGATTCTTCTGATGTTTTGCTTCAGATCATTTATTTGATACATCATGATTCATCAAATAAATTATAGTTACCCTGTATGAGCCTTGCTTGTACAGGGTTTTTTATGCGTTTTATTTTTTTGATTTTTATTTTTTTGTGGAAAGTGATGCAGGCTGCATCTAATTAGCAGAAAGCGCTTTCAACCATTTTTTCGTACATGCAAAACCGTTAGTTATGGCTGAAATAAATACAACTGCTCCAAATGGCCGCCACTGCGGCAAAAGAACACGCAGCAACAAAAAATCAACCCGTGTGGATATGACACCTATGGTAGACCTGGGTTTTCTGCTGATCACATTCTTTATGCTCACCACTACCTTGTCACAGCCCAAAACCATGGACCTGCTGATGCCCCGCAGTGATGGAGATCCTATGTCGCTGGCTGCCAGCAAAGCGCTGACTGTTATACTGGGACCTCAGGGACGCATCGCCTGGTATGAAGGCATCGGAGATGATCCATCACAACCGCCACAGGTAAATTATACCTCTTTTGCCAACCACAACGGTATCCGCGATATCATCATCCGTAAAAAAGAAGCAGTGAGTAAGGCCTTCCATCAAAATGATCTGATGGTACTTATCAAAGCTGATAAGCAGGCCCGCTATGAAAATGTAGTAGACATCATGGATGAAATGCTGATCAACCAGGTAGACCGCTACGCTATTGTAGACATCCATCCCAAGGAAGAAGCCTATTTCAAATAGAATTACGAATGGAGCATGGCAACTTACTGCGCTCAAAATGCATTCCTGCCCGCTCTGGTCATCATTATTCGTAATTCGCCATTCGTAATTCGTAATTGATATTCCGTACCTTTACCGCTCCAAAACAATTAAACGATATGGCAATTACCCATTCCATCCCATCAGTAGACCTGGCAGACTTCACCTCCGGTGATGCCAACAGGAAAGCTGCTTTTGTGCAGCAACTGGGAAAGGCTTATGAAGAAGTTGGTTTTGTAGCGGTAAAGAATCATGGTATTCCTGACGAGCTTATTGCAGACCTCTACAATTACGTACAAGCATTTTTCAAGCTTCCCTTTGAAACCAAACATACATACGAAATTCCTGAACTGGCCGGCCAGCGTGGTTATACCTCCTTTGGTAAGGAACACGCCAAAGGTTATGACGCGCCTGACCTGAAAGAGTTTTTCCAGTTTGGTCAGACTGTGGAAGACAACGATCCGATCGGGGAAGAATATCCACCTAACGTAGCGGTGGCAGAAGTACCAGCTTTCACACCGACCTTCTTTAAAGCTTACCGTGGTTTTGAGACTTCCGGCAAGCACCTGCTGCAGGCTATCGCCCTGTTCCTGGGTCTGGACGAGCATTACTTCGATGACAAAATACACAATGGTAATTCCATTCTCAGGGCCATCCACTACCCTCCTATCAATCAGGAGCCTAAATCGGCCATCAGAGCGGAACAACATGAAGATATCAATCTGATTACCCTGCTGGTAGGCGCTTCTGCCGACGGCCTGCAGATCCTGGACAAACAAAATAACTGGGTGCCGGTAACATCCCTGCCGGAACAAATTGTGGTAAACGTGGGCGATATGCTGCAACGCCTTACCAACAACCGGTTAAAATCCACTACTCACCGGGTTGTCAACCCTCCCCGTGAAATGTGGCATACCTCCCGCTATTCCATCCCCTTCTTCCTGCATCCTAAATCCGGTATGAAGCTGGATTGCCTGGGAAGCTGCGTTACCGCCGAAAACCCGCTGGCATATGAACCTATCACTGCCGGTGAATACCTCGATGAACGCCTGCGCGAAATTGGGTTGAAAAAATAAACTATCTCCTGATATACAGAGTCCCGGCAAGGTTACTTACCGGGACTTTACATTTATCCTGCGCGCGGGCAAGTCTGGTTATTTTCTTTTGGCTTCTCTGTATGGTTATTTTTTTCGCTGGTTTTTTCAATATGGTTAGACTTTTAGTCCGGGCACTCTTTCATGCCGGTGGGTTAAAATCTTCGCAAGAACAAACTGTCACAACGGATAAAAGGCCATATTCGATCAGATAGCCTCCCGTATTACAAGTATTGTGCCTTTATTACATTACAGATTAGTATAATTAGCGACACTATTGTATTTTGTAGGATTATTTTTACTAACTTATTGAATCCTTTGGAGCTGAATTCACTTTATCAATAACTGTGTTTCTACGTCATATACCTTTTCTCAAAGCGGTGCTATTACATAGCATAACTGCCTACGGTGGCCCGCAGGGGCACCTGGCAATGATGATGAAAACATTTGTATACCAGCGAAAAGATGTTACCGAGCAGGAGCTGATGGAATATAATGCTTTCTGCCAGTTGCTTCCCGGGGCATCATCATCCCAAACCCTTACCCTCATTGGCTATAAACGCGGTGGCGTGATGCTGGCCATCTTTACCCTGCTTATCTGGATCACGCCAGCCTGCCTGATGATGGGCTCGCTTAGTTTCCTGCTGCAGTATTTCAATAAAAGCGCCTTACAAACGGATATCTTTAAATACGTACAGCCGATGGCGGTAGGTTTTCTGGCCTATGGCGGCCTCAAGGCATACCGGATCAGCATCAACAATGTGGCCACCTTTGTGATCATGATTGTGGCCATGTTTGCAGCCTGTTACCTCAAATCACCCTGGACTTTCCCCGCCCTGATCATATTGGGCGGCATCGTTTCCAACTTCAGTAACAAACGTATTCCGGATATTTCAGACAAGCCGAAAAAAATACAGTGGGGAAATATATGGCTGTTTGTGCTCATCTTCGTACTGGCGGGTATCCTCTCGGAATATGCCCGTTCCCATGAATGGGTGACACGCCGTCCCTTCAACCTTTTTGAGAACTTCTACCGTTTCGGCAGCCTGGTATTCGGCGGCGGCGATATCCTGATCGCGATGATGCTGGAACAGTACGTTACCCGTGCCAAATCGCAATATCTGAGCGCGGAGGAGCTGCTTACCGGTGCGGGTATTATGCGTGCGCTCCCCGGCCCCACCTTCTCGATATCCGCTTATGTAGGAGGCATGGCTATGCGCAATCTGGGCATGGGCTACCAGTTTTTGGGCTGTGTGCTGGCGCCGATCGCCATTTTCCTGCCAAGCCTGTTACTGGTACTCTTCTTTTTCCCTATCTGGCATAACCTGAAAAAATATGTGATCATCTACCGCGCTCTCGAAGGCATCAACGCGGTAGTAGTAGGTATCATGTGGGCCGCCACCTTTATCCTCTTTCTGGCGATCCCCACCAACTGGTACAACATCCTGATCATGATCTGCACGCTGGCATTACTGATATTCACGAAACTCCCTTCGCCATTTATCGTAATTGCCTGCCTTATCATGGGCTGGATTCTGTAAGCAGCTAAATATTGTACTCTTTGATCTTATTATAGAGCGTAGTAAGGCCGATGTCCAGCAACTCCGCTGCCCTGGTCTTATTACCCTTTACCTGACCCAGCACTTTGATGATATGGCTTCTCTCCATATCTGCCAGACGAAGGGAAGACGTGCTGTCATCTTTCCCCTGCTGGAAATCAAAAGGAAGGGAAGACACATCCAGTATATCCGTATCCGTGAGAATGGCTGCCCTTTCAATCACATTACGCAACTCCCTTATATTACCCTTCCAGCTGTGTTGTTGTAAAGCCTGCAGGAAAGCGGGACTCATACCCGTCAGCCGTTTATTCATCTTGGGCGCGAACTGCTGAATAAACCAGGTGGCCAGTAAAGGAATATCCTTTTTACGGTTGTTCAGTGATGGCAGTGATATCTGGAAAACGGACAAACGATAAAACAGATCTTCCCGGAAATGACCGGCGGCGATCTCCTGTTCGAGATTACGGTTGGTAGCGGCAATCACCCGGACATCTGTTTTAATAGCTTTAGGCTCGCCCACTTTATAAAACTCCTGAGCCTCCAGTACACGCAGCAGCTTGGCTTGCAGCTCTACCGGCATCTCCCCCATTTCATCCAGGAAGATGGTACCGCCACGGGCTTCTTCAAAAAATCCTTTTTTATCTTTTACCGCACCGGTAAAGGCGCCGGTCACATGGCCAAACAGCTCACTTTCCAGGATGTCTTTACCGATAGCGCTGCAATTGACCGCCACAAACGGCTGCTGACGGCGGTTGCTGCCTTCATGGATGGCGTGGGCAAACACTTCCTTCCCTGAACCGGTTTCGCCCAGCAGCAGCACCGTCATATCCGAAGGAGCTACTTTCCGCGCCAGTTCTATCGCACTCATAATTTCGGGCGAAGAGCCCAGTATATTGTCAAAGTTATATTTGCCGGCGATCTTTTTCTCCAGGTCGCGGATACGGAACTGCAGCCGGGCTTTGTCCATGGCTTTGCTTACCAGTGGCAGGATGCGGTTGTTGTCATCACCCTTGGTGATATAATCGAAAGCACCGTTTTTGATGGCTTGTACCCCATCAGCGATATTGCCGTAGGCAGTCAGGACGATAGTTTCCACCTGCGGGAAACGGGTGCGGATCGTGGGCACCAGCTCCACCCCATTGCCATCGGGCAGTTTCACGTCCGACAGCACAACGCTGATTTCTTCTTTTTCCAGGATTTTCATGGCAGACCTGATATTGCCTGCTTCATGCATCGTATAACCCTCCAATGCCAGCAAACGGCTCAAAAGCTTCCGTAACTGGTCTTCATCATCTATAATGAGTATATGGCCCTTCAAGGTATCTCAGATTTAATTATTTGGATTGTTGCCTGCGGGACTACGGGCCCCACCTATAACAACAACAAAATAACTAAATAAGTACATAACAAAATCCTTAAATGTTGTCCTTTGTAGCTTCGCCGGCAGACTTCTGATTGGCCTTAAAAACGAGTGCTCCCAGCATAGCGGCCAGCACGCCCATAGCAATATCAGCAATCAACACATTACCCACAAACAGAATCCAGAACCTTTCCTTTTCTGTTTCTATCCCTCTGATAATCCTGGGCGTCTGCTGAAAGCCCTGAGGTATCAGGCGATGAATAGTCCCATTTACCACCAGAACATGAAATATCAGGGCAAATACCCCCAGCAGGAAGGTAGCGAGGAAGGTGGTCCGGATACCCAGGTAAAAAGCGGAAGCCGTAGAAGTCTTCTCACCATGCGTCCCGTTATAATGGATGATGGAGATTAAAATACCTACAAAAAACACCAGGGCGATACCAAAGCCTGTCCACAACGCACCGTATTGATCGGTAGCATAAGAAACAACCGTGAGTACCATACAAATAACGGCGAGAATGATGCCGTATCCCTTCGAATGTACAACGGGCAGATGTAGATGAAACCGTTGCATAACAGGTAGTTTAAAAAGTAAACAAGTCAGGCTTTTGTATGCTTTTCCACGTTACTGATGAATCTGTGCAGGTCATTCTTTGTTTGCAGTATATCCTCCCACAAGTCTCCTGCTTCGTTTATTCGTTGAAGTGAGTTAAAAATATCAAAGTCACTGATCCGCAGCGATTCATTCACTTCCTTCCAGGACAGCGGCATAGACACGGTAGCACCAGGCTTAGGCCTTACCGAGTATGGTGCTGCTACCGTTTGTGCCACCCTGTTCTGCAAATAGTCGAGATACACCTTTTTATTGCGGTCCGATTTAGTTCTTGTTACACTCGTGGTCTGAGGCAGTTCCCGATGAACATGCCGGGCGATATACTCCGCAAATAAACGGCTGGTATCGTAACTGTATTTGCCCCCGGTAGGAATATAGATGTGCAGCCCTTCAGAGCCGGAAGTTTTACAGAAACTCTGCAGCTGGTACTGGTCCAGAAAATCTTTAATATGCAGGGCCGCCTCCACTACGTATTTAAAGTCTATGTTTTGCGGGTCCAGGTCCATCACTACAAAGTCAGGATTATCCAGGCTGGAAGTACGCGACAGCCAGGGGTTGACCTCAATGCAGCCCAGGTTGATCATATAAGCCAGTGTAGCCTGGTTATTGCAGAGCAGATAATCTACTTTTTTACCAGTGGAAGCAGCCATCAGCGGAATGCTTTTAATCCAGTCAGGTGTTTGTTCCAGGTCCAGGTCTTTCTGGTAAAAAGAAGGGTGTGTAATCCCGTTAGGGAAACGATGTAACGACAGCGGTCTGTCTTTCAGGTGTGGCAGGATATAACTGGCTACAGACAGGTAATAATCGATCAGCTGTCCTTTGGTAATATTTTCTTTTGGCCAGTATATTTTCTGCTGGTTGGTGAGGGACACCTTTTTACCATTCAGGGTGATGGCGCGATTATTTTCCGCTGTTGCTGTTGTCATGGTCATGGATTTAGGTGTTTCCGGATGTATGTCCGCAGCGGGTTTATCTTCTCTCAGTCCCAGGAATACAGGCATACGGAGGATACCATCACCGGTCCATTCGGAGAACTTCACCTGACATACCAGTTTGGGTTTGACCCAGGTAACGGGCATGTCTGTCTTTATTTTCTGCGTAAAAGGCGAAGTCTTCTGCACCAGCGGCATCAGCTTGTTGTACAGTATGGTGAGCATGGCATCATTAAAACCTCCGCCGCAGTTGCCGATATACTTCAGCTTTTTATCTTCATACAAGCCCAGTACCAATGCGCCCAGTTTCTTGCGGCTGCCTCTGGGGGCGGTGAAGCCACAGATAAGAGCTTCCTGCTCGTTAGTGACTTTTATCTTCAGCCACGACATGGTTCTCCTGCCTTCTTCGTATGTGCTATCGGTTTTCTTCGCTATAATACCTTCCCACTGCTGTTGTTGTGCCTTCTGGAAAAAATCCTTTCCCTTCTTCAGTACATGAGCAGAAAACTGTACCCTTTTATCATTCAGCTGGTCTACCAGGTCTTTTAACAGGCTCTTTCGTTCCAGTAGTGTGAGCTGTTGTAATTCGCTGCCATTGAGGTGTAACAGGTCGAAGACCATGTATACGAGGTTACCTTTACCGGTAGTTTTATAATTCTGGAGTAATTGAAAGTGAGAATTTTTTTTGTTGTCCAGCACAATGATTTCGCCATCCAGCACCACATTATGCGCAATATTCTCTACAGCCGCCACCACAGCGGGATAGTCCCTGCTAAAATCTTTTTCATTGCGGGAGTAAAGGGATACTTTATGTTGCTGTACAGTGGCAATAGCACGATAGCCATCCCATTTAGTTTCGAATAACCAGTCAGCATCATTAAACGGAGCATCTACCAGTGTGGCCAGCATAGGTTTATATACTTTTTTGACCGCTTGTGTTTTCCGGGTGATGTGTTTTTTTACTGGCTCAGGTTCTGGTTCAGGAGTAGGTATGGGGCTTTTTTTTTACGGGAAGCTTCCTTTTCGCGGATGCCTTTTGTTTTTACGCTTTCCGGCGTATAGTCTTCACTGTTATATTGATCTACTGCATATTTATCACGATGTTTGATCATCAGCCAGGCATTGTCGTTAGCTGCTTTCATTCTTACGAGGGCAAACTCACCTTTCAGCTTTTTTCCTTTCAGCACAATTTTCAGATCGCCGGCTTCGATTTCTTTTTGTGCATCAGCATCAAAATTTTTTCCGCTGCCACGCATGAGTTCAAAGGTGCCTTTATCCCATATATAGACGGTACCAGCGCCGTAGTTGCCTTTGGGGATGGTCCCCTGAAAGTCTTTGTAATCATAGGGATGGTCTTCTACCTGCATAGCCAGCCGTTTATCTGCAGGGTTCATAGACGGCCCCTTGGGTACGGCCCAGCTTTTAAGTACCCCTGCTACTTCCAGCCGGAAATCATAATGCAGCCGGGTAGCATGATGCCGTTGCACTACAAACGCATGTGTTCCCTGCTGAGGTTTGCCTGCCACTGGTTCTGTAGTGGATTCAAAATTTCTTTTCTGTTTATACCTGCTCAGGCTCATGATGCGCGTTTTTTACCGGTGGCAGCTGGTTTACTACCCAGGCTGGCCTTCAGCTGGTCAAAAAGATCATCGCTTTTGGTATGCACAACCTTCATTTTCTTCACCACCGGCTTTTTGCCGCTGGCTTTGGCTTTGATGATTTTCATCAGTTCCTCTTTGTATTCATCTTTATACCGGCTGATATCAAATTCGGCAGCATATTGTTGGATGAGTTCTATCGCCATATCCAGCTCCTTTTTACCTATCTTAACTTCCGAAGGCAATGTCAGATCCTGCGAAGAGCGGATCTCCTCTTCATAGCGCAGTTGCTGCAGCAACAAATAATTTTCGCGGGGCCTGATCACAGAGAGATGTTCCTGACTCCGCAATACAAAGCGGCTCAGGCCTGCCTTACCGGTTTTCTGCAGCGCTTCCAATAGCAGCTCATAAGCTTTTTCACCGCCTTTGGCAGGTTCCAGAAAATAAGGATTTTCGAAATAGATATCGTCAATGGAGGCTTCATCCACAAAGGATTCTATTTCGATGATCTTGCTCTTTTTAGGACTGGCAGCTTCGAAATCTTCATCATCCAGTACCACGTATTCGTCTTTGTAGAGATAGCCCTTAACGATTTGTTCCCAGGGTACTTCCTTACCGGTATTTTCATTGACTCTTTTATATCGGATATGAGCCAGCCCGTTGCTGTCCAGCATATCCAGGTCGAGGCGACTGTCCTGTGTAGCACTATATAATTTTATGGGGATGTTTACCAACCCAAACCCGATTGACCCTGACCATATTGCACGCATGGTATAATGTTTTTGATGATCCGTTGATGATTAACACAAATGGTACCATTATACTGGTAAAACAGCGCGGCATAACTTTTGGTTTTTTCCATTGCTAACCAAAACCTGTTTTTATGGAAAAGCCAGGAGAAATGACGACCCTTACACGTGTCTTACAACGGTTGCATGAAAAAGGCTTTGATCATGAGCTGAAGATGAGTGACAATGGTAGCATGCAATCAGCGGATACTCAGAAAGTTTATCATCCGGAAGATCTTTTGATCATTAAAACCTACCGTTTTGAAGGTGAATCAGATCCGTCTGACTCATCCATTCTCTATGTTATGGAAGACAAAGAGGGCAATAAGGGTTTTGTACTGGATGCATATGGCGTATATAGTACACATGAAGAATCCGGTTTTGACGAATTTATCCATCAGATAAAAGTAGAAGACCGGGAAGAGCAAATACTGTTTGGCTGACTGATCCTGCAGATCAAGGACACTTTTTCATTTTCACAAGGCCCGCTGTATGGCGGGATTTGTGTCAGTAGGACAATTAAAAAAAGCCCTTGTAAAATTATTACAAGGGCTTTTTCGTTCAACAACTATACAGATCTGTTTTATTAAGCATGGTTTTGGTTTATTCGGCAGCTGCTTCTTCATTAACGGTAGATTCAGCTATCTCTGTAAGCAGGCTGTCAGTATGTTTTTCTTCTTCCAGGGTTTGCTCCAGGAGCTCTGCTACATCAGCATGTCCCATTACATTGGCCAGTGTGCGCAGACATCCGTATGTAGCAATTTCGTAATGTTCGATTTTCTGCATGGAAATGATAATGCCCGCATCCCTGACCATGGAATCAGCTTCGGTATCATCCAGAAACACCTGTGCTTCCATCATCAGACCTTCCATGGCTTCACATTTTTTTGTCTGGGGCTTTTTCCCCATTATTTCAAAAATTTCTTCGAGCCGCATGACATGATGTTTGGTTTCTTCCAGGTGTTCATCCATAGCATGAGTCAGTTCATCGGAAGTAGTTGCTTTCTGCATTTTTGGTATTGCCTTGAGCAGATTTTTTTCAGCCCAATAAATATCTTTTAGTTCTTCCATAAAGAGTTCTGAGAATCGGGTGCTGTTCATATGTCCATGGCTATCGGACCTGTGAGCAGGCCTTCTGGCAGAACCGTGTGCGGATTTTGAAGTAGGCATAAAAATTAAATTTTAGGTTCAACGTATGCTACTTATTCCGGCTTATGTCTATCAAAGGCCTTTTCGGCCTCTGGTGAGGCTGGCTGCCGGGGTACTTCCCGTTCAGGCAGCTCTTCCGGAACTGTATCCGGAGGCTTTTCCGGAGGAGGCTGCACCGGCATAGGATCTTCCCTTCTGGGCTCTTCCCGGTCCGGCGTAGGCTCTTCGTCTGGCTGCTTTTTTCTTTCCGGGTTCATAGTTATACTTTATGAGTTCAATTACTGAAAAATCAAAGTTCATTCCAATGCGGGTATACCAACCACCAATATTACAGCACCTGTTCATCAAACCCCTGTCAGTATTCCCTTTCATTGATCAACAACCTTTTCAGCCGGCATTAACAGCAAAGTTTCCCGTCATAGTTGCATGAACCGTAGAAATAAAAAGCATACTGTGGAAATAGTTGCTCAGAAAGGACTTGCCGGATTACGCTGTTTTGTCATCTTTTTTTAAAACATAAAATAGTATCTTGATTGCACTGTAACCATTTATAGTAGAAATCAATGCACTTTCCAGTACATAAAAAAATACGCATCGGATTCTTCATCGCCTTCACAGTTATAATAGCTGCGTCCATATTTTCTTATCTGGTAGCTAAAAACCTGCTGGAGAATGCTGGCAGGCTCAATCATGCGATCGAAGTTTCCAAAAGACTGGAAGTGATCACCCGTCAGCTGAAGGAAGCTGAAGCGGCTATCAGGGGCTATAATCTAACTAAAGACAGTTCCTTCCTCGATCCCAGTATGAAAGAAAGGAGCAAGCGGATTGAGCGGGAATATCTGTTGCTCCGGCAAATAACCGCAGAAAGCCCCCAGCAACAACGACATCTCGACACGCTGCGCGATCTACTTGCGATCAAATACCGGCAACTGATGTCTGGTAGTCATGCTGTTACCGTTGCGAGGCAGGAAAGTTCAGTCAAGGAAGGCGAAAAATCCATGGACAAGCTGGACCGTAAGGTACAGGACATGATTCGCATTGAGGAAAGCCAGGTACATGAGAAGGCCAGGCTCTTTCATTTTTTCTCTGTTCTTTGGGTGCCAGTGATCTTTATTTCGTCGATTGTAGCGATCCTGATAGGGATCTACTCCTACGTGACTCTCACACGTGAATTCAGGCTGCAACTGCATATAGAGAGCAAAATGAAATCCTACCAGCGAGACCTTCAACAAAATATTTCCCTGCTTAACAAAACCAACCAGGAGCTGGAACAGTTTGCTTATGTGGCCTCCCACGATCTTCAGGAGCCGTTGCGCAAAATTTCTACTTTCAGCGACCGGTTGCAGATGAAATATAAAGATCAGCTGCCCCCCGATGCCACCCAGCTGATAGACCGCATGGTATCTGCCGTATCCCGTATGCGGGTACTGATCAACGATCTGTTGGTTTTTTCCCGCGCAGGCCGCATAACGCCGGAAAGCATCACCACCATAGATATGAACGTGCTGCTGCAGGAAGTACTGGCAGATCTGGAAGTGACCCTGGAAGAAAAGAATGTAACCGTTACCACCGAAACCCTCCCGGTAATCGAAGGCAGCGCCACCTCCTTCCATCAGCTGTTCCAGAACATCCTTGCCAATGCCATCAAATTCGCCAGCCCCAACAGACCGCTGGAGATCCATATCCGTCAACAGGTACTATCCGGCAGGGAACTCGGTTTTGTAAAAGAAAACCGCTGGGATACACCCTTCTGCCGCATCAGCATTGAAGATAACGGTATCGGTTTTGATCCCGCCTTCGCCGAACGCATTTTCCTCATCTTCCAGCGTCTGCATGGCATTAGCGAATATTCCGGCACCGGGATCGGACTGGCCATCTGCAAAAAAATTGTTGACAGCCACAACGGTTTCATCTTCGCCGAAGGCATGCCCAACAAAGGTGCAACCTTCATCATTGTGCTCCCCCTTGCACAAACCAACAAAAATGAGAACTGATACAGTCCTGACAAAGATTAGCACTTTTCTTGCTGTGTAAAACACCTGACAGCAATTGCCCGAATTTTAATTTACCCTGATGAGCGACCGTCCGATACAAATACTCATGATTGATGATGATGAAGATGATTTTTTCCTGGTAACGGAATTACTGCGCGATATCTCACCCGGACAATACACGCTGGAATGGGCCCCTACCTATCAGAAAGGAGTGGAAGCCATTGAACGCAGAACCCACGATATCTTCCTGGTAGACTACCGGCTCGGCCCACACACCGGTTTAGACATCCTGCATCTTTTCCAGGAAATGCAATACCGCATGCCCGTGATCATGCTCACCGGCAAAGGCGATTATGCGATAGACCAGGAAGCCATGAGGGCCGGAGCCTACGACTACCTCGTAAAGGGAGAAATCACCGCCGACCTGCTGGAACGCTCTATCCGCTACGCACTCGATGAATACAAACATCTCCGGACCATCGAAGAAAGTGAAAAAAAATACTATGGCATCTTCGAAAAAGCACATGATCTTATCATTCTGGCAGACTGTGATAAAAACATCATTGATGCCAATCCTGCGGCGCTGAAAACCATGCAGTATACCAAAGCGGAAATACTGAAACTACATCTGCGGGACCTTTTTGTCGCCCGCGAACAAAGCGAACAATTCATCGAAAATATCTGCAACGACGGCATTGCTGTCACACAGGAATACGAGTTTAAAACACGGAACGGCAAAAAAATGATGGTGCTTATCAATGCCGTGATGCTGGATGAAGCAGAACAGATTTTCCTTTGTGTAATACAGGATATCACAGAGAAAAAAAGAGAAGAACAGGAAAAACAACACCAGGAAAAATTTGTCATCACCGGTCGTATCGCCCGGGTAATTGCACATGAGGTCCGCAATCCGCTGACCAACATCCTCCTGGCAGTGAGCCAGTTCAAAGATGAAGATGAAGTGGCCGCCAGTAATGAGTCTTCGCTCTACACCGATATCATCGAACGTAACTGCACCCGCATCAACCAGCTGATCACTGAACTGCTGGACAGTACCCGCATGATAGAACTACACACCGCAGAACATGGCATCAATCAGCTGATCGATAATGCACTCAGGCTGGCCCAGGACAGAATGCAGCTGCATGAAATGCGACTCAACAAACAGCTGGCCGCTCCGGATATCCGCGTGAATGCAGATGATGAAAAAGTAGTGATCGCATTTCTGAATATTATTATTAACGCCATTGAAGCGATGGCGCCTGGCAAAGGCATTCTAACCGTTACCACCCGGCGTAATCAGGACAAAGCCCAGGTGCAGATTTCAGACAATGGCATCGGTATCCCCGGAGATAAAATATCACGACTGTTCGACCCCTTTTATACCAGCAAATCCAAAGGAACAGGCCTTGGCCTTACCAGCACCCAAAACATTCTTTTAAATCATAAAGGAACCATACATGTAGACAGTGAGCAAGGCAAGGGTACTACCTTCACCATCACACTGCCTGCAGTTTAGAACGCCCCTTCAATAGCCTCTTCCACAGCGTGCGACTCGCTTTTTTGTTTCTTCCAAAGAAAAAAAGGAGCAAAGCACTTTCGGTACCTTGCTCCCCTTCTCTCTATAAACCAATACTTTTAATAGTTGATATTCAGCAAACGTAGTTTATTGTAAAGCGTTTTGCGGTCAATATTGAGCAGCTGTGCTGCTTTTGTTTTATTGTATTTTACTTCTTTGAGTACATTGATGATTTTGTTGTATTCAGCCTGTAATGCCACCGTTTTCAAATCGTTGTCATTGGCCATAATAGCCAGTTCTCCGCTTAGCGGCATTTCTTCAACCGGCTGTGCAAAGGCTTCTTTCATTTCCAGTGGCAGTGCCGACATGGATATCTCCTGCATTTCCGGAGTGAGCAGACAGGCGCGACGAATAATATTTTTTAGTTCACGGATATTGCCTGGCCAGTTGTATTGATGGAAACACTTCCATACTTCCGGAGATATTTTACCGCAGGTTTTTTCCAGTTCTTTTTCCACCTGTTCTACAAAGGCTGCTACAAAGAGCGGCAGGTCTTCGCGACGTTCGCGCAAGGGTGGAATATAGATAGTAAATTCATTAAAACGATGGAAGAGGTCTTCCCTGAACTTGCCCCGCTGCACTGACTCAGAGAGCTTTTCATTGGAAGCTACGATAATACGTACGTCCACCGGTATCTCTTTGAGGCTTCCCACTCTCCGGATTACTTTCTCCTGCAATACACGCAGCATCGCTACCTGTATATCATAAGAGAGATTGGATATTTCATCCAGGAAGAGCGTACCTCCTTGTGCCTGTTCGAAAGCACCGATTTTAGTATTGATAGCGCCGGTAAATGAACCTTTTTCATGGCCAAACAATTCGCTGGCTGCCAGTTCTTTTGAAAGGCTGCCACAATCCAGTGCTACAAAAGGTTGTGCAGAGCGTTTGCTGTGATGATGGATCAGATGTGCAACAGATTCTTTACCGGTACCTGTTTCGCCGAAGATGATCACACTATAGTCCGTAGGTGCTACCAGTTTAATCTGGCGAATAAGTTCACGGGCGCCATCACTTTCTCCGTACACATACTTTTCATTTTTTTCGCTCTGGTTGCGGGACAACAATGTTTCCCGGGCTTCCGGCGCGCTGCCGGTATCTACCGGCTGTACGGCCATACGTTCCTGTTCGGATTCCTTATGAGCGAATGCTTTATGTACGAGGTTGAGGATTTCATCGGGATACAGTGGTTTGGACAAATAATCATAGGCACCATTTTTCACCATTTCCACGGCTACACGAACATCGGTATAACCTGTGATGATGATGACAATGGTTTGCGGATTTATCTGTTGTATATCCAGCAACAACTGCGCACCGTCTGTATCTTTCAGCCTGTAGTCACAAAGCACCAGGTCGAATGTTTTTTCCTTCATCATTTTCAGGGCAGCGGCGCCCGTCATGGTGGTGTCCACATTAAATCCGTGTTTGCTCAGGAATTTACTCAGGAGCGTACAGATATTAATTTCATCATCTATGATCAGAATATTTTTCATACTTCTCTAATATGTGGTATTGTCAACAGCTAAATAAAATTACTAATAAATCCCGGCTCTTTCGTGCTAGTGCCTGATACTTCCGATTAATTCATCAACATGTTTTACACTAAAAGGTTTTGCGAGAAAGAAAGTTGCTCCTGCGCTCAAAGCCTTTTGTTTCTCCATGCCGTTATCGTAGGCACTAATGGTAATGACCGGTAAAGTTGGGCACTTTTTCCTGATCGCAGGCAATGCTTCCAGCCCCGATCCATCCGGGAGGTGGATATCAAGAAACAGCAAGTCTGGCTGCTGCTGTTGCAGAAACGACAGACCTTCCTTCAATGCATGGACATATTTAACATTATATCCATGTCGTACAAGTGTCAGCTGCAACAGTCGGCAGATATCCGGTTCATCATCTATGATCAGAATACAAGGACCTTTCCTTATATCATCCGTTGAACCCAATCCGGACAGGTTCAAGGTTGTCTTTTTTGGTTGTAACATATTTATGTTTGTTCCATTGTTCCATCAAAAGACGTGCGATCAGATAACACACTGTAGACTCTGCTCCCTGGTTCTGGTTTACATTGTAACGTTCCAGACCATCGTAGCAGCCATAAGTCAGTGGATTATAAATCAGCTGTTTGAGATGATTATTTCCCAAGTACCAGCTGAAAGCGACGCGCATTTTTTCAAGGTACAATTGATTTTTTGTGATATTATAGAATGTATCCATTGCCAGCATAGTATAAGCTACTTCGATTGACTGTTCTCCACCGGGTTCATTATTGGGAGGTGTATTTTTATGGTACCATGTCTTATTACTGATGACTTTCATGTAACTGTCAGTGAAAGTTTTGCTGCAAAGGAAAGTCAGGCTTTCTTCTGCTGTTTTGCGGTAATTGTGATTACCTGTTACCTCGAAGGCCATCATCATGGCTTCTGGGAGTACGGCATTACCGTAGGTAAGACTTGCTTCAAACCATTTCCATTCTTCATCGGCTTCCAGCACATAGTATCCCTGAAGTCTGGCAGCGAGCGTATCGAGCAATGTCACAGCCTGTTCTGAGGCGCGATATTGCAAGGAATAATACAGTCCTTTCATGGCAAAGGCCATAGCCCTGGGCGAGGTGAGGCTGTCTACCCAACGAAGGCCAGGCCTGAATAACGATATCACATCCTGTACCACATCAAAAGGTAGCGTTCGGTGATTAGCCAGTGTAAATCCCAATGCCCATATAGCGCGACCATTGGCATCTTCCAGATTGACATCATCATTTTGTGTGGTAAAGCCTCCGTCTTTATCTACGTAATTCAGGAACTTGCCGGATGCTTTCTGGCAGTAGCCGATAAAGTCGATGTATTTGCGCAGCAGCGTGATCGTGAAGCTGCTGGATTTAATTTCAGTGATATACATGCACATAGCGATCAGTGCTCTGGCATTGTCGTCAAGTGTATATCCATAGGCCGGATCGGGCACATCATGCCGGGCAAACTGCAGCATACCAAATTCATCTGTCATGCGATCTATATGATCAAGGTATGGCGATGGTAAGTTAGGCATCATTACCTTATTATCTGACAGCACTTCATTGAATATAGACATGTGAGCGATGGCTACATTATCCCAGATAGAGTTCCGTGTTTTTTCGATGGCATTCATGCTCATCTTCCGGCGCAGATCAGCGTTGCCCAACAGATTGATGGCTGCGCTGGCCAGCTGTTCCGGATTATTAAAATCGATGAGGCAGCCACAACTTTCATCGAGCATTTCCCGGGCTTGTACAAAAGCGGTGGAAATAACCGCACAGCCCGCGCTCATGGCATATACAAAAGTACCGCTTACAGCCTGATGAGGGTCTTTGGAGGTGAATAGGTAAATATCCGTTAATGATAAGTAGTCCAACAAGGTGTTGAGGGACAGGTAGGTGTTAACGAACCTCACATTGTTTTCCAGCTGGTATTCCTTTACCAGTGCTTCCAGGTGTTCACGGTACTTTTCTCCTTCCCTGGCTACTATTACAGGGTGGGTTTTACCCAAAATCAGGTAGATGGCATCAGGAAAATCCTTAATAATCTCCTTCATGGCGCGGATACCTGTTTCCAGGCCTTTATTGGCGCTCAGGAGTCCAAAGGTGCTCAGCACCAGTTTATTCTCAAGATGATATTGTTTTTTGAGTGCATCTACATCCTCGGTAATACGGGCATGCGTACCGTGGGGGATGTAAACGATTTTGCTGTCCGGCACCTGGTATACTTCCCGCAGCAGATTGACTGAGGCATGTGTCATCACGGTCACTTTAGCAGCCAGGGCACTGATCAGGTTGACTACCTTGCGGCATTTCTGATCAGGGGCGGGCAATACTGTATGAAAACGGACAATAAATGGTTTATCCAGCAAGGATAGCATGGCCAGCAGATTATGGCCGTATTCTCCGCCGTAGAGGCCAAATTCGTGTTCAAAACAGAGAAGGTCTATTTTGCTGTTTTCGTTGATCTGCTGGGCAAATGCGATACAGCTGTCGATATCAAAAGGGTTTACACTATACGTAACAGGGGCCTGCTTGTTTAACCATGGTTTTCCCGAGGCTTCCAGCGCACATACTTCGATATTCAGTTTCCCTGCGAAGCTTTTGTCCAGCGCGTTTACCAGGTCCTGTGCAAAAGTAGCAATACCGCATTCCCGTGGCGGAAATGATGATACAAAAAGCAAGGTCTTAGTCATCGGTTAAATATTTTAAGGCTTCAAGTCATCCCATTCCAATCGGTGGTCCGGGATGGAAAGCTGGTCAAATATCAATCCAATGCGAGTGTGCTGCATTTTACCGAATTCAGCAAACAGAAAGTGTAGAAAATCCTCCCCATATAACTATCCCCTTTTTTCCCGCTGTGGAACTTTTTTTTAAAATTTCTGAGGGCGTTAAGATTTCATTAACACTTTGAATAATCATTTATGATTACAATTGTAATAAGTTATGCAAATGTAAATCTTATCCTGAAGCAGGATTTTTAATGAAAAGCATTCAGTTGCTCTGCTTTTCTAAAAATGTTTCATTATCAATGAAAATGACAGAAAACTCATCGGAAGAATGAGGGTTTTCGGGAACGATACAGGCTGTGCAAGTGGAATTATCGGGGTTTCAAACTATCATTTTTTATATTGATAAAAAACATTAAAATGTATACAATTTTGTTAATTGTCCAAACTTGCTTATTTTTAAATTCATAACCATGTCGATCCCATTTAACCAATAATTAACAACTCCTGAATTGTAACAGTAATCGCAGCTAAATCTATCTGTTCATTATAAAAAAAACCTTACCGCGCTTATGCGACATATTGCATGTACCCTCAACGTGGATGGTGTCCCCACCAAAATCAACATTCGTAAAGTAGCCAAGGAAAGAAGGTTCCTGGCCATTGTAGATCAGACTGTTACAGAATACATCATTTCTGATGAAACCAATGAAGTGGAATACTACGAAGGACCTGTTCTTAATAACTACCTTACAGAGAAAATAGCCGCCCTGATCAAGCAGTATTTCCCCAAGGTGAAAGCCATTGTAAAAGTGGGTGAAGATAATTATGAGGATTATGACGACTACTAGTCGTCATTCCCCATTAGATAAAGCCTTTTTCCAGTGACAGGAAAGCCTCGGAAGGATGTACCTGCTGCCATAATACTGCGTATACAGCCTGCGCAACAGGCATATAGGCCCCTATGTTTTTATTCATCTCGTACATGCATTTGCTGGCATAATAACCCTCTGCAATCATATTGAGCTCCAGCTGTGCTGCCTTCACGGAATAGCCTTTTCCGATCATATTCCCGAAAGTACGGTTCCGGCTGTGGAGTGAATAACAGGTCACCAGCAGATCCCCGAGGTAAGCACTGGCACTGTAGTTATGTATCATAGGGCCGGCACCGCGCTGTGCAGCTTTCTGTGCCTCATATTGCTCCAGGAATGTCTGCATCTCCCGGAAACAGTTGGTGATATAAACACTCAGGAAATTATCACCGTATTCCAGCCCATGTGCAATACCTGCACCCAGGGCATAAATATTCTTCATCACAGCAGCCAGCTGTACCCCTATCATGTCTGTATTGACAATTGTTTGCAGGTAGCTGCCGGTAAATCTGTCGGCGATAGCCTGTGCCGACGCCTGATGTATTCCGGAAAAAGTAAGATAGGACAGTTTTTCATTCGCTACCTCTTCCGCATGACAGGGACCGGTTATTGTGAAATACTGTGTAGCAGGCAACTGAAAACGTTGCTCCAGGTATTCATTGATCAGGAGATTGTTGCCCGGCACCAGACCTTTGATGGCAGAAACGATCTGTTTGCCTTCCAGCGCCTCTGCGGGCAGCTGATCCAGCACATCCACCAGAAAAGCAGAAGGAACTGCCAGTACCACCACATCACAAGCTGCTACCACCGCCCGGATATCGTTACTCAACGATAACAGGCTCGTATCAAAATATACAGAAGTGAGGTAGTGCTTATTATGATGGCGCTGCTGCATATGACGGATCGTGTCTTCGTTTCTAATCCACCAGTGAATATGCTGTCCATTATCCGTCAATATTTTCGCCAGCGCGGTGGCCCAACTGCCACTACCAATGATACCAATGCTATTCTCCTTGCTCACAATCAATGCAAATTTTACGCAAGATAACACTAACCGCTGATTTATCTGATGTTTCTGATGCTCCCTATATGCGAAGGCCAGCCGTTGCTAAAACGAAGAAGCCCATGGATATATGCATCCATGGGCTTCTTCGCTTAAATATCTTCCTATATCAGGAGCATCAGATCAATCTACTTGTTCCCTTCGAAAAGCTTGCTCTTAGGCACTACCTGCACCTTTTTACCATTATTCAGGGTGCGGGACACGGCACTGTAGGGGGCGCTGATCACCTGATCACCTTCCTGCAGTCCGGAAAGTATCTGGATGTTGGTATCATCCTGTACCCCTGTTTTCACGGTTACCATTTTCACGGAATTATCTTTCTGCAATACAAACACCACTTCGCTCATATCGGATTTGGTGTTGGAGGAATTATCGTGATCGCGGTCATGTTGTTTTTTGTCTGCTGTTTTAGCAGAATCCAGATCGCGGGTAGTTACTGCATTGATGGGGATAGACAGCACATTGTTTTCATGTCTTGTCTGGATATCCACGCTGGCGCTCATTCCCGGGCGGAAAGGAAATGCCTTGTGATTTTTTGCCATCAGAAGGTCTATGTATGTTTCCGGCAGGATACGTATGTGAACGATATAGCTGGTCACCTGTTCAGCGGAGGAGGCAGAGACTGCGGTAGCAGTAGCTGCACCTTTGCTGGAGCTGGCGATCTGTGTAACGACACCTTTAAAGCGACGACCGTTGTAGGCATCTACTTCGATCAGGGCGGTATCGCCATATTTTACTTTAGGGATATCGTTTTCTCCGACATCCACCTGTACTTCCATTCTGTTGAGGTCGGCGATACGCAGCATTTCGGTACCAGTCATCTGGGCGGTACCTACTACGCGTTCTCCTTTTTTAACATTCAGCAGGGAAACGATACCGTTCATCGGTGCTACGATGGTAGTACGGCCGAGGTTTTTGTTGGCCTCGTTAAGGTTAGCCTGGGCGCTTTGAACGCCATATTTACTGCTGTTGATCTGCTGAAGGGCAGCGTTGTAATCTGCCTGAGCCGCCAGGAAGGTAGCTTCGCTGGTTTCGAATTCAGACCGGGAGATCACTTTCTGGTTGAGCAGTTCCTTGTTACGCTGATAGGCTGCTTTATTCTGGTCAAGCTTTGCCTTAAAGGAGTTCAGCGAAGCAGAGGTGTTGGCCAGCTGTGCCTCCGACTGACTTACAGATGCCATGGCTTTATCTACCATGGAGCCGTAGATGTCGCCGTAGATACGGGCTACTACCTGCCCTCTTTTTACGGAGTCTCCTTCCTGTACGGTTAATTCGGTGATTTCACCGGAAACGTCTGAGCTAACTTTTACTTCTATCTCAGGATAAATTTTACCACTGGCGGTAACCACCTCAATGATGTTTTTTTTGCCAGCTTTGTCAACAGCAACATTCAGTGCTTCTTCCTTACCGATTACTCCTGATGCTTTCAGCACCATGAGCATAATAACGAGTGAACATAAAATGCCTGCGAGCCAATAAAGTGTCTTCTTCTTCATAAAGCAGTTTATTACCCGGCTATTCTACAGGGAAATTTTCTGGTCCCGATAGAACTCCAGCAATTTCATTTTAAAAATGTAATCGTATTGCGCCGAGACTTTATCAATCTGGGCTTTGTACAATTTGGTTTGGGTTGTTATATAATCAATGGTGTTCATTAATCCCAGGTTAAAACGTTTGGTAGCGAAATCATACGCTTTCTGAGCGGCCATTACACCGGTAGCAGATGCATTGTATTTCTGTAATGCAGCTACTGCATTTGCATGGGCGGTATAGATATCCTGCCTTAGTTTCAGGTTGTCCTGATCTCTGGTCAGTTCCAGGTTGTACACATTCAGTTTTGCTTTTGTCACATTGGTACGTTGCTGATAACCGTTGAAAATCGGGATACGCAGCCCCAGTCCGATATTTTTGTTGAATGTATTGTCTATTTGCTGGCCGAAGGAGATCAGTTTTTTAGTCATCGGATCATAGTAGTTGTTGGCATAACTGGTACTTAATCCTCCTCCGATTGTGAGTGCCGGGTATAACTGCCCCTTAGCAGACCTGTAGGCACTCATTGCGCTTTTAATCCTTAATCCATCTGACTTCGCCAGTGGATAAGATGCCAGCGCCGCGCTATACACCATTTCCGGGTCCATTTCAGACAAGGGGGTGATAGGCAGGGATGATATATTGGCCGGAATTTCCGGAGCGAAAGGAATATCAAAACTGAGGTTGAGATATGCCTTTATTTGCAATATAGATAAAATTACGTCATTCCTGGCAGTTACCAGATTGGTACTATCCTGTGCCAGCTGTGCTTCCAGGTCGGCCTGGTTGCTTTCCGGTACTGAGCCTGCGATTACCAGTTTTCTGGTATTCTCCAGATTAGACATGGTTTGTTTTACCTGTACCTCATTTACCTTCAGCTGTTCATTTTTCAGGAGAATCTGCAGGAAAGAGGTCGCTACGTTAAAAGCAAGGTCATTACGTGCTTTCTGTAACAGGAAACTGTTGGACTCAGCATCCAGTCTGTTTGCCTCAATGGTGTTTCTTTTGGAAAACCAGTTGAAGATATCTCCAGACATATTGAATTGTCCACTGGCATTGAAGATAGACTGGTTAATGTAGGCGTTGTCCTGGATACTGGCGATCCTACCATCAGAGTATCCCGCATTCACATTTGCCGAGAAATTGGGGATTATACTCAGACGGCTCTGCTGATAAGTAAGTTCAGACAGCCGTTTTTGTACCTCCTGTTGTTTTACGGAGATACTGTTTTTCATAGCATAATCCACACAACGTTGCAAACTCCACGTATCCTGCGCCACAGCCGGGGTTATGTTAGCGAGCAAGCAGTAAAACAGGAAAATTCCTGCGATTTGGGATAGTCTCATAACAGGCCAAAAATATACTAAAGGTAAGGATAGTTTCCTTCGGTTCTTGATAGAAGGCAAAATTTTAGTAGGTATGGCACCATACCCCACTAATTGCTGATACAACATACTCTTTTTTTTACAGATTTATAAAAGAATCCTTCCTGCTACCCCTGAATTTGCCCGTCACTGATCTGAATAATACGGTTGCCATAAGTAGCATTCACATCGGAGTGGGTTACCTGTACAATGGTAATCTTATCCTGCTCATTCAGGTGTTTAAACATTTCCATGATCACCCTGGCCTGGTCAGAGTGCAGGTTTCCGGTAGGTTCATCTGCGAAGATCACACGGGGTTCTGCGACAATGGCGCGGGCAATGCCCACCAGCTGTTGCTGTCCGCCGGAAAGTTGATTAGGAAACAGGTCTTTTTTGGCCACCATATTAAAACGATCCAATACATCCGCTACCCTGCTCTTTCTTTCCGAACCAGACAGATTTTTATACAGTAAAGGGGTTTCTATGTTTTCATATACAGTCAGCTCATCAATGAGATGGTAGGCCTGGAACACAAAACCGATTGCATCACGGTGTAACTGCGTACGTTTTTTTTCATTCATTTTATCTACACGCTCTCCCTGAAACAGGTACTGTCCGCCAGAAGGCTCTTCCAATAATCCCAGTATATGCAACAGCGTTGATTTACCGGATCCGGAGGGTCCCATTATAGAAACAAATTCCCCCTCTCCAATGTTGAGATCAACGTCTTTTAATATTTCATTTTTACCAAATCCCACCGGATAATGCTTGGATATTTTCTGCAGTTGTATCATGATAGTAGCTTTTTAAAATTTCAGGCTTCTTGTTAACAATTTCCGGCAAAGCAATATAAATGCATTTTGCCGGATCTTTTCATTCTGTTATTCAGTTTTTAATGCATCTACCGGGTTACTGAGAGCAGACCGCACCGTTTTTATGCTCATAGTGGTTAATGCCAATACAACCATTATCATTCCCCCCACCGCAAACACCCACCAACTAAGACTTGTACGGTATACAAAAGATTGCAGCCACTTGTCCATTACCCACCATGAAAGGGGCACCGCCAGCACAAAAGCCACGAGGACCGGCTTCATAAAGTCCTTTGTCAGCAACCGGATCACCTGCCATACACTTGCTCCCAGTACCTTTCGTATCCCTATTTCCCGGGTACGCTGATTAGTGGTAAAAACAACTAAACCTAGTAGCCCTAATGCACTGATAAAAACAGCTAATCCTGAGCACCAGTTCAATAAACTTGCAATACGCAGTTCATTTCGATATAGATTTTCTATGGTCTTATCCAGAAACTCATAACTGAACTCTTCCCTTGGGTAAATCTCTTTCCATACTTTTTCTATGCCGGCAATTCCATTTTTCCAGACGACACCCTTTTCTCCGGCATCATGCAACCGTATATGCAAAGTACGATGGCTTTTGGCAGCAGCACTGCCCAGCGCCAGCGCCGGGATCTCCCTATGCAGATTACCAGCATTGAAGTTTTTCACCACTCCTACAACCGGCTTCCCTGAAATGAGCTCCCCCACTGCATCTTCCGGACGCTTGAAACCAAAAGCACGGACAGCAGTTTCATTCAGTAGCCATTCCCTCACGGTATCCGAATTCATCAGGTTTCTTCCTGCCAGCAGTTTCAACTGATACACCTTTAAATAAGAGCTGTCCACATAGCGCATTTCTACTACTTTCTCGATAGCCTTCCGGCCATCCTTGCGGTCGAGGACAGAGGTCATGAAACCATTGATGATCGGTGAACGATTCGACAAGCTCACCTCTTCTACTTCCGGCAGCGCGGCAATACCTGCCTGCAGCCTGTTGCGCAGGCTGTTATTCTCATCCCGTGGCGGTGTAGCAACGGTAAGAATAGCATCCTTACGGAAACCAAGATCTTTATTCAACGAATAATGAATCTGTTTACTGACAATCAATGTGGCAATAACAAAAAACTGGGCCACCATAAACTGAGTAGCAGTCAGTGTTTGTCGCAACCATGCTTTGTTTCCCACAGTGCCCGTCTGTGATTTCAGCACCATTACCGGCTGAAAACGAGCTAACACATACGCCGGGTAAATACCAGACAACAATGCTACCACTACCGCCAGCAACAATAAAAACAGCAATACCGGCCAGGAATACAATTGCATGGCAGGCAGGTCTTCCGGCAGAAAGCCGTGAAAACTCTTTACCAGCAAAGGTGCTATCAACAATGACATTGTCGCGGACACAAAGGTGAGCACAAAAGTTTCTCCCATAAACTGCACCATCAGCTGCCGCATTGTACCACCGATAGCTTTACGGATGCCGGTTTCTTTAGCCCTGCGGGCTGCCTGTGCTGTTGTCAGATTGATAAAATTGATCACCGCCAGGATTAATAATGCTACTGCTACCAGTGACAACATATACAACTGCTGCCTGTCTGCAGTCCTTTTATAGGCATAATAGTTCCTATTGAAGTGAATATCCTCTAAAGGCTGCAACCACAGGGATGTCCGGGAACTTTTATCATTGTGCAATTCCATATATTTAGCCAACAAGGCAGTCGCTTGTTTCGGATCGGCTCCTACTTTCAGCTTTACCAGCAACTGGCTGGATGAACTGGTGTTCGTCCAGTTATCGACAGCATAGACGTCTTTCCGGTATTGGCTGGCATAAACCGTTGACATAGATACTATTTCCCTGAACCAGAAATCAGTGCGGTAAGGTAAATCAGCCACCACACCAGTTACTGTTGTCCTGATGGAATCATCGTAAACAATCTCTTTTCCCATGACAGCTGCCGGCGAAAGCCCCGGGAAATAGGTATCTGCCTTGTCTTTTGTCAACACCACTGAAAAAGGCTGTTTCAGCGCGGTGGCCGGCGATCCACTCAACCACTGATATCCCATCATATCCATATATGAGGAATCCGCAAAAATGATATCTTCCTTGTTTCTAAAATCCTTACCATCTACTGTAATTCTACCTGTGATATCATCTGTAAAAAAATGAATTGTCTTTTCTACCTGTGGAATGTTTTCTCTCACCACCTGTACTACCGGTACCGTTACTCCACTGTTTCTAACGCTATCTCCTGAGAAACAGATGGTAGACACTATCCTGTAAATACGGTCTTTATTTTGTTGTTGCTTGTTAAAACCGGCCTCATACCATACCACCAGACATACTACCAGCGCTGCACTGATACCGACTACCAGCCCCAGCATATTTAACAGCGAAAACATTTTATTACGCCAGATATTTCTGACAGCCACCAGGAGATAATTTCGAAACATAGTAATTCTTTATTCTGATTTGAGACTATTAACCGGATTCATCAAGGCTGCTTTCACCGACTGCAGGCTGACGGTGAGCAAAGCCACCACTACCGCCATCAAGCCCGCCATCAGAAACAGCCATATACTCAGGGAAGCATGATAGGCAAAAGCATTGAGCCAGTTGCCTGCAGCATACCAGGCCAGCGGCGCCGCAATCAGCAAAGCAATCAGTACCAATCTGATAAAATCTTTCGACAACATGGTCACCACACTACCCACAGAAGCACCCAACACCTTACGGATACCAATCTCACGGGTACGTTGTTGTGTAGTCAATGCAGCCAGCCCCAACAATCCCAGGCAGGACACCAGCATCACCACACCGGCAAATATTCCCAGCACCTTTCCTACACGGTATTCCGACTTATACAATCTATTAAAATCATCATCCAGGAAATGATAATCAAAAGGAACTCCCGGCTGCATTTCTTTCCAAAGTCCTTCAATGCCTGCTATCAGTTGTTGTTTGTCTTTACCACTTGTTTTGATAAATATCTGCCGCAACCATTCATATTCGGGGAATACGATGATAGGTTCGATTTTGTTTTTCATGGAAGCAAAATGAAAATCCTTCATCACTCCCTTTACCGTTCCGTTACGGCCATTCAACGACATCCTCTTTCCCACAGCCACTTCAGGTGACCATCCCAGTCTTTTGCTGGCTGTTTCATTCAGGAAAAAATGATACGTACGCTCTTCATTTTTTTCTTTAGTAACATCAGCGATGTCACCTCTGGTGAGATCTTCACCAGCCAACAATGAGATACCTACTGTTTTCAGATAATCTTTTTCCACCGGCACCGCTGCAATGCTGAGGGTGAAACCCGGCTGATGCTCTTCTACATGGTCAATGGTGTAACCACCCTGGATGGAGACAGGAGAGTCAGCAGATGCTGTTACATACAATATACCGGTGAGTTGAAGCAGCCTGTTTTTAAAGGCTTCCATGGCATTGCTGCCTGCTTTGAAACCATCCAGCACTAGTACTTCAGACCGGTCCATCCCCAGCTTCTTATGCTGAATAAACAGCATTTGCTGTTGCACTACCAGCGTACAGATGATAAAGAATACAGATGCCGCAAACTGAAATACCACCAATGATTTACGGATACTCCTGCCCTGTGGAGTGGCTGTCATAGAACCTTTCAGCACCTGCACCGGTCGGAAACCAGAGAGGAACAACGCCGGATAGATACCCGTAACAAAAGCCACCAGGAAAAAGATCCCCACCAATATGCCGTAAATACGGTATCCGCTGGCGCCACCTAATTGAAGTCTTGTATCTGTGAGTTGATTAAATGCAGGCAATAACAGGCCTGCCAGCAACAGTCCTATCACCAGGGCTATTCCGGTGAGCAAGGCTGATTCCATCATAAACTGCCAGAAAAGCTGCGAACGTTGGGCACCCAAAGCCTTACGGACACCCACTTCCCTGCTTCTTTCGGAGGAACGGGCCGTGGCCAGGTTCATAAAGTTAACACAAGCTATTACCAGCAGCATGACGCCTATCAGCCCGAAAATATAGTTGTAGCGGACATCTCCGGCATCTTCAGTAGCAGCACTGGCAGCAGAATGCAGATGAATGTCAGTAACCGGCTCCGGAACAAAATTGAAGATGGCGCCATTTTTTATATCGCTTTCACTCAACTGCTGCCTGGCGATCTGGCTCAGGCTGGTCTGCAGACTTCCTAACTGAGCCGGATTACCAACCTGCACATAGGTGTAGTAATTGGCAGATCCCCACTGCTCCTGGAGTTGCAGGGTGCTGTAGCTGGCTACAAAATCAAATTTCAGGTGGCTATTAGCTGGCACATCGGCTACCACACCTGTTACCTGTAACGCCCGTGTACCATTGATTTGTAATGTTTTACCAATGGGCTCTACATCACCGAAATATTTTTTTGCCATAGAGGCTGTGAGCACAACCATATTAGGCCCGTTCAGCACATTGGCAGCATTACCGGACAATAGCCGGAAAGAAAACATTTCAAAAAAAGGAGCATCAGCATATACAAAGCGGTTTTCATTCCAGCTCTTGTCGCCATACTGTACCGTTACTTCTCTTGGGAATACCCGCGCGAGCTTTTTGATTTCCGGCAGGGGTTTGATGGTAGTAGCCAATATATTCGGCGTCACGGCTATCTGCATTATCTTCTCCCCTTTTTCACCATAGTCCATACGAATACGGTATAACTCATTCGCGTTTTTATACCAGCTATCGTAAGTCCATTCGTTTTCCAGGTATAAAGACAACAGAATAAAACAAGCGATCCCCGTTGCCAGTCCGAATACGTTAATACCCGTATACAACTTCCGTTTCAACAGATTCTTCGCAGCTATCTTCAGGTAATTCTTCCACATCGATTTAGAATTTTATTGGTTTTAATCACGCTTGAGGCTATCAACAGGATTGGCCAATGCAGCTTTTATTGTTTGCAGGCTGGTAGTGGCCAAGGCAATGATAACAGCCATCAGGCCAACCATTGCAAAAAGCCACCAATGGATATTTACATGAAACTCGAACCTTTGCAGCCATTGCTGCATCAGGTACCAGGATAAAGGAGTAGCAATCAATACCGCTATCAGCACCAGCTTCAGAAAATCTTTTGAGAGCAGCAATACAATTCCACCTACAGAAGCTCCCAATACCTTACGGATACCGATTTCCTTTTGGCGCTGAGCCATCACCAGTACAGCAATAGCAAACAGGCCCATACAGGAGATCACGATAGCCAGTACGGCTCCACTCATAAATATTTTTGAGAAACGGGCTTCCTGGCGGTACAGCCTGTTGGTGTTTTCATCCAGAAAACTGGGATCATTTTTAGCCAGCGGGTTAATATCTTTCCATATGGCTGAGATATGTTTCAGCGTGGCTACCGGATTGCGGGTATTTACTTTTACAAAGACATAGTTGGAATGTGGAGTAATGGTCATAACCATCATCAGCGGATCAATCTTTTTACGCAGTGACTCAAAATGGTAATCTTTCACCACCCCGATCACATGCAGTGGGACATCGCTGGGTGTAATAACAGCACCTATCAGGTCTTTTTCTCCCAGCAGTTTCGCCATTTGTTCGTTGATCACCACACCAGTGGTGTCTGCTCCAAAATTGCGGGAGAAATCACGACCCGCCACCATTTTGAGATCCAGCGTACGTGCGTAATCGTAATCTACTATGATACATTGTGTGTTAATGTGACTGCCTTTATAGGTAAATCCCCGGTACCAATTGCCGGAAGAGCCGTCTTTACCCAGCCCCAGGTTCAGCATACTACCTGACACACTCTCTACGTCCGCTTCTCCGGCCAGTCTGCTGCGCAGCGATGCAATAACCTGCGGCGATGCATTATCGCCCGGTATACTGATCACTTGTGTAGTATTAAATCCTAACGGTGTCGATTGTATGAAATCAAGCTGCTGCCAGATAACAGCCGTGCAGCTGATCAGCAAGGCAGCCACAATAAACTGAACGATGATCAACCCATTACGTACACCATTGCCTTTAGCCAGGCTCAGTTTACCTTTCAGCACCTGAATAATATTCAGTCTGGCTACTTTCCAGGCTGGATATCCACCCGCCAGCAATGTCACCATAAAGAAAATAAATGCAGCTCCCAGTACCAGCCAGATATTACTGAAAAGCCGGAGACTCAGCTCATGGTTGAAAGTGGCGTTGTAATATGGCATCAGCAGTATCGTCAACAATAAACTAAGTATCAGTGAAATAAAACAAAGCAGAAAAGCCTCACTCCAGAACTGAAACAACAATTGTCTGTCCATGGCCCCCAGCGCTTTTCTCAGGCCGATCTCACTGCCACGGGTAAACGATCTGGCGATAGACAGGTTAATAAAGTTGATACAAGCGATGCCAATAATCAGGACTGCCAGAATCACCATCAGCCAGGGATAAAATGGATTCAGACCATTGCTGAAAGAGCTGAGGGTATTAAGATGAAACTCATTCAGAGGAATTCCGTTCATCCGTATCAATACCCCGTCTTTATTGGGTATTCCACCATTCTTTTTCAGCTCTTCGATATTTCCCGCGTAATATTTGTTCGTTACAGGCACCAGGCTCTTTTCGAATGCCGCTGTAGTAACGGAAGCTTCCACTTCCACCATCAGAGGATAATTGCCCATATTCCAGTTGTTGCGGATAGTGGCATAGTCATCCACATTTTCAAATCGGACCAGGGCTTCAAACATAATACTGGAGTTATCCGGTACATTCGCTGCCACTGCTGAAACGATAAAGGGACGCCATTGATTGTCGATATTGACTTCTACTGTTTTACCTACCGGATCTTCCTGATTGAAGAGCGCCCGGGCAGTCTTTTGTGTCAGTACCAGTTGGTCCGGCTGTTGCAACGCTGTAGAAACGTTACCCTGCAACAAGCGGAAAGAAAACATCTTCAGGAAATCGGCGTCCACCATTTCCACATCAAAGTAAATATGTTTGCCGTTGTATCTTACTGGCATATCGCCACCGCCTATACGGGAAACATGTTTCACTCCCTGTACCTCCTTCCGGAGTACATCTGCCATGGGCTCTGCAAAGCTGGTACCTATCCTCATACCCTTAGCAGTACCATCTTCCCGGTATAACTGGTAAATATGTTCTTTATTCACCTGAAAATCATCGTATGTCCATTCCCGATAGGCCGTGAGTGACAGCAATAAGGCCGCACAGATAGCGGCACTCATACCTACTACATTCACGGCTGCAAACACTTTCTGTTTTAGTAAATTTCTCCAGGCAATCTTGATATAACTTCCAAACATGCGCAATGATTTAAAAGATTATTTTAAAAAGCAGGGCGCGTAGATACACACTCTGATTTGCTGTTCACTTGTTATTCTCTTTTATAATTATTTTAGTCATTTCTCAATACATTCGCCGGGTTGGCATCCGCAGCACGCCATGTTTGCGAAATAATGGCCAACAGGGCAATTGCCAGCAAAGCTGCAAAGCTGCCTGCCAGCGTAAAAAATCCTATGCTAATGCGGTTGGCAAAGAGCTGAAGGAATAAGGTACTTCCCAGGTAACCCAATGGCAAGGCTATAATACCAGCCAATACAATCAGGCGGAGATAGTTTTTGGAAAGCAGCATTACCAGACCTGGTACACCAGCACCCATCACTTTACGGATACCTATCTCTTTCTTACGGGTAAAGGTCGTATATGAGACCACACCCAATAGACCCAGGGCAGCGATCACAGTGATCATAAATACCAGCACCGCGAGTCCGGATATAGGTTCTTTCCCACTGGTACGTTCGATCAGTTCATCATTCATCCAGGATGCGGAAAATATCTCACCAGGATGCATTTCCACCCAGGCTTGTTTAATACCCGCCATTACCTGGTCTTTATCCTGTGTATTCACCAGCACCTGCAGCTGTTTGAATTGCTGTGGTACGAAGCGTATAGTCATTGGCAGTACAGGCATTTCTATGGGTTGATAATTGAAATCTTTCACTACTCCAATGATACTCACCGCTGTGGAATCTGTCAGCCATAAGGTTTTACCGATAGCATCTGCTGGTGTTTTCAGATTCATGGCCGCTACCAATCGTTCGTTAACGATGATATACTGCTCTTTGCTTTGGGAAGCTGCTGCCGGAAATCCGGACCCTGCCAGCAATCTGAGCTGCATCAGTTTCAGAAAATCGGCATCACCGGCGTAGTAGCCCAGCTCCATACGGTTGCCATCCAGTGCGGTACGGGCTTGCAGAAAACCGCTCTGGTTGGGCATGCCCAGGGTACCTGAACTGGCAGTGGCGGCCTCTACTCCTTTCACCTGCATTAACCGATCTTTCATCAGCTGAAAGTCTACATCGGCCAATGGCACATTCAGTATATTGTTACGGGCAAATCCCATATCAAAGGCCTCTTTAAAAGAAAACTGGCGGTAAACGGTCACAAAAAATATGATCGCTGTCATTGAAAGCGAAAACTGAATCACGATTAGCGTCTTCCGCAATCCCAACCCTCCAAAAAGTTTGATGTCTACAATATTTTTCAGCACCCTCGCTGGCTGGAAGGAAGACAAAGCCCAGGCAGGAATGACGCCTGCCAGCACACCTGTTAACAAGCTAAACACCAGGAACCACCCCATCAGTACAATATCAAACCTTTCACCTGATAAAAATCCAATACCTACATGGGTATACGATTCCATCAGCACCAGTAACCCCATCGCCAGTATTAATGACAACAGACACATCACCACAGATTCTACAATAAATTGCATAAACACCTGCGAACGTTTAGCTCCGTTAACTTTACGGACACCTACTTCACGCGCCCGTTGCAATGAGCGAACAATAGACAGGTTGGTATAGTTGAAGCAGGCACACAGCAGCAATGCAAGTCCCACGGCTATTTCGGCCAGTACTTTCCCCCAGGGCTGGCCACCTCTCATGTCATTATATAGTTCCTGAGAAGGGGTGATACTGCTCAGTGCTTGTTTTTCAAAAGTGATACTGCCAATCCCTTTGGAAGCAGGCTGGTAATATTTTTCAGACAAAAATTCCAATGCAGTAGAAAGTGAAGCTTTGTTTACACCGGGTTTTAAAACAACATAAGTATAGGCATCCTGTACATTATTCCAGTTCTGCAACCGCTCCGGCAGCACTTTCTGCTGTTCCAGTGCAGACACAGAAGACAGGGAAGCATAAGCCTCATAGTTGATATGAGTCAAACCCGGTGCAGGCGCAAGAATACCGGTAACAATATAATCTCCCAGTATTTCAAAATGTACAGTCTTACCCATTGCCTGTTGGTTACCGAAAATCTTTCTGGCGGCATCTTCTCCGAGTACAATACTATTAGGTGTGCTTAGTGCTGTAGCCGGATCACCACTTTCCAGTTTAAAGCCGAAGACATTGAAAAAAGATGGCTCTGTAAAAGCACCATTGACAGGTAATTTCTTCTTTCCATTGATCACATTGCCATGCAGCACACTATACACACGCACTTCTGCTTCTGTGAGGGCGTAATCCTGATGCAGCACCGTTGCCAGTGGCAGTGGTGTACTGGCCATATGATAGTGTTTTCCGTCCTGAGTAGTGGCCTGTGAGGTAATCCTCCAGGTTCTCGAGGTGGCCGGATGGAATTTATCGTAGCTGAAATTCTTTTTAGTAGACTTCAATACCATCAGGCATACAGCCATGCTTAATGCCAGGCCGGCAATATTAATAAAGGCAAACAGCCTTTGCCGGCGCATATTTCTGAAAGCGATCTGTATGTAACGGAGAAGCATAAACGATAATTTATTCTGTCTTCAATGATTTTACCGGATTCACCAATGCCGTCCGGACAGCCTGAAAACTCACAGTCAATAAGGCTATCAGCACCACTACTACCGCTGTGAGCACAAACACCCACCATTGTACTATTATTCTGAAGGCAAAATGCTGCAACCATTTTTCCATACCATACCATGCGATAGGAGAACCGATACAGATACCTAACAATACAAGCTTCAGGAAGTCACGCGACAACAGCGCGGACACATTGGCCACAGAAGCCCCCAGCACCTTGCGGATACCGATTTCTTTGGTTCGCTGTCTGGATATCAGCATAGACAATCCCAGCAGCCCCATACATGCGATAAAAACGGCAAGGCCGGAAAAAATGCTGAATATATTTCCCATCATCTGCTCTTCGGCATAAATGGCCCTCAGGTCCTGGTCTACAAAAGAGTAATTGATTGGATTGTCGGGCACAATATTGTTCCATACCTTTTCTATTCCGGCCAACTGAGCGAGATGGTCGCCCGGAGCCAGCCTTACAGACAGGATAGCTGCATTCCGGGGGTTTATCAGGTATGCGGCCGGCTCTACAGAAAAACGTAGGGAGCGGAAATTAAAATCTTCCATTACGCCAATAATGACACCGTGTCTGGCGAAGTCACCAGGCCTCCATTCGATGCGTTTCCCGATAGGGTTTGTAAATCCCAGCCGTTTGGCAGCCGCCTGATTAATAATAAAAGCATCGGTAGAATCAGTGGCCATTGCTTTATCGAAATCCCTGCCTGCCAGCAGTTTGATTCCAGTTGTCTTCAGCAGGTCATAATCTCCCTGAATGATAGCCGATACAAAACCATCCTTGTCTTCTCCTCCTTCCCGGACTATCGGGTTGTTATTATACGAACCAAATCCCATCAACAGGTTGTTCAGGGATGTTTGCTGCACACCGGCCAAACCGGCCACTGTAGCCTTTAAAAGATCCTTTTTCGGTAAACTATCTGCACCTGACAGATAGATATTCACCAGGTGCTCTTTATCAAAGCCCAGATTTTTCTGTTGCCAGAAACGCAACTGCGTATATACGACAACGGTAGCAATGATTAACGCTACCGCAATGGCAAACTGAGACACCACTAGTCCTCTGCGGATGAATACCCTGGCCCCGACGGTAACAAAACTGCCTTTCAGCACTTTTACCGGCATGAGGCCGGAGAGATATAAGGCAGGATAACTGCCAGCCAGCAAACCTACCGTGGCCACCAGCAACAATAATCCGCCATACAGGAAAGCATCTCCCGAAGCCAGTAAATTCAATTCCTTTCCGGTGATCCGGTTGAATAGCGGCAGTAAGGAGAAGGCCAACACCACCGCCAGTATCAGCGACAGCACACTGATCACCAGCGATTCGGTCAGAAACTGGAAAACGAGGCTTTTCCTTTGTGCACCCAGCACTTTGCGCAACCCTACCTCCCTGGCTCTTTCATGAGCTCTGGCGGTAGTAAGGTTCATGAAATTTATACAGGCAATGAGTATGATAAACGCAGCGATAGCTATATATAACCAGATTAAGGGGGAATTATCCACACCACCTTTGTCGCCATCCGGATGGAGATGGGCATTGTGAAGCGGCTGCAAATCCAACTCAAACTTTATTCCATGCCTTTTGACAATCGGATCAATATGCAGTTTTACAAAATCTCTTAACTGGGGAACAATCTTTTGGGGATTGGTACCATCGGTCAGTTGCACATACGTCACATTATTACTGAACATGTACCATAGTTTCTCAAACTCGGTATTCTCCCTCGTCATCGTAGCAAAAGACATGATCACGTTCATCCGGAGGTCGGTATTATGGGGCATATCCTTCACTACACCGGTAACGGTGCAGCTATAACCGTTACCCACTTTCAGAAGCTTCCCTATCGGTGATCCGTTGCCGAAATATTTTTTTGCTGCACTGACAGAGAGAACTACTGTATAAGGCTCTTTCAGTACAGTGGCGGGATCTCCTTCAAGCAAGGGAAAATCAAACATCTGGAAAAAAGCAGCATCCGCAAAACAACTCTCTGTTTCCAGCATCTTTTTATCTCCGGCAGTAAATAAAGTTGTGCCCGGAACAAAAACCCTTACCGCTTCTTTGATACCACTGACTTCTTTTTTGAGGTTAGGCGCAATAGGAAACTGGGTAGCTGCTCCATAGGCTGTTACTCCGGTGGCCTGTGTATTTTCGATGGTCGTAATACGATAGATATTATCTGCCTTGGTGTGAAAACGGTCAAAGCTCAGTTCATCCCGTACATACAGCACTATCAGTATACAACAGGCCATTCCCACTGCCAACCCACAAACGTTGATGGCAGTGATAAATTTATGACGCTGTAAATGACGGATAGATATTTTGAAGTAATTCCGGAACATAGCAGAGTGGTTTTAGAATGGCGGAATAAAATCACACATGGAACTGTTCCTTGATATTTTCTGTCACTACCCGTCCGTCAAAGAGATTGATGATACGGTGAGCAAACCCGGCATCGTAGGGAGAGTGGGTAACCATGATCAGGGTGGTGCCGGCATTATTGAGTTCCTGCAACAGTTTCATTACCTCTTCTCCGTTGGTGGAGTCCAGGTTACCGGTAGGTTCATCCGCCAGGATCAGATTGGGTTTGGCTACTACGGCGCGGGCGATGGCCACACGTTGTTGCTGACCACCGGAAAGCTGTTGTGGGAAGTGGTTACGGCGGTGCATGATATTCATACGTTCCAGCACTTCTTCCACTTTTTGTTTTCTTTCAGCCGGAGCTACTTTCAGATATAATAATGGCAGCTCCACGTTTTCATAAACGGTCAGCTCATCGATCAGGTTAAAGCTCTGGAATACGAAGCCGATAGATCCTTTACGCAGTTGCGCGCGCTGGCGCTCGCTCATCCTGGCGACTTCCTTGCCCCAGAAATGATACTCACCGTCGCTGGGATTGTCCAGTAAACCAATGATGTTCAGCAGGGTTGACTTACCACAACCGGATGGCCCCATGATCGCTACAAACTCACCATCCTGCACTTCCATGTTAATGCCATTGAGGGCGGTTGTTTCCACTTCTTCTGTTGTAAATAACTTCTGTAAGTTAACGGTGCGTATCATATGTTTTGATTGTCTAAATGAATGATAGTTTTACAATAGCAGTATATAAAAAAATGGATGAATCTTAAAATGCCAGCACATCCTTGTTACCAAAATTCTCATAAGAAGACGTGATTACCTGGTCGCCTGGCTGTAATCCTTCCAGTACTTCAAAATACAAAGGATTTTTTCTACCCAGTGAGATATTACGTTTTAAGGCACGTTTCCCGCTTTTATCTACCACGTACACCCAGTTACCACCAGTGTCGGAAAAGAAGCCTCCCAGAGGCAGCAGGATCGCTTCTGCAGACTTACCCAGTACCAGTCGGATAGGAGAAGATTGTCCACGGCGGATGCCTTCAGGTGTTGTTTTTTCAAAATTCATATCAGCCTGGAAACGACCGCTTTTAACTTCAGGATATACTTTGGTCACCACCATCTCATAGGTTTTACCATCAAACTCAAAGGTGGCTTTCAAACCGGCGAACACCTGTGATACGTAGTGTTCATCGATATCGGCACGCAGCTTAAAACCATTCAGATCGTCAATCTGGCCTATGTTCTGGCCTGCAGTGATGCTGGAGCCTACTTCCACATCGATGGAAGACAGCTGTCCGGAAACAGGGGCCCTGACAATCAGGCTGTTGAGGTTTTGTTTCATCAGCTCCAGGTTGCGCTGGGTACGTGACAATGTACCTTCCAGCTGAGAGATCTGTTGTTTGGCATTCTCGCGTTGATAAGACTGGGACTGCGACATAATATCGCGCTGCCTTTTCAGTCCTTCCAGTTCTATCTTGTTTTTGTTGAACTCCTGACGGGCAACGATCTTTTCGTCAACCAGTTGTTTATTACGGTCATACAGGTCCTGAGCTGCATCAATCCTGGCAGTCAGTTCGGAAAGACTCTGCTGCATAGTAAAGTCCTGCTGACGGATGGACAAGCGTGTATTCTGCAGCTCATTACGTAAACGGTATATCTCTGTCTCATGATTTACAAACTCCATCATCATGTGCTGGTTGTCCAGTTTGAGGATAGAATCCCCTTCTTTCACCATGCTGCCGCCTTCCAGGTATTTACGGCTTACATAGCCTCCTTCAATGGCGTCGAGGCGGATGGTCTTCAGTGGCATTACCACTGCGGTTACAGCGATATATACATCGAAAGTGCCTTTTTTCACTTCAGAGATGGTGATCTTATCCTTTTCTACATTGAGGGTAGCGCGGTGGTCGGCAAAGATCAGTGTATACAACAGCAACAATGCAATCAGTCCACCACCACCAATCATCAGGATGCGTTTTTTATTCCAGAACTTCTTTTCAATTTTTCTATCCATGTTATTTAGGAAAAGTTTGTGACCAAAGAAAGTCAATCCATATGCCAAAGCCAAAAACCCTTTACCATCAATGTTTTCCAAGCATTTCCACTTTTAAAAATGTCCTATGGCGGACAACCGGTGTTCACAAACGGACACTTTGAAAAAGGCGCTGAAATTAGCTGCTGATGTAAAAAAATCTTTCTGTAATATTGTTACCCATTCACTATTTGCCCATGACCACAATGCAACCCGGAAAAATCCTGATAGTAGACGATGATGTAGATGTATTGCGTGCTGCACGTCTACTGTTGAAGAGACATTTTGAGCAGGTGGATTTTGAGAAAAATCCGCAGAAGATACCTTACCTCGTTTCCAACTTTGATTACGACGTGATCCTGCTGGATATGAACTTCACCCGTGACCTCAGCAGCGGAAAAGAAGGCTTCGAATGGCTGGACCGTATCCTCGATATCAAGCCCGACACTGCTGTAGTGCTGTTTACCGCCTATGGCGACGTAGAGATGGCTGTAAGAGCCATTAAGTCCGGCGCCGTGGATTTTGTGCTCAAGCCCTGGGAAAACGAAAAGCTGCTGGCCACTATCCAGTCGGCATACAATAAACGGGCAGCCCGGCAAGACAAGCCTGCCGCCGTTGTCAATACCGGCAACCTCATAGTAGGCAGCAGCCCTGCCATGCAGGCGGTATTCGACACCGTATCACGCGTAGCGGCTACAGACGCCAATGTGCTCATACTTGGTGAAAATGGTACCGGTAAAGACATGCTGGCCCGGCATATTCATCAGCTCTCCCTCCGCAACAAAAAATCGTTTGTCAGCGTAGACCTCGGCGCCATCAGTGAAACACTTTTCGAAAGCGAGCTTTTCGGCCACGTAAAAGGTGCCTTCACCGATGCCCGCGAAGACAGAGCCGGACGCTTCGAAGAAGCCGCCGGCGGCACCATCTTCCTCGATGAAATCGGAAACATCACCATCCCCTTTCAGGCCAAACTGCTGACGGTATTGCAAAACAGATCTGTTACCAAAGTGGGCTCCAATAAAAATATACCCATTGACGTTAGACTAATCTGCGCTACCAACCGCAACATACAGCAACAGGCCGCCCAGCATCTGTTTCGTCAGGACCTGCTCTACCGCATCAATACCATCGAAATACATCTGCCTCCCCTGCGCGAACGCAAGGAAGACATCGTTCCCCTCGCCGAACATTTCCTGCAGCTCTACCGCGAAAAATATAAACGCCCGGTTAACAGCATGCATGAATCACTCATACAACAACTGGAAAAATATGAGTGGCCCGGTAATATCCGCGAACTGCAACATGCCATGGAAAGAGCCGTCATCCTCTCCCAGAGCAAAACACTGCAGGCCAAAGACGTATTCGTTAAAAGCAGCAATACCCAGGACCAGCAAATGGATACGGGTTACAACCTGGAAGAAATGGAACGCAACATCATTGCCCAGGCGATGAAAAAATGTAATGGCAATATCACCGAAGCCGCCAAAGAACTGGGCCTCAGTAGAGCCGCTCTCTACAGAAGACTCGAGAAATACAATATTTAGTCATCCTGCTTACCGGGGAATACCACCCCGGTAAGTTAAATTCCATCATGAACCGTTTCAGCGTCAATATCAGCCTGCGGGTACTGTTGCTTACCTTTACACTGGCCACCTCCACATGGCTGTACATGCATGGCATGACGCCCTTATCCCTGCTGCTGTTTCCGCTGGTAGTGCTGCAGATGTACGGCATCTATCATTACCTCAACCGCATCAACCGTAAACTCACACTGTTTCTGGAGTCTATCCGTTATGAAGATTTCTCCATCCGCTTCAGCGGCGATAACAAGCTGGGGAAAAGTTTCCGTATGCTCAACCACCAGTTCAATGAAGTACTGGAAGCCTTCCGGCAAACAAGAGCAGAGAAAGAAGCCAATCTCAAATACATCGACACCATTATCCAGCATATCAGCATCGGCGTATTTTCCTTCGACAGCGAAGGCCACATCGAACTGATCAACCCCGCTGCCTTCCGGCTCATGGGCATCTACCGGCTGCGTAATATCTCAGAACTGAAATCCATGCATCCCGGCCTTGCTGAACTACTAAGGGAGCTGTCATCCGGTAATAAAACGCTGTATGCCACCACACAAGGCCAGCAACTGTCCATACATGCCGCCACTGTAAGGCTGCAAGGCCGCCTGATCAAATTGATCTCCATTCAAAACATCCATTCGGAACTACAGAAAAAAGAACTGGAAGCCTGGCAGAACCTCACCAAAATATTACGTCATGAGATCATGAACTCTGTAACCCCCATTGTGTCGCTCATTGGCACTATGAAAGAAATTGTAGATCTCGATATTGCCCCCACTTCCGGCAGCCACGAAGGCATCGCCGACCTCCAGGAAGCCCTGCTGACAGTAGAAAGCCGGAGTAAAGGCATTATGAACTTTGTAAATGCCTACCGGGATTATACCACACTGCCGCAACCACAGTTCACCCGGGTAAATATCAAATCGCTGGTAGCTACCGTAAGCAGCCTTTTTCAAGCCGATATGAAACAGGCCAACATCCGCTTCCTGCTGGAGGTAGATGCTGAAAATGTAGAGATCCATGCAGATATATCTCAGTTGCAGATGGTGCTCATCAATCTGGTCAAAAACGCCATGGACGCGCTGGAACAGACATCCAATGCCAGCATACAGATAAAGGTATACCTCAACAACGTACAACAGATCTGTATTGAAATCACCGATAACGGCCCTGGTATTGACACCGAAGCCATGAACAAAATTTTTATTCCCTTCTTCACCACCAAAAAAACCGGCTCAGGGATTGGCCTCAGTTTGTCACAGCAGATTATCCAGATGCATGGCGGTCAGCTGAAAGTGCTTAGTCCTGGCAATAACGGTAATGGATCTACGTTTCTCATTTTACTCAATACCTGATCGGGGTCCTGAAAGATTCGTTATATTGTAGTAACAATTACAGGTCCTCATGATAACATCCAGATGGCTAGTCCTCTACTTCATTACCCTATTTGCCGATCTCGTACTGATCGGCCTTAACATGGACGCTTTCCGTTATGCTACCAAACCCTTGCTGGTACCTTTACTGGCAGCGTATTTCATGTCGTCAGCAGCAGATGTGCCGGGCAAGCAGCGGATGTGGATGTATGGAGCCCTTTTTTCCTGTTTTCTGGGAGATGTGTTACTGATGTTTGATAATCTGTTTCTTCCCGGATTGGGCAGTTTTCTGGTAGGACACTTGTTTTATATCACCTTCTTTCTCACCATCCGGTATTCCAATCCGCCTGTCCCCTATTGCAAATACCCCCTTGTATTCCTGAATGCAGCTATCATCATTGGCTTTATTCTTTTTCTGATGCCTTACCTGGGCAATCTGGCTATTCCGGTCATCATATATTCGCTGGTCATATCCATTACGGTACAGAGTGTCATACATGCCTTCCACTACCGTTACCAGCCTGCAGCCTGGTATTGCCTTATCGGGGCCATTCTGTTCTTGCTTTCCGATTCTCTGATTGCGCTGGGCAAGTTCTACCATCCCATGTCGGCCGGCGGTATACTGGTGATGCTCACTTACGGCCTGGCACAAGCTGGGTTGGTACATGGGTCTGTGAAGTATTATGGAGATAAAAGTTGAGTCTAAATTGAGGTTGCTTTTTAAAAAACAGCTCCAGTTTTCCCGTCATTCTACCCATATCATGGCCATCCGGAAGATCAAATGCATTAGTGGTCAAAAATCATAAAAATCAATGTTCAAAAAGGGGTATTTTTGTTTTCTATGCAGCAAACAGATTTTCTTGTCATCGGTTCCGGGATTGCGGGCTTAACCTATGCTCTCAAAGTATCGCAGCAATACCCCGACAAAAAGATTACCATCATTACCAAAAGCCGTGAGGATGAGACCAACACCAAGTACGCCCAGGGAGGCGTGGCTGTGGTGAATGATCTCGAGAATGACAGCTTTGAGAAACATATAGAAGATACGCTGATCGCAGGTGATGGCCTTTGTAATGAGCGCATAGTGGAAATGGTGGTAACGGAAGGACCGGAAAGGGTCAGTGAGATCATCGAATGGGGCGCCAACTTCGACAAAAATCCGGATGGCGACTTTTCACTGGGCAGAGAAGGCGGGCATTCCGTTTTCAGGGTCATCCATCACAAGGACGTTACCGGCAAAGAGATAGAGCGGGCATTGCTGGAAGCGATACATCGCAGGCCCAATATACAGCTGGTCACACATTGTTTTGTGGTAGACCTCATCACCCAGCACCATCTGGGCTACCTGGTCACCAAGGCTACCCCGGATATCGAATGTTACGGAGTGTACGTCCTCAACCTGACCAACAAAAAAATTGAAAAGATACTGTCTAAAGTAACGCTGCTGGCCACCGGCGGCAACGGACAGGTATACCGCAGCACCACCAACCCTACTATCGCTACGGGCGATGGTGTAGCCATGGTTTACCGTGCAAAAGGCCGTATCGAGAATATGGAGTTCATCCAGTTTCACCCTACAGCCCTGTATCAGCCCGGTGTCAACCCATCTTTCCTGATCACCGAAGCTGTACGTGGTGACGGCGGTATCCTCCGCAATATCCATGAAGAAGACTTCATGCATAAATACGATCCCCGTCTGTCACTGGCCCCACGCGATATCGTGGCCCGCGCTATCGACAGCGAGATGAAAATCACCGGTACTGAGTACGTATACCTCGACTGCCGGCATATGGACATCGACAAGTTTATCCATCACTTCCCCAATATTTACGAAACCTGTATAGCTGCCGGCATCGATGTACAACACCAGATGATACCGGTAGCACCAGCAGCCCACTACAGTTGCGGTGGCATCAAAACCAACGAATGGGGCCTTACCTCCATCCGTAATCTGTATGCCTGCGGCGAATGTGCCAGCACCGGCCTGCATGGCGCCAACCGCCTCGCCTCCAACTCACTGCTGGAAGCCATGGTATTTGCCCATCGCTGTTTTATGGACGCCACCAGCAAAATAGACAGCCTCGAATTCAAGGAAAACGTACCCGACTGGGACGCCCGTGGCACTAACGCCCCCCGCGAAATGATCCTCATCACCCAAAGTCTAAAGGAGTTGAAACAGATCATGAGCGATTATGTAGGCATCGTAAGAACCAACGAACGTCTCGAACGCGCAATGCGCCGCCTTGATATATTACATGAAGAAACAGAAGCCCTGTACCAGAAAACGGAAGTGTCTCCTCAGTTGTGTGAACTGCGCAACCTGATCACTGCCGGCTATCTGATTGTAAAAGGGGCATCCTTCCGCAAAGAAAGCAGAGGCCTCCATTTCAATACCGACTATCCGCTCAAATCCGAACTGGTGCAAAACATTGTCTTGTAAGCCAAACCATTGGTTTTCATTACCTTTGTGAGGTATTCAATATTAGAGGAACATGTATTATCTACTGCTTGGTTTTTGCTACAGCCTTTCTATATTGCCGTTCCCGGTACTTTATCTCATCAGCGACATTCTGTATGTGCTGGTGTATCATGTATTCGGTTATCGTAAAAAGGTAGTGCTGGAGAACATGAAGCAGGCTTTCCCGGAAAAATCACCGGAAGAGATCCGCAGGCTAGCTAAAAAATATTATCGTAATCTGACTGATATGATGGTGGAAACCATCAAGCTGCTGACCATGAGCAAACAACAGCTACAGGAACGCTTCACCTGCGACCTCTCTGTTTTACATAAGCTCTATGCAGAAGGCAAAAGCTGTCAGCTTCACCTGGGTCATAATTTCAACTGGGAATGGGCCAACCTGTTCTGTATGCAGGGTGTACAATTTCCTTTTCTGGTAGTGTACATGCCACTCAGCAGCAAGCCCGCCGATCGTATGTTCCGGCACTTCCGCGAAAAGTTTGGCACCATCCTCATACCGGCCAACGATATGGCCAACAGCATGAGGCCCTGGATGGAAAAACAGTATCTCATTGCCCTGGTTGCCGATCAGAACCCGGGCAATCCACGCAGCTGCCTCTGGTACCCTTTCCTCAATAAAATGACACCCTTCTATAAGGGCCCTGAAATGGCCGCCAGAAGAAATGATATCCCCGTTGTTTTTGTGGACATCCGGAAAACCAAACGCGGCTATTATCATGCAAAGCTTCAATTGATGTTTGAAGATCCGCAACAGGAGCCCGTTGGCAAGATCACTGAAACATTCGTTCGTTTCCTGGAAAAAAATATTCACGAGCAACCTGAAGTTTGGGTATGGAGCCACAGAAGATGGAAACATACCTATCCTGGCCACCAGACAGTAATATAACATTTATAACGAAAAAGGCCGGAGCATGATGCTCCGGCCTTTTTCGTTATAATAACCTGTAAGCTTATCCTGGAATTTTCAGTTTCTGTCCGGGATAGATCACATTAGGATCTTTGATCTGATCTTTATTAGCCTGATAAATATCCTGCCATGACACACCGGGATAGTTCTTAGCTATCTTACTCAGGTTATCACCGGATTTTACTTCATACACCTGCTCTCCACCGCCACCACCAGTTACAGCGATGTTCATCACTACATCAGCAGAGCGCATTTCCGGGTCCAGTTTTTCGTAGGTGCTCCACAGTTGGTCTTTCACTTCAGCAGTGGCTTCCCCATCGATATACAGTACATTATCCTGCTCTCTAACCTGTAAATTGTTGACGCCGGCACTATTGGCCTGGCTGATCAATTCCTGGTATTTATCCTGTAAGCTCATGACAATAATTTTTAAAGGGTTATTTCAATTTAAGGCTGTTGTTAACCTTCTTGGGTTTTGATTCCTGTGCTGTCTGTATGATTTTGCGCAGGTCGCTCTTTTTGGCTTCGCCACTCAACGTTACTTCACCATTGGCAACAGCAACGGTTACAGTGGAGAATCCGGCTGCCGCATAAGCAGAATCAAGGGTTTTCTTTAACACATCGTCGGGGTTGATGGTCACAGGTGCTGCCGGAGCAGGTTCAGCTGCTTTCACCATGATGTTGTTGGTAACTGTTTTTACGCCGGAAACACCTTTTAATGCTTCTTCAGCAGCGGCTTTGGCGGCATCATCGGTTACTTCACCGCTGAGGGTCACTACGCCACCTTTCACTTCCGCAGTAATGCCTGGAATAGTACTCAGCTTTTCATTAACCGCCTTTTGGATCTTGGAGTCTGAAGGTTTACACGCAAAGAAGAATACGCCCATCAACATTAAAAGGGCGAGTGTTAAGGATTTTCTATTCATGGTTACATATTTTAGTTCCCAGAAGATAACAAATAACATGCTAATAGAAAATTTTTTCTTGCTTAACTTATTGTTAATCAATCCAACAGAAACGTATTTCCTCATAAACGGAAAAAGGACATTGTAGAGAAAACAGCACTAATAAAGGATTTGGGGGAAATCAGACCGCAGCGGTATATATATAATATTTTTCATTATAATAAAAATAGCCATCAGCATTTCTAACGCTGATGGCTATATAATTTTATGACTAATGGATTAGTTCAGTACATTTTTTTCCTGTACTATTTCCAGGCCTTTTTCATCTTTCATTTTAGCGAAACCACCATCTACATTGCGCAGGTTGTGAATGCCTTCCCTTTTGAGGATAGAGCAGGCGATGATACTACGGTAGCCGCCCTGGCAATGTACATACAGATTCAGGTGTTCGTCCAGGTCTGCCAGGTTGAGTGGATCCATCATATCGCCGAGAGACAGGTTGGTAGCGCCTTTAACGTGACCGTTGGCATATTCAGCCGGTTTACGGACATCCACCACTACCAGGTTTTCGTCGTGTGGCATATCCATGGCCAGCTCGTCTGCTTCAACGGTGATGATCATATCTTTTTCTTGGCCGGAAGCTTCCCAGGCAGGATAACCACCTTCCAGGTAGCCGTTCACGTTTTCGAAGCCTACACGAGCCATTCTCACTACGGTTTCTTCTTCCTTGCCGGGTGTGGTCACCAGGATGATTTCCTGATCGAAAGGCAACAGACTACCGGCCCATTCTGCGAAACGGCCTTCCAGTCCGATGCTGATGGAGCCAGGTACAAAACCGTCGCCGAATTCGGTAGCAGGACGAGTGTCCAGGATCAGTACACCAGCATCACCTTTTGCTTTAAAAGCAGCAGGTGTGAGTGGTTGCATAGCCTTAGCCATTACAGCCTGCAGGGCGTCGTAACCTTCTTTATTGATTTTTGCATTGATCGGGAAGTAAGAAGGCGGGGTAGTAAGACCGCTGGTTACTTCATTGATAAATTGTGCTTTATCGGTAGCCAGTAAGGCGTAGTTTGTATTTTTTTCCTCACCGATGGTGCTGTAGGTGTTCGGACCCAGGTTTTTACCACAGGCAGAACCAGGACCATGTGCAGGATACACGATTACATTATCCGGCAGTGTTTTGATTCTGTTGTTGAGTGAATCAAACAGATAAGCTGCCAGCTCTTCTTTGGTGAGATTGCCGCTGAACAGGTCCGGACGGCCTACATCTCCCACAAATAAAGTATCGCCGGTGAACACAGCATAAGGTGCTTTGTTTTCATCGATCAGCAGGTAGCAGGTAGATTCCAGTGTATGACCGGGTGTGTGTAATACTTTGATGGTAACGTCACCGATGGCAAATTCTTCGTTGTCTTTGGCTACATAGGCATCAAAACCGGTTTCTGCATTTGGTCCGAATACAATCTTTGCGCCGGTAGCTTTGGCCAGTTCGAGGTGGCCCGACACAAAATCTGCGTGGAAATGGGTCTCAAAAATATATTTAATCGTTGCATTGCGCTCCCGGGCGAGGTCTACGTATACGTCAATATCCCTTAGCGGGTCTATCACTACGGCCACTCCTCCCGATTCTATAAAATAGGCGGCTTCTGACAGGCAGTTGGTGTATAATTGTTTAACGAACATTGGTTTTTTGATTTTCACAAATTTACAAATAAATCACCCCGCGCACCTATGGATAAAATCTATATGAAAATAAAAAAGTAGCCTTGCGGCTACTTTTTTTAATAATTCAATTCCGTATTTTAAATGGTTAAATTCAATTAACCAACAAGTTCTTCCACAAATTTAGCCACCTCAGCAATACGCTGTTTGTTGATGGTGTAGTGGATAAACTTACCATCTCTTTCTGTAATTACAATACCAGCCCGCCTTAATATAGCCAGATGCTGCGATGCTACCGATTGTTCCAGACGCAATTTCACATATATCTCTGTCACAGTCATTTTTTTATGATCCTCCAGCAGTTTGATCATCTGCTGGCGCAACTTATGGTTGATAGCACGCAAAACCATAGCGGCCTTTTTTACGGCAATGTAATCCAATTTGATCTGGTCTTTTTCATTGTTACCTCTAGAAATAATAAGAGTATTAGAAGAGGTAGTTAATAATGTTTTTTCCATCGCATAATAGTTTTTAAAAAATGATGAAATGAAAGGGATCAACGGACAGTAATCGCAAAACAGTTAGACAACAAATGCGGTTATCGATTTATACAAAAATATAATATCTATCACAATAAAAAAAATTTCCATACCTTATTTTATCATATATAACCTGGAGATATGTGCAAATTAGATGTAATTTGACATTTCTATGACAAATAAAACGAACGTGTTAGTGTTTTTGGGGAAAATAGAAGCCTTTGAGGTAAAAAGGACTGAAATACGCCAGATCTGCGAAGGATTTTTGATGGAATAACTGTTCAGCGAGCGGTGCCATATCTACGGCACTCATTTCATAGGGGATAAACTCGGCATTATCGATGGAAGGCAACATGGTGGCCCATTTCGGGCTACCGTTACCAAAAAAGTAAATCTTTTTTTGTGCCAGCCAGGCGTCAAAGGAATTCGGCTCCAGCACCAGTGCCTGCGGCTCCATAACAGGCTGCAAAGAAGCATCATAAATAGCAGTAAATACTTCCTGCCGGCGTGCATCCAGCATAGGACAATACCAGGCTGCCGTATCTTTCACTGCATCCAGGGCGCCCTGCGCCATCATCTGCAGCGTGGAAACAGCCAGCAGCGGCTTATTCCAGGCATAACACAACCCTTTGGCAGTAGCTACTCCCACACGCAGACCCGTATACGAACCCGGACCGGCACTCACTGCAATCGCATCCAGGTCGTCGGCTGTAACACCCTGCTCACGGAAAATCTGCTGCACATACAGTACAATAGCTGCTGCATGGTCCTGCTGCTGCTCATTAACTAATGTCTGCAATGTTTTCCCATCACGGGCAAGACTAACCGAACCTGTCGTTGTAGCTGTATCTATGCTAAGTATTAATGCCATAATATTGTTATATCGCCTCGTATTCTGTTTGTAGTAAGGCTGCCACCTCATACCGGTCATCACCGGTAACATCATGCACTGCCTTCAGCACCTCATACACATGTTTTACACCTATTCGCTCACACCACTCAAAAGGTCCGAACGGATAATTGGTGCCCAACCGCATAGAGGTATCAATATCCTCGCGGGAAGCAGTACCCTCCTCCGCCGTCAGATAAGCCTCATTGATGATCATACATACCACCCTTGGTGTCACCATCCCCGTAGTATCCGCTACCAGCGTGCATTCCCAGTTGAGCTGATACATGATGTCATCCAGCACCTGCTGCTGACCATCATCCATCAACGTTACCTCCAGCATCGGTAAACTGATAAATCCCGGCAGAAAATTACAGCCCATTATATTGAAGCCCTGCTCAAATGCATATTGATTCATCACCTCCGATAAAGAAGTCTTTACCATACCCGCCAACACCGGCACACCAGGATTTTTGGCGTACACCGCTGCATGCTCAGGCCGGTCATCAAAAAGGAGATCTATCACCAGATCAAACGCCTTCACCGACAAAACATCCTCCAGATTGGTCTTCCATTGTACCTGATGCCTGGAAAAATCCCTTTGCCTCAACTCGTCATACCGCTGTGCATCTGCTATTACGAGGATATTCATGCGTTAAATTTCAGCAAACCTAAGAAAAAATCCTTTTCCCCAGGGCTGAAGCCCTGGGCTAAAATTGTTGTACAGCTGTTTGCATAAAAAAAGATAACCTTACAGGTTCAATAACTCATTTACTGAAACTCCCGGATAGAAATTCTTCAGAAAATATTCCCAAGCCTTCTTCCTTACAAAATCTCCAATAAAATTCTCCTAGCGATGTTCCACCCCCCGTCTTATCCTATCTATCATAGCCCAGGGCTTCAGCCCTGGGACACTAATAGCGAATTCCTTATTTTCGTTTTATGGAAAAGCAAATCATCAATACCAATCAGGCGCCCGCTCCTATCGGGCCTTATAACCAGGCTGTAAAAGCTGGTAATACCCTCTATGTGTCCGGCCAGGTACCGCTGGACCCTGCTACCGGAGAACTGGTAAAATCAGGCATCGTGGATGAAGCCCATCTGGTCATGAAAAACCTGCAGGCTATCCTGAAAGAAGCCGGCCTGTCCTTCGATGCGGTAGTGAAAGCGACTATCTTCCTCACCGACATGAATGATTTCCCTAAAGTAAATGAAGTATACGGAAGTTATTTCAGTGGCAACTACCCTGCCCGCGAAACCGTGCAGGTGGCCGCTTTACCGAGAGGAGTGAATGTGGAGATCTCTGTAATAGCTGTTTATTAATTGATATGATGAAAACTGATTCTCCTGATAAGGCATCAGAAGAATCAGTTTTCATCATACTAATCACAGTTATGGTTTGCTGAATAATGTCGTTGCCAGTCTCGCATCGTGACCATACACGTCGTCGCGGAAATTCAGTCTTCCTTTGCTATCCACGAAGGAGGTGAAATACACGATGAATACAGGCACCTTATCTTTTATCGTTACAAATTTTTCCTTGCCTGCGTTCAGGGCGTCGTCGATCTTCTGGTCTGTCCAGGAAGAATCGCTGCGCAACAGCCATTCGGCCAGGTGTTTAGGTTCTGCTATTCTGATACAACCGTGACTGAAAGAACGTTTGTTTTCCCCGAAAAGATAACGGGCCGGTGTATCATGCAGGTAGATATTATATTCGTTCGGGAACAGGAATTTTACTTTACCCAATGAGTTTTTCCCACCGGGGCGCTGTCTTACAATATAAGGGAAGTTACCACCGGAATATTTACTGAAGTTGATGGAGCCGGGAGGAATCACCTTACCACTGGAACCAACAATTTCCATATTCTGACGAGCCAGATAGCCCGCTCCACTGCGTTTAAGGCCCGGCAGCACTTCTTTTGCCAGGATACCAGGAGGCACGTTCCAATACGGACTAAACACAACATAACGCAGCTCTTTGCTGAATATTACAGAGTTGGCGCCGGGTTTTCCTACCACTACATTACAGCTCCAGTCCAGTTTTCCTTTGTCATACACATACATTGTAAAGGCCGGGATGTTTACCAGGATATAGTCAGTAGTAGGTTCCAGCGGTACCCACCGGGAACGTTCCATATTCACCAGTATCTGGCGGATACGCTGTTGCAGTGGTGTATTGAGGGCATCTACGGTAGATTGTTTGATGATACCATCTACTTTCAGGCCCATGCGTTCCTGGAATGATCTGACAGCGCTGTCCAGTTCAGGTGTAAAGCGCTGGCTGCTATCTTTTACAGTAAGGTCACCCAGTGCTTCCAGTCTTCCTTTGATGGTAGCGATGACATGGGCAGAATCACCTTTTTTGAAGGTATTTTTTGCGATGTGGATAGAGTCCCATTTGGCGGAGGCTTCGAGGCTGGCCAGTTTTTTCAGCGCGTTGCGCAGCAGTTTATACTGCCTGTTTACCGGCTCATCTTCTTCGAAAGCGTTAGATTTTTTGCGCACGACAGAGTCCAGCAGACTCTCCATATCAATTTTTTTGCGGGGTATAAACCATTCCAGGTCTTTTGCAGAATCTGCGGTGAAGCCACCCCATACTTTGTTGCCATAGGCAAAGAACTGTGCTGTCAGCAATATTTCAATCCTTGAGCGGGCGGTATCACTGATTTTCAGACCAGCTTCTCCTACGAGAAGTGAATCGGTGATCCGTTGTAGTTCAGGGTTCAGCAGGCTGCTGTCTTTGATGCCGTCGGCAGCATCGTTTTTCATCATGTTGATGAAGTTGGCGGCCTGTTCTGTCAGGGAATCCTTATTGATCCAGGCGTAGTGATAGTCCCGCTTCTGATAGAAATTACGGATGTAGCCATCATACGCATCATAGGTGGTATTGGAGGCAAGAAATTTATTCAGGATGTTACTGTCCAGAGATGCTTCGATATACTCTTCTTTAGTGTAATGCGTAGTATCTCTTATTCTCAGCTTCTTACGCAAGCCTCCGTTTTGCTGGCAGGCGGCAAAAATAATCAGGGTTAATAAAGAGATGGCGGTGTAAAAACGTACGGTCATAAGTGTAATGGATGTGATTAGATAACTGAACAAAACATGACGGGCAAACAGTATGGGATCTGCACTGTTTTACCGCATAAATGTATGAAATATATAGAATTATGGGAGATACATGTTTTGGGGGGAGATAAGGACCTGTGGGAGATCACGGACGAAGTTGATTCGTGGTGTATCTGCCCACAGATACTTAATTATAATTTAATCTCTTCATCATTAGCGTCGAAGAAACGATATTCAGTAAGATGATAGTTGGAGTCAGCTTTGAGTTTGATCCATTTTTTGTATTGGAAGTACCATTTCCATTGTTTGGATGTCAGGAAACCTTTGGTCAGATACGCGTGCATGATTGGGTGTATCCGGATGGTAAGACCTTTATGTTGGTGGTTCAGGAGGTACTGCAGATTTTTCTCGATATCTTCCAGTATAAGCATGGATGCTCCGATTTTGCCGGTTCCTTTGCAGGTAGGACAATCTTCGGCTACTGAGATGGTGATTTCCGGTTTTACGCGCTGGCGGGTGATCTGCATCAGGCCGAATTTGGAGATGGGCAGGATGGTATGTTTGGCCCTGTCCTGTGACATGAATTTCTCCATGGCTTCAAATACGGTCTTTTTGTTTTCCGGCAGTTTCATATCGATAAAATCGATGATGATGATACCGCCGAGATCGCGCAAGCGCAGCTGGCGGGCTATTTCTGCGGCAGCTTCCAGGTTGGAGGCGAGAGCATTCTGTTCCTGGTTGTTGCTGGAGCTTTTATAGCCACTGTTGACGTCTATGACATGTAATGCTTCAGTAGCTTCGATAATGAGGTAGACGCCGCTGTCGAGGTTGACGGTTTTCCCGAAGGAAGCCTTTACCTGGCGGGTGATGCCGAAGTTATCGAAGATAGGAGAGCCGTTGTTATAGTAGTTAACGATATCCTGCTTTTCCGGTGCGATCTTCTGGATATAAGTTTTGGTATCCGTGTAGATATTTTTATCGTTGATCACGATCCGGTTAAAACTTTCATTGAGCAGATCGCGGAGGATACTGGTGGTTTTTGTTTGTTCACTCAGTATTTTCTGCGGGGCCTGGGCACCGTTCAGGTTGGACTGGATATTTTTCCAGGTTTGAACGAGGGTGGTCAGGTCTTCGTGCAGTTCTGCAGTTTTCTTTCCTTCCGCAGCGGTTCTAACGATCACACCGAAGTTAGGCGGTTTGATCGCTTCCACGATTTTCTGCAGTCTTTTTCTTTCTTCGGAAGAATGGATTTTTTTGGAAACGGCAACAATATCGTTAAAGGGTGTTAACACGATGAATCTTCCGGGAAGAGAGATTTCGCAGCTCAGGCGTGGGCCTTTGGAGGAAATGGGTTCTTTCAGAATCTGTACGAGGATATTGGGTTTACCGCCCAGTACGTCTGTAATTTTACCGGTCTTAACTATTTCCGGTTCATTTTTAAACTTAGTGAAATCAAATCCTTCAGGGGTTTTATCGCTGAGGGCAGTTGCAGTAAATTTAAGAATAGAACGGATATAGGGGCTGAGATCCGTATAATGTAAAAAGGCATCCTTCTCGAAGCCTACGTCCACAAATGCAGCATTTAAGCCGGGTATCAGCTTTTTTACTTTACCCAGGTATAAATCGCCTACTGCGAAGTTAGGATTACCGCTTTCGTGGTGCAGTTCTACTAACTTTTTATCTTCCAGTAACGCAATTTCCACCCCTGTGGGAGCCGCATTTATAATAAGTTCCTTATTCAAGCGTCCAAAATTTTAACCTTTAAAACTTCACCTTTTATGCTATGCACACAGCTATGTAAGAACAGCTTACTGCATACCAAACAATAGCTCACTATAAAGTTAGCATATTCTTCACCTATGTGATGATGGATTGCTTAAGGGTTCAGCGATCACTGCAGGCAATGTTCCGGAGAATCTGGTATGCGGGGATCTATGGAAACACCTGCATGACTCAGGCAATTTAAGATTAAATGCCAGAATCATGCAGGATATATGAAAATTTTTATCCGACCACCGCGCCGGGAAAATACCTGATTAGTATAAATGGCGGGAAACTGGAGTAATTATTTCTTCTTACTTTTATGCCGGTTCTTTCTCAGTCTTTTTTTACGCTTGTGAGTGGCAATTTTATGTCTTTTTCTTTTCTTACCGCAAGGCATACGCTTAAACGTTTTAAATGATGGAAAAAATAAATATTATCGGATATCTTTGATATAATTATCAACTTCTTTTTTCAGCTCCGGGTCTTTCATAGCCTGTTTGCTTTTTTCAAACAATTCCAGTGCTTTTTTAGTGTTCCCTTTGCTTCTGTAGGATTCAGCCAGTACAAACAGTACTTTGGCATCATCCGGATGTTTCTGCATAACACCTTCCAGTCTTTCGATGGCTTTATCGAACTGGCCTGATCTAATGGCCAGGTTAGCCAATGTAACCTGTGCGTCGATGTTATCAGGATTTTTGGCGACCACCTCTTTCATCTTTGCCACTCCCTTCATCGGTTCGCCGGTGTTCATATACACCATAGCTTGCGACATCTTCAGGGTGTCGTTGGCCGGATTCAGCAGAATTGCCTGATCAAACAGGGCGGTTGCCTGGTCGGCTTCCCATTTTGCTATCCTTGGATCCTGAGCGTGTTGCAGGTGTGCCAGAAACAAATTGGCTGCAAAGGTGAGGCTTTTTTCGGAATTTTCCAACTTAGCGGCTTGTCCGAGATAATAAGCAGCTACGGGCAGCTGGTTTAGGCTGTCCCAGGTGTTATACAATTGTTTGTACGCAGCTATTTGCTGGGCATTCACATCACCACGTATAACGTTGGTCTCAATTGTGTTGATCTGTAATAATTTTTCAGCAGGAATTTTCCCTTTAGCCGTTTCCAGCAGCTCGGAAAAGGCAATAGGCTCTACACCCTGTCCGCCCTGCATAGGAGCGGCAGTTGACATAGCTTGCTTATCTGACCGGGGGATAGTTCGGCCAAAGGCATATAAAACCACCAATAGTGCTACAGCGGCACCAACCAGGAGAACTTGTGACTTTCGCATCGCCTAAATTATTAGGCTGCAAAACTAAGAACTTTTAAGCTTCTTTACCTCAGCAACAAATTCTTTCGATGGTTTGAACGCCGGAATAAAATGCTCCGGGATCTCCACAGCCACGTTCTTCTTGATGTTACGGCCTATCTTGGCGGCTCTTTTCTTGGTGATAAAACTGCCAAACCCACGGATGTAAATGTGCTCACCGTTGGCCAGGGCTTCTTTCACCTCTTTAAACATAGCCTCCAGTGTAACTAACACATCTACTTTGGGGATGCCGGTTTTTTCAGCAATGTTGTTTATTAAATCAGCTTTTCTCATATGAAAGCGAGAGGATTACTTTACTCTCAAAGTTAATTTAAAAATTTTAATTGCTGAATTTTAAGCAAATAAATTTTATCATTTTTTCTTATAACTCTATTGATGATAAATTATATTTATTTGCAGGCCCGGAAAGGGGTATCTGGTGTACCTCATAGGGTTTTTGGACAGCTTTTACCATATCAATTTACTAAATAATTTTATTAAAATAATATATAAATGGCCGATTCCCGACTTTTTTTTACAGAAAAATTATTGGAGTGGAACCAGCTCAGCAATACCCGGACCATGCCCTGGAAGGGCGAAAAGGACCCCTATCGCATATGGCTATCCGAAATTATTTTGCAGCAAACCCGCGTGGAGCAAGGATTGCCGTACTATGAGAAATTTATTAAAAACTACCCCAACGCCAAAAAGCTCGCAGCAGCACCGGAAGAAGAGGTATTCCGACTCTGGCAGGGACTGGGTTATTATGCCCGTTGCAAAAACATGCTCGCCGCCGCCCGGGAAATAGCCACTACCTATAACGGCAAATTCCCCGGAGAATACGAGCAGATCAAAGCCCTTAAAGGCATCGGCACCTATACCGCCGCCGCCATCGCCTCCTTCGGCTTTCAGCTCCCCTACGCGGTGCTGGACGGTAACGTGTTCCGGGTACTCTCCCGCTACTTCGGCATCGAAACTCCGATTGATACCACCGCCGGCAAAAAACAGTTCGGCGATCTCGCCCAGGAATTACTCCCGGCCAACCAGTCTGCCGCCTACAACCAAAGCATCATGGACTTTGGCGCCGTAGTCTGCAAACCGCAACAGCCCGCCTGTGGTACCTGTCCGCTTAACAGAAAGTGCCAGGCCAGACAGCAACAGCTCGTGGACGTACTCCCCGTAAAATCAAAAAAACTACAGATCAAAAAACGTTATTTCAACCACCTCCTGATAGAACTGAAAGACAATATCTATATCCGGAAACGGACCGAAAAAGATATCTGGCAAAATCTGCACGAATTTATCCTGATCGAAACTTCAGAGGCGGTAGAGCTCGACGAGCTCCGGCAACAGGAGGCTTTCCGGGAGTTGTTTAAAGATGTTCCCTTTACAGTGGTGAACGTTTCTGCTCCGGTCAAACAGCAACTCACCCACCAAACCATACACAGCCGCTTTTTCACCCTGGAAATCAAGCAGCCCCTCCCGTTACCCGACCATCTGCTCGTTTCCCGTAAAAAGCTGGACAATTACGCTTTTCCAAAAACAATTACTGATTTTCTTCACAGCAAAAGACTGCAATTATTCTGATTACAGACACATAAAAAATAATTAAAATATATTACATAGTAAGATTACAGGTTGTTATAATGCATGCAACAAATGTTGCTTAACACACTCTCAGGGAGAAATTTTTCACTGTCGATTGGAAAAAAATATTAACTTTAAGAAGGTTGTTTATTTATAAAAGAAGAACCTTTTAACAATAGACTAAAAAAACCTACAACTATGAGAGGTGTTAACAAAGTAATCCTGATAGGCAATTTAGGCAGAGACCCGGACGTTCAGTTTCTTGAAGGAAATATCGCGGTAGCGAAATTTTCACTGGCAACCACAGAGACCTTTAAGGACAGAGCCGGAAAACTCATTTCGCAAACAGAATGGCATACCGTAGTGCTTTGGCGGGGATTGGCCGAACTGGCACAGAAATACCTGCACAAAGGCAGCCTCGTATACATTGAAGGTCGTTTACGCACCCGCAGCTGGGAAGACAAGGAAGGCAATAAAAAATTTGCTACTGAAGTTGTAGGAGACAACCTGGTTATGCTGGATAAACGCATGGACCTCAATAGCACTGATCACCCCATACCTCACCATAGCAGTACAGGATCGTCAACCGGAGAAAATTTCGCTGGTAACATGGAAATACCCCCTTCGTTGAACGAGCCCGCAGACGATCTGCCGTTTTAGTTGCCCGTTAAAATATTAACTTTCCGTAAGTACGTAATCCCATAAAGGGACATTACTTATATTTGCGTGCGTGGAAATGTAGTTATGTGAATTACCTTTCCTATTTTTGATTTATTACATCAAAGTTGAATATCTTGGAGATCCTCTCGGCAAGCAACATATCCTGTTTGTTACAAGTAAATGCACCTATTGCTACACCTAATATGGTTGTGTTTTTACTTGTCATTTTTGTATTACTGCTGCTTACCTTCATCGTTTCCGGCGCAGAAGTAGCCTTCTTTTCCTTGAACTACAAGGACCTGAATGTGCTCAAAACACGGCAGAACACCTCCGGCAAGCTCATCACCAAGCTGCTGGAAAAGCCTAAATCACTTCTCGCCTCCCTGCAGATAGCAGGCATCCTGCTCATGATAGCATTTATCATGATTACCAACTATCTGATCACCCAGATGGAAGACCTGCAGACCCTGCCGGTAGTGTCCTTTGTGGTGCGCATTGCCTTCATCTGCCTCGTACTGCTGTTCTTCGGCCAGATACTCCCCCGGGTATGGGCCGCACAGAATAATATCCGTTTCGCCACTTACTTCGCGTGGTTCGTCAGCCTGATCCATGCTACGTTGGAGCCTGTCAGCGATTTCTTCGTAAGCATCAGCGGCAGCGTTGAAGCACGCCTGTTCCACCGCGGAGCCGGCCCGGTCAACTACCACGAAATTGACGAAGCCATCGAAATGAGCGTAGACCCTACCGCCTCCCAGGAAGAAAAAAACATCCTGAAAGGCATCCTCAAATTTGGCAATATCACCGTCAAACAAATTATGCGTGGACGCCTCGACGTAAACGGTATCGAATATGACAGCACCTTCGATGAAGTAGTGAAACACGTGGCCGACCTCCACTACTCCAGGCTGCCGGTTTATAAAGGCAACCTCGACAGCATCGTAGGCGTTATCCACACCAAAGATCTGCTCCAGCACCTTGATAAAGGCAATAAATTCGACTGGCACGAAGTCATGCGCCAGCCTTTCTTTGTACATGGTCACAAACTGATCGAAGACCTGCTCTCAGAATTCCAGAGCAGACGCATGCACTTTGCCGTGGTAGTCGACGAGTTTGGCGGCACCTCCGGTATCGTAACCCTCGAAGATATCATGGAAGAAGTTATCGGAGACATCAAAGATGAGTTCGATGAAGAAGAATTCAACTATAGCAAGTTGGACAACTTCACCTACGTTTTTGAAGGGAAAACCATGCTCAACGACGTTTGCCGTATCATGAACATACCACCGGAAACATTTGAAACGGTAAAAGGAGAAAGCGACTCCCTCGGCGGCCTCATCCTCGAACTCGCCGGAAAATTTCCTGAAGAAAACAGCGTTATCAATTATAGCAACTATGATTTTACTGTACTGGAAGTCACCAAAATGCGCATCCAGAAAGTACAGGTAACCATCCGGCCGGATGCTTCCGAAGAAGCCTAATCCGTCCTCCTAAACGAGATCCGAACAATGCCATACTTAAAAGGAAAGGGCATCCTACTATCCCTGCTGACAGTCCTCTTCGCTGTGGCCTGTAACACACCGCCTACTCCTAAACCAAGGGGTTTCTTCCTCATGAAGTTTCCCGAAAAAAAATACCGCACCTTCGATGTGCCCGGTTATCCGTACACTTTCGAATATCCGGTATATGCCAATGTGGTAAAGGACACAGCCTTCTTCGGGGAAAAACCGGAAAACCCTTACTGGATCAACCTCGACTTCCCTACCCTCAATGGTAAAATCTATCTGAGCTATAAAATCATCGGCGAAAACAACAATACCTTCCAGAAACTGGTGGATGATGCTTTTAAAATGACTTATAAGCACACCTACAAGGCGGAATATATAGACGAAAATAAAATCCATACCCCGAACCATGTAGCCGGCACTTTCTATGAAGTAGGCGGCAACGCCGCTTCGGCCAAACAATTTTTCGCTACCGACTCTGTCCGGCACTTCCTGCGGGGTGCGCTCTACTTCTATGCTCCCCCTCAGGCCGATTCCCTGGCACCCGCCAATGAATTCCTCGAAAAAGATATGTGGCATCTGGTGGAAACCCTCCGCTGGAGATAAGCCGGCAATCATGTAACTTTGTGGTCTTTAAAATGCTTGCTGGCCTTATCTGGCCATCAAAAGACCAATTACCCGATGATCATCATTGACGATAAATACATTAGTGACGAATTAGTTGAGGAGCAGTTTGTATGCAATCTGTCTGCCTGTAAAGGCGCCTGCTGCGTAGCCGGCGACTGCGGTGCTCCGCTGGATAAAGCCGAAACCAAAACCCTGAAAAAAATATATCCGCAGATCAAATCCTATCTCCGCCCCGAAGGCATTGAAGAGATAGAACGCACCGGCACCAACACCACCGACAAAGAATACGGATATGTAACACCGATTGTCAACAATGGTATCTGTGCCTATGCAAGTGTAGATGCCAACGGCATCGTGGGCTGCGGCATAGAAAAAGCTTACAACGACGGCGTAATCGATTTTAAAAAACCCGTCTCCTGTCATCTGTATCCTATACGTATTACCAAATACGAATCCTTTGAAGCGGTTAATTACGACCGCTGGGATATATGCAAACCTGCCTGTAAAAATGGTAAAGCACTGAAAGTGCCTGTGTACCGTTTTCTGAAAGAAGCTATCATCAGAAAATACGGCACGGAATTTTATGAAGTCCTAGATAAAATTGCTACCAAAAAGTATTGATCTATTTTTTTTGATTTTGACAGGGTTGATAACCAGGTCAAAATCAACTTCAAATGATCTATCTTTAATAAAGGAATTATCGTTTGCTTATGCATCAAACAGCCTCCTCTTTTCTCGAAGCGAGTGAAAAAAAAGCGTTAGACCTTGGTCACCGCCAGACGATCAACTTCAACATAGGAAAATATAATACCGCTGTGAAAGCCGGTAAACAACAGTTTGCCGATCTCGCCATAGCACGTGAAAGAGCCAAAAATATAAAGTGGAGAGCGATCGAACATCTCGACAACCACCTCGAAGAGTTTGAGATGAACTTCACTAAACGTGGCGGAAAAGTTATCTGGGCTGAAACAGCCGAACAGGTGCAACAGGAAATTCTCGCCATCTGTCAGGCCAAACAATGCAAAAGCATCGTCAAAAGTAAGTCCATGGCCACCGAAGAAGTACATCTGAACGACTTCCTGGCACAGCATAACATCGAGTGTGTAGAAACAGATCTCGGTGAATATATACAGCAACTCGACGGAGAACCACCCTACCACATTGTAACACCCGCCATGCATAAAAGCAAGGAAGATGTGGCACGACTCTTTGCTGAAAAACTGGGCACGGCACCCGACCTTACTCCTGAACAGCTCACACTCGTTGCCCGGGAAAAACTAAGACAAAAATACCTGGAAGCAGAAATAGGCATCACCGGCGCCAACTTCATCATCTCTGATACCGGCTCTGTAGCGGTTACTGAGAATGAAGGTAATGCCCGCCTCAGCACCGCTTTTCCTAAAACACATATTGTACTGGTAGGCATCGAAAAGGTACTGCCTTCTGTGGCTGATCTGGCTCTCTTCTGGCCACTGCTGGCCACTTATGGCACCGGACAGAAAGTGACCGCCTACAACTCCATCTTCAGCGGCCCACGCCAGGAAGGAGAAATCGATGGCCCGGAAGAAATGTATGTGATCCTGATGGACAACGGCCGGACCAATATCCTGAAAGATACTACTGCCCGCGAAAGTCTTTACTGCATCCGTTGCGGCTCTTGTCTCAACGCCTGCCCTGTATATAAAAATATTGGCGGCCACAGTTACGCCACTACCTACAGCGGCCCTATTGGCTCTGTCATCACCCCTCATCTGAAAGGGATGGACGACTATGTCCACCTCAGCTTTGCTTCTTCTCTCTGTGGTAACTGTACAGAAGTATGTCCTGTGCGTATCAATCTGCATGAGCTGTTGCTTCATAACAGACAAAAGGCCGTAGAAGAAAATCATACTTCCGGTGGAGAAAAATTTGCCTGGTTTGCCTGGAAACAGGGCTGTACCAGCCGCAAGATGATGAACATGGCCAGTGGTAAAATGAAGAATTTCCTGCTGCGTAAGTTTTTTGCTAAAAGCTGGGGAGACAACAGAGAGCTGCCGGTATTTGCTGCCAAGTCTTTCAATCAGCAGTGGAAAGAACGAAAAGGTTAATCCGCTTTCACTTTAAATATCACCTCCAGTGTAACCCTGGCAGGTTTTCCATCTGATGCTGGCTTCCATGCCGGACCTTCCTTCACCACCCGGATTGCTTCTGCATCGCAGGCAGCATTCAGGCTTTTGACTACCGTAATCTCCTGTAAGGTACTGTCAGGCATTACAGTAAAAGTGAGTGTGACCACTCCGTCAAACTTATTTTCCGGATTGATGGTATGACTTTGCAGATACTGTTGATAAGCGATACGGCCAGTAACCGGTGCAGGAAGGGTATCATAGGGCATTTGTACGCCTGCCCGTCTTTTAGACATCACCACCATTCCGGAGGCTTTCCCTTGTACTGCTTCAGATGCCGCATAGTTACCCAGATACCCATTGCTCATTCGCTGGCTATCTTCTCTGGAAGCCTTTGCCAGCGTGTGTTCATAATCCTTCGCTGGCTCTGCTGGCGGCGGAGGTACCATGGCAGGGCTGGCGGCCAGTAACGGACTTTCTGCCGGAGCTGCCTTTTTAAGCATCAGTGCAGGCTCCCGTTTTAACTTTTTCTCTTCTGCAGCTTCCGTTACCTGTTTATCATCACGGGCTATTACATCCGCTGCAGGTGCAGCCATTTCAGCCTGAATGGTAGCGGGAACAGTATGTTGCTGTTGCTGCTGCACATATCCATCTTTTTTATTAGTGGGTTTTTCTGTTGTTGCAACTGTAGGTGCGGCAGCAGGCGCCGGTACAGTAGAAGAAGTAGCAGCAGGCGTTTCCTGGCTGACAACATTATTATTAGCCTGGGCAAGGGATACTTCGGTTACTTTCCGGTGCTGTTCGTGGAACAGGAACCAGCCTCCGGTAAATAACAGCAACAAAATAGCCGCAGCGGCAGCCCAGCGGGTATACATTGGCCGGACCACTGTTTTGCGCGGCGCCACCCGATCGGCCAAACGGGCCATCAGTTCATCCTGATGAACCTGCTGGTCAGGGTTGTGCAAGGCATAACCTTCCAGTGCGTCTGCCAGGAACGGGTCATCCAGCGCCTGACGTTCCAGGTCGTGCATGGCCTTGTCATTCAGCTCTCCGGCCAGGTACTGGCGGATAAGCTCGGCGCTTACGTTGGGCTTGTTATGTGCGTCCTTGTCAGGCATGTTGTTGCTCCATACAAATTTTAAGGTTACGTTTTCCGTTCTGGATATAACTCTTCACCTTACCCATGTCATATCCGGTGATGGCAGACACCTCGCGGTAGCTTTTTTCTTCCAGATAAAACAGGTTTACACTGCGTTTTTGCTCTTCCGGCAAGGTTTCCAGGCATTTTTCCATGGTCTGGAGGTTATCTTCCAATGTGATTCCACCGTCATGATGCGCCAATTCTCCGTTTTCCATAAGCGGCGAATCATCTTCAATAGCCACCTGCATAGACTCCTTGTTTTTCATAGCCCGGATCTTCATCAGGCAATGATTTCTGGCCAGTACATGCAACCAACTTTTGAAGTTCTGCACTTCATGGTGCTTCAGCTTGCCGATCAGCTCCTCAAAAATCTGCATCACAGCGTCTTTACTGCCTTCTTCATCAAAATACTGCAGACATACCCCATACACCAGGTTCATATAACGCTGGTACAGGGCAGCCAGTAACTCCAGACTGCCGGATGTTTTATACTCCCGGATCAAATCTGAGTCAGCGGTTTCCCGCATCATATTATGCTGAATAAAGGCCATGGACAACAATACTATGGATTTTCAGGCAAAGGCGCCAGTTTTTTTTATGCTGCTGATTACAAAAAAAGCGGAGCACCACCTGCCGGTGGTCTCCGCTCTCTCTGTAATATGTAGTGTATTTGCTTTAAAAGGATTAGTGGCGGAAGTGACGCATACCGGTCATTACCATCACCATATCATGCTGTTTGCAGAATTCAACTGAATCGTTGTCGCGAACGGAACCACCCGGCTGAATCACCGCGTTGATACCCTGTTCGTGCGCAATGCGTACACAGTCATCGAATGGGAAGAAGGCATCGGAAGCCATCACCGCACCTTTCAGATCGAAGCTGAACTGACCTGCTTTTTCAATAGCATGGCGGAGAGCATCGATACGGGAGGTCTGACCACAGCCTTTACCAACCAGCTGTTTGTTTTTCACCAGCGCAATCGCGTTGGATTTCAGGTGTTTGCACACGATGTTGGCAAACTCCAGGTCAGATTTCTGTTCTGCGGTAGCAGCGTGAGCTCCTACATCATTCCATTCTTTGTAGTTACCGTTGTCACCATCCTGCAACAGCACACCGTTCAGTACATTTTTAAACATGTATTTGCTGCTAACAGGTTGTTTCTGTTCCAGCAGGATACGGTTTTTCTTGGCTTGCAGTACAGTGAGGGCTTCGGCTTCAAATCCCGGAGCAATCAGTATTTCAAAGAAAATTTCGTTGATGGCTTCGGCAGTGGTTTTATCGATGGTTTTGTTGCACACCAGTACTCCACCGAAAGCACTTTCCTTATCGCCGGCCAGTGCTGCGTCCCAGGCTTCTTTCAGGGTAGAACGGGAAGCGATGCCGCATACGTTGGTATGTTTGATTACAGCGAAGGTTGTTTCTGTAAACTCCCGGATCAGCTGGCAGGCAGCATCTACGTCTACCAGGTTATTGAAAGACAGTTCCTTGCCATGCAGTTTGTTAAAGATTTCATTCAGGTTACCGTAGTAAACACCACGCTGGTGAGGGTTTTCACCGTAACGGTTCACCTGTCCCTGCGGAGCAGATACCTGGAAATAATCACCAGGTTCGTTGTTCAGGAAATACTGAGAGATGGCCACATCATAGTTGGCACATACTTCAAATGCTTTAGCAGCGAAGTTTCTGCGGTCCTGGATGGTAGTAGCACCATTGTTTTCAGTCAGCACCTTTTCGAGATCAGCGTACTGGTCTTTGGATGCAACAATCACTACGTCTTTGAAGTTTTTGCCTGCAGCACGGATCAGGGAAACACCGCCTATGTCTATCTTCTCAATGATCGCCTGTTCTTCTGTTGTACTCTTTACGGTTTCTTCGAAAGGATACAGGTCTACGATCACCAGGTCTATTTCCGGGATCTCGTATTGTTTCAGCTGTTCCAGGTCCTGCGGGTTTTCGCGACGGGCCAGGATACCACCAAATACTTTAGGGTGCAGTGTTTTCACACGGCCACCCAGAATAGAAGGATACGCTGTCAGATCTTCTACTGCCACACACTTTACGCCCAGCTCCTCAATAAATTTTTGTGTACCACCGGTAGAATAGATGGTCACACCTTGTTCACCTAACTTTTTTACAATGTTCTCCAGGTTATCTTTATAGAAAACGGAGATCAGCGCTGATTTAATTTGCTTTTGCATGGATGGAAAACATTAGAAATTTTAATAACATAGGCTCCCTGGTGCGGAACCGAAAAGCTGCGCGAAGTTAACACGTAAGTCTCATTTTTCCATTGCCTGCTTGTCGAGACATAAAATTAAAACACCCTTAAAGCCAGACAGGGCGCGAAAACCACTAATTTGGTTTTTATTTTTTCACCTGTTAAAAATCAGCATTAAACCTATGAAGTCACTGTTATCCCTTCTGTGCTGTACTATCATTCTGTTGTCAGCAAAAGGACAAAGTTATCCGGACATTGTTACCTATCACACTACCCAGACTGCTACTTATGGTACCAAAATCAAGACCAATCTGGGCTTTGTGAATGGCAATCACATGCCCACCATCATTATTGAAGGTTATAATTTCGGGACCGGTGAAACGATTGGGCTGGTCATCAACTTTTACATTTATGGTGATGTGTTTATGCGCTACAATGTAGCCTCTTTCGGCTCCTTTACCCCTCCCATGTACCTCGCCAATGAGGGCGGGAAGATTGTAATCTTTATGGACAGCCGTGAATATTACCAACGTTTTGCTGTAAGAGCTTTCGCCAAAGGACAGGCCGATTACACTGCCAACTACCAGGGATGGACAGTTGCGGACGAAGCCATTAGCCCAACAGCCACCCAGAAAACCCGTCTTACCTATCAGAACAAGTTTCCCGGCCAGATAGTGTTACCTGGAAACAGCCTCTGGAGCGAAACCAATGTTGGTATTGGCACTACTAATCCCGGTTCCGCCAAACTGGCTGTAGAAGGCCTGCTCAGCGCCCGTAAGATAAAGGTGACAAGCCTCAATCCATGGCCTGACTATGTTTTTGAAAACGACTATCCACTGATGTCCCTGGAAGCAACGGAAGATTATATCCGTACCCACAAACACCTGCCTCAGATGCCCACTGCCGGAGAAGTTGCCGCCAACGGCCTTGATCTGGGGGAGATGAACCGCAGACTGCTGGAGAAAATGGAGGAAATGACCCTTCATATGATTGAAATGAAAAAGAAGATCAACGAACTGGAAGAAAAGCTCCGGCAAAAACAGCAGCCTTAAAAGCTGATAGTACAGGCTCCTTCATCCGGAATACTGTAACAGCGCTGTTTTAACTCCCGGCATTCCTGCGTCCAGCGCCGGATACGGCCGGATGAACAGGCAGCGCCGAAGATGATAGTATCACAACGGAAGTACTCCTGTAGTTGCCGGATGTTTAGCCGTGGGTTGTGGTTGAGCAGCAGATAATTCACTTTAATTCCACTGGGATGGGCTGCTGGCAGTGCACTCCCCTTCCTGTGATAAAAAACCGGCAGTGTACTGTCGACGATCAGCAACTGTTTGTGGCCGAAGCGCAGATAACGTCCGTGCTGCAGGCAGTTGCTAACCACGCCGGGAGACACACCCAGCATTGTTCTTGCTGAACGTAACTGAGCAGCGACAGGCGTCTGCCAGAGGCTGTCGTTGCCTATAAACTGTACCTTGCCCCCACTAACACAGTCGATTGCCGTATAGGCGGGTACGTTATAGATGATCAGTTGTTGTCGTTGCAGGGTTAGCAGCTGGCGGACTACTTTATCAGCCACCATGGCCCAGCTACAGATCAGTGCCACCCATAGTCCGGTACGGGACTTCTGCAGCCACCATACCGCGAGGCCCGCCAGCAGGGCGTAAAAACAGCCGGTTTGCAGGAGGCTTAACTGCAGGTCACCAATGACCGCGTAAGGTAGTTGTCCCAACCATTCCACCCCGGCATTCATCCATCGGATCACCAGCCGGATAGCCAGTCCGGTCCATTCTGCGAGCATCACAAAAGGTGTCATCATCAGTAAAAATACTTCTCCATAAATCACCACAGTAGACAGCGGAACAGCCAGCAGATTGGCCGGCAGAAAATAACAGGGAAACTGATGAAAATAGTAAATGGACACTGGCAAAGTGAGTATCTGTGCAGCTATTGACAAAGCTGTCGTTTGCCACAGCAGTGTGGCCCATCGCCACCGGAAATGCAGCAATTCAGACAGGGGCGTATAAAACAACAGGATACTCAGCACTGCCAGGTAAGAGAGCTGAAAACCTGCGTCCACAGCCAGCCAGGGCTTATAGCATAACAATACGAAAGCCGAAGCAGCCAGGGTGTTGTAGGTACTGGCGCGCCGGTTTAGTATCAGTTGTCCGATAGTAATGCCGGAGAACATAACGGCTGCCCTTAATACAGAAGCCGAAGCCCCTGTCAGCAGGGCGAATCCCCACAATACGCTTAAAATAATGAGGGCTTTCATCCCATTGACGAGGGTACTGGCTGGTAGCCAGCGCAACAGCCATAACAAGGTGCCATACAGCAGTGCCAGGTGCATACCGGAGATAGCGATGACATGTACAATACCGGTGTTGCTATAACTATTGACCATGTCTTTGTCGAGGTCTTGCCGGTAGCCGATGAGCAGTGCTTCTGCCATACCAGCTTCAGGCCCTTCTCCGATATTTGTTTTCAGGCTATGCAGACAAAAATCTCTTGCTTTCAGGAGCCAGATTGTCAGATCCCGGGCCGGAGGCTGTTTCAGCTGCTGATATTCTCCGGCACGCAAATATACCTGGTGATAGATCTGTTGTGCTGCACAGTACTGCCGGTAGTCGAACGCACCTGGATTGCCGCTGTTTTTGATTATAACAGGCTTTTTAGCCAACAACAACCGTGTTCCGTACACTAATCCCACCGAAGCAGTATCCCTGCTAAAATAGGCCAGTAAATGCCCTTTTGCGGGCACCAACTTACCATGTGCATATACGCCTTCAATGCTCAGAACGGTTTTGCGTGTGCGGGCTTTCTCCTGCAAGGGTTCTTCCACTGCTGCCAGCAGGAAATCCCCCTCCTTTTCGGGTGCAGAAAAATACCCGTCTTGCCCTCGAATATCGGCACAAACCAGCAACAGTGCTCCGCCGCAGAGGATCATGATAAAAATAAGCAACCCACCTATCCATGAATAATGATAGCGATAAGCCAGTGGCAACCGGCTCAGGCCCCATACCGCCGTAAATGCGGTCAGGATAAGTATGTACAGGGATAATGCGGAAAGCTGTAAATTCAGTTGTATGAAAATACCGGCCAGCAAAGGGGCTGTCAAACGTAGAAAGGGCGCACGTTTCCAGTACGCCACAAATGTGGGGGATTCAAACTGCATGGGGTTAACTTTTTTTGCAGTATTAAATGTAGGAATTAAACCGTCTCAAAAACGCAAAAACAGCATATACGAAAAATGTATGATAGCTTGGTAACTTCTGCTTCAGGGCGTGTTAATGCAAAATATCTGTTAAAAATTCAATTTATTTAATATATTAAAAATCAATCATTTCAATATTTTAACTTTCCAAATCTGTTATTGATTAGTTAACATCTTCTTTAAATATAATATTATTTGTAAACTGCATTACCGGTCACGCTATTTGTGTCGTATCAAGATTCAATAGTCGTGTCTTTAATGGTTATTTTGAGGGAAAAGAAGGAGCCTGATCTTTATCAGGCTCTGTTATTTTAGAGCAATTCCAAACTAAAACAATATACGCAAAAAGCCCGTCAGCTTAATACTGACGGGCTTTCGCTTTTTATATCCGACACTGTCTTATTTAGACAGGTACATGCTCTTTTCTTTATACAACTGCCTGAAATAAGGATCTCTCAGGTCTTTAATAAAGCGGATAGCTTCACCGGTGGACTTCATTTCAGGGCCGAGTTCTTTGTTCACGCCCGGGAATTTATTGAAGGAGAACACTGGTTCTTTGATAGCAAAGCCGGTGAGTTTCTTTTCAATTGTGAAGTCCTGCAGCTTTTTGGCACCGATCATCACTTTGGTAGCGATGTTCAGGTAAGGCACCTGGTAAGCTTTTGCGATGAAAGGTGTAGTGCGGGAAGCACGTGGGTTGGCTTCGATCACGTATACCTGTCCACCTTTGATAGCAAACTGAATGTTGATGAGACCACGGATATTCAGTGCTCGGGCAATTTTCTCTGCGTAGTATTCCATCGTAGTCACTTCAATCGGAGTGAGATTGAAGGCTGGCAGCAGCGCATGGCTGTCACCACTGTGGATACCGGCAGGCTCAATGTGTTCCATTACACCCATCACGTGGAAATCAGTACCGTCGAAGATACCGTCAATCTCAGCTTCCTGGCAGCGGTCCAGGAAGTGGTCGATCAGGATCTTGTTGCCTGGCAGGTGACGCAGCAGGCTCAGTACAGATTGTTCCAGTTCTTCTTCGTTGATCACGATACGCATACGCTGTCCGCCCAGTACATAGGAAGGACGTACCAGCACAGGGTATCCTACTTCCTTGGCCACTTCAATAGCTTCGTCTGTATTGTAAGCGGTGCCGTATTTAGGATAAGGAATACCGAGGTCTTTCAGCATATCGGAGAAACGGCCGCGGTCTTCCGCGATATCCATGTTGTCGAAAGAAGTACCGATGATTTTGATACCTTTTTCTTCCAGGCGTTTGGCCAGTTTCAGAGCAGTCTGACCACCCAGCTGAACGATCACACCTTCTGGTTTTTCCAGCTCAACGATCTCCCACAGATGCTCCCAGAATACCGGTTCGAAGTACAGCTTGTCGGCCATATCAAAGTCGGTAGACACCGTTTCAGGGTTACAGTTTACCATGATCGCTTCATAGCCGCAATCCTGGATTGCCTGCAGACCGTGTGTACAGCAGTAGTCAAATTCAATACCCTGGCCAATTCTGTTAGGACCGGAACCCAGTACGATAATTTTTTTCTTATCGCTAACCTTGCTTTCGTTTTCTGTATCGAAAGTAGAATAGAAGTAAGGTGTTTTAGCTTCAAACTCAGCGCTGCAGGTATCTACCATTTTGTAGGTACGAACAATGCCGAGGGCTTTACGTTTTTCGTAAACTTCTTCTTCTTCGCAGTTACCGAAGATGATAGCCAGCTGTTTGTCGGAGAAGCCCATGTGTTTGGCATCTTTCAGCATGTCGGCCGGAACGCTTTCCAGGTCATGCTCAGCCAGTTGTTTTTCCAGATTTACGATATCCTGTATCTGGTGCAGGAACCAGCGGTCGATATGTGTCTGCTGGTGGATATGTTTCACAGAAGCACCTGCCATCAGGGCATCTTTGATACGGAAGATACGATCCCAGGTAGGACGTTTCAGTTTTTCGATGAGATCTTCCGTTCTCATCAGCGACTTGCCATAGTAGCCCAGACCCAGCGCATCGTTTTCGAGGCTCTGGCAGGCTTTCTGCAGCGCTTCGGGGAAAGTACGGCCGATAGCCATTACTTCACCTACAGACTTCATCTGCAGGCCCAGGGTGTCGTCTGCACCTTTAAATTTATCGAAGTTCCAGCGTGGCATTTTTACGATAACGTAGTCCAGCGCAGGTTCAAAGAAAGCGGAAGTAGTTCTGGTGATCTGGTTTTCCAGTTCATCCAGGGTGTAGCCAATCGCCAGTTTGGCAGCGATTTTTGCAATCGGATAACCGGTTGCTTTGGATGCCAGGGCAGAGGAGCGGCTTACACGCGGGTTGATTTCAATAGCGATCAGCTCTTCATTTTCCGGATTGAGGGAGAACTGAACGTTACAGCCACCGGCGAAGTTGCCGAGGTCACGCATCATCATCATGGCTTTGTTACGCATGTCCTGGAAAGCGGTATCGCTCAGGGTCATGGCAGGCGCCACCGTGATGGAGTCCCCAGTGTGGATACCCATCGGATCGAGGTTCTCTACGGTACAGATGATCACAACGTTGTCATTCTTGTCGCGCAGCAGTTCCAGTTCGAATTCCTTCCATCCGAGTACTGCTTTCTCAACCAGTACTTCGTGGATGGGAGAAGCTTTCAGACCACGGTCCAGTGCTTCGTCCAGGTCTTCTTTGCTGTGAACGAAGCCACCACCTGTACCACCCAGGGTAAAGGAAGGACGGATTACCAGCGGGAAGCCTATTTCCTGTGCAAACTCCTTACCTTCCAGGAAAGAGTTGGCCGTTCTTGCAGGCGCTACCGGTATGCCCAGTTGGATCATCCACTGACGGAACTGTTCACGGTCTTCAGCCTTGTCGATCGCTTTGATGTCTACACCAATGAGGCGAACGTTGTTCTTTTCCCATATTCCCAGCTCATCTACCTCTTTACAAAGGTTCAGCGCTGTTTGACCACCCATGGTAGGCAATACAGCGTCAATCTGGTTTTCTTCCAGAATCTGCTCAATGCTTTCCACGGTTAATGGGAGCAAATAAACCTTATCGGCCATCATAGGGTCCGTCATGATGGTAGCCGGGTTGGAATTAATCAAAATCACTTTAATTCCTTCTTCCCGCAGCGAACGAGCTGCCTGTGAACCGGAATAGTCAAATTCGCAAGCCTGACCAATAATAATGGGACCAGATCCGATAATGAGGACAGATTTGATAGATGAGTCTTTTGGCATTTTTGTAATCTATTGAAAATGAAAAACCACATTGATTTTAATGCCGTGCGAGGGACCAAAAAAATCGTGCAAAGTTACGTCATTTGAAATTTAATAGTGGAATTAAATTTGATTTTTTAGAAAAGATTTTTGTGAGAAAGATGACTATAAGCTTTTTTTGAATACAATAATTATAACATATGACGATCATTTCCCAATCTCAGGACTGAAACACTGGGCTATATTTGTGTAGATTGAGGTGTAGGGAGTTTATAGTGATCTGATGCGCTGGATGCCGCTAGTGCTCGCTCTGCTTGTATAGGTTGAAGTGCAGGGAATTTATAGTGACCTGATACAGTTGGATGATGCTGAAGCCCGGGCCATACTTTGAAGCCCGAGCTTTGCCATGATATTATATTTATTACAATTTTACACGTGTGGACATCACCGCAATAGCTGCTCCCATCACTGCTATGATGGAAAAAGAAACGGCCAGGCTGGTGGCCTGTGCCACAAAACCAATCAGTGGCGGGCCAAACAAAAAGCCCAGGTAACCAATGGTAGAAACCGCCGCCAGCGCCATTCCCGGAGACATCACTTTTGACTTGCCGGCTGCACTATATACCAGCGGTACTACAGACGAGACACCCGCGCCTACCAGCATAAAACCAAACATGGCACTGATAAAATAAGGGAATATCACCGCTATCAGCAACCCACTGGCAGTAAGGATACCGCTGATCAGCAACATCTTTCTGGTACCCAGCCGGGTGATCATCCAGTCGGCCACAAAGCGGCCGGAAGCCATGGTACTCATGAAAGCTGCATAACCAGCGCCCGAAAGACCATCCCGTACATGCACTACCCTGCGAAAATACACGCCGCTCCAATCAAACATAGTCCCCTCGCATATCATGGAACACATAGCGATTATACCCAGCGTCAGCAGGAAAAGGTCAGGTTTGACAAACAAAGGCTGATTCGGTTGCACATTTGCATCCTGCTGTACTATATGACGCATGGTCAGCAATACCAGTGTCCAGGCAATACCGGTAATCAGCAGGAAGTGATATACCGGCGCAATGTTCAGCCCGCTCATCGCGGTTCCGATGGCAGCCCCTGTAAAACCTGCGACACTCCACAATCCGTGAAAAGAAGCCATAATAGACCTTCCATACATTGCCTCTACGGCCACAGCCTGGGTGTTTACTGCAATATTGGCCAGGTTGCCACAAAAGCCGAAACAGATCAGCACCGTGATTAATTCCCAGGGGGTCCGGGCCAGCCCCAGCACGGGCAACAGCACCCCATAAGCGACTGCCGCCATAATCAGTACCTGCCTGCTTCCAAAGCGGGACACCAGCACTCCCGCCACCGGCAAGGAAATAAGTGAACCTACCGGCAGCGCCAGCAACACACTTCCCAGTCCGGCATCATTCATATGTAGTGCCTGCTGTATATCAGGTATACGCGAAGCCCAGCTGGCGAAACATAGGCCGGTAAGGAAAAACAACGCACTCACCGCTATACGTGCACCTCTCTTATGTATTACCGGTGCCGATAATTCCTGTAACATCATCATCAGTTCAGATCAGATCAGATAAAAAAATACTTCCGTTTTTAAGCGGTTAAATCACCTGTATACCCAGGTTTAAATCACCTGTATACCCAGGTTTAAATACGGTTTGAGCGAAGGCAGGTCAGGATTGTCTGTAACAATTGTATCCAGCTCAGTAATATCGCATACCTTGAATGGCTCTGCCGTACCCATTTTATCACTGGTGGCCAGTGCAATGTTTTTATTGGCCGATTCCACCATCACGCTTTTAACCTCTGCTTCCTCAAGGTCCAGGCCAGTTACGCCGGCATCAGGATGCAGACTGCAAATACCCATGAAATTGAGATCGGCACGGACCTTCTGCAGCATGCGTATGGTTTCCATACCGCAGGCTGTCTGGGAGATTTTGCCGATACGGCCACCAGTAAATATCACTTCAATGGTTGGATGTTCCACGAGTTGCGCAACAATCGGAACGCTGTTGGTGATGACTGTCAGCCGCAGATTGAGCGGGAACAGTTTCACCAGTGCCAGCGTAGAAGTTCCTCCATCTATGATGATTGTTTGCCCGTCATGCAGAAAAGAAAGCGCTTTGCGGGCGATATGTTGTTTATCTGCTTCATGCAGCGCGCTTCTCTCCTTAAATGCCAGCGGATTAGGAGAATGCGGGATAGCCCCTCCCCTTACTTTGATAAGCTGACCGTTTTGAGCCAGCACTTCCAGATCCCGGCGCACAGTATCCTCAGACACCTGTAAATCAGTGCTTAGCTCCGCCTGCAGTACCTTTTGATCGGCCTGGAGCTTTTTCAATATATAATCGAGCCTTTCCTCTTTTAACATAACACCTGCTATTTTCTGCAATATTATGAAATATTTTGCAACAATTTGCAAAATACTGCATATCTTTGCAAGAAATAGCAAAATATGGCAAGAATTGCAATCGACATGGATAATGTAATGGCAGACATCACTACACATTATCTTACTTATTACGAAGCAGCGCACGGCATTAAGTTAGACTCCGAAACCCTCCAGGGGGTTCCCGAAGGAGAAGCCTTACCGGAAGGGATGGTACGCCAGTTTCTGAACACTCCTGGCTTTTTCAGGACGGCACCGGTAATGCCAGGCAGCCAGGAAGTAATTAAAGCCCTGTGTGAAAAATATGAGGTATTCATTGTTTCCGCCGCGATGGAGTTTCCGTTGTCTCTTCAGGAGAAACTGGAATGGCTGAACGAGCACTATCCGTTCATCAGCTGGAAAAATATTGTATTCTGCGGCTCCAAAACCATTGTGGAAGCGGATTACATGATCGATGACCACGATAAAAACCTGCGCTACTTTAAAGGAGAAAGGTTATTATTTACAGCTCCGCATAATATCAATCTGACAGATTACAAGCGGGTGAACAACTGGGAAGAGGTAGCAGAAGAATTGCTGGCCACCGCTCCTGCCGTGCTTTAGGCGTTTTCGCCACACTACCGGCATCACCAGGGTATTGACAATACAAGCCCCATCCACTGCTGGCCTTATTGAGCCAGGTGGTCTCTGTCTTCATATTTATACGGTTGGATGGTAGATATCAACCGGATGGGTTATGCCGGTTCATTATTGATTATATTTTTTGCCGGAGTATACGCCAGCTGCGCATGTGCATGTAGAGGATAGTACTGATATAGGCTTTACGTTGTTTTTCAGGCTTTCTTTGCTTTGCCTTTACGGTACGTGACCAGCTCTTTTTTCAGTTTGATCATATCATCTTTAATGGCGGCATAATTCTTCAGCAGTTGGTTATGCTCCTCCAGGATTTTGTAATACTTCTCACGAAGCACCATCATTTCCTCGCTTTCCGTTTGCCGGGTTTCCTGTATGGTGCCGGGATTGAGGAAAGCTTCTGTGGTCATGTCCAAACCGCGGGCTACCCGGTCCAGCTCATCCGGTGAAAATGTTTCCTTTTCAAAAACATTGTACATGGTCCGCCTGCTCATATTGAGGCGTTCGGCCAGTTTGCTTTTGTTGAGTCCTTTTTCAGCGATGAGGTCCTGTAGCCGGTTGCCGTGGTGGATATTTTTCCCGTTTGCCAGTTGGGTGCTGCCGTTCCACCGGATAAATTCATCAGGGGTGATTTCTATCAGCTGACAGAAACGTTCCAGGTTAACCCGTTTCATGTCGCTGTTTCTCAGGTGATAGTGGGCGATCTGATTAGTAAAGCCGGCCATTTTAGCAAAATCGATGATTTTTATTTTTTTCTGCTTCAGTATCTGCTTTAGCCGCTGGCCCATGTGTATCAAACTCGACTGCATCATTTAAGCTTTTTATAAATAATTGTATAATATAACAATTAATCTTTCATTTCGTAAATAAAAATATAGAAATGCAGCAAAAAATAATAAAATGATCACAAGTCCATTTGTATGAAAATCAGTCATAACTTTTAGGCATACACGAACGCTGAAAATATTTTTTTCACATCATTTTGAATGTAATTAACCCTCCTTTGACTGTTTAACATGTGAATAGATGATCACATAAAATCATGATGAAAATTTCTCCCCGTAACTTGATTGAAAATCTGTCTTAACAAACCATCAAATCCAGTACAGTAAAGGGTTACCCATATTTTTTTAAAACTAATAGTGTAATTTTATGATGATAATTTGCACAATTAGAAACACATTTAATTATGGCCTAAACGATTATCATTTTAGCGGTGATAACAATGTGTAAATAATTGGGTTATTTAAAAATCTAAAGTAATCCCACATTATGAGCCGGGAACCCTCAAATCTTCTTTTTGCAATTCATGAAAAGTTCTCCGGTCTTGCGGCCGGATTCCGGGAAAGGGTTTGTGAAGACTGTAACTGGAGCACACCTACTTTCTACCGGAAAATGCGGGCCAAAGAAACCCGTGGCCCTGCTGACAAAGGCAAACAAAGCACTTATCTCAGCAGCGCCGAAAGACAGCGGATTGTGGAAATCATGGACGAAGTATACGATGCCTTCTGGAAGTCCATGGCTAAATACCGTAAGTAACCCACACCGCCCACCTCCCTTTCACAGACAGCCCCGCTGCTGTGACAACAAGTCCCATTGTCCACCTTTCCAAACACCTTTGGCGGCATGCAAGTCTCTCCCTTTCAAAGGGCAGCGATTGCCATGCCCTAAAGGTGCTTTACCATGGCCTTTCTTCAAATGTATTTTGAAAAATAATCTGGTTTTAACATGTTTTTTTAGATTTTCTCTAGCGAACCGTCGGGTTTTTCTTAAATTTAAAGCCCGTTAGGAAAAAATCTACTTAACCAATAAACAAATGATGGTGCTATGTCGTACCCATACCAGATTAAGACTTTAGAAGATTATCAACAGGCGTATCAACAGAGTGTAATGGACCCGGAAGGATTCTGGGCCAATGTGGCAGACCACTTCATGTGGCGCCGTAAGTGGGACAAAGTATTGGACTGGAATTTCAAAGATCCCGACATCAAATGGTTCTCCGGCGCCAAACTGAACATCACCGAAAACTGTCTGGACCGCCACCTCGGTACCCTTGGTAATACCCCTGCCATCATTTGGGAACCCAATGACCCCGAAGAGCATCACCGTATCATCACTTATCGCGATTTATACAATAAGGTATGCCAGTTCGCCAATGTACTCAAAAACAACGGCGTTAAAAAAGGCGACCGCGTATGTATCTATATGGGCATGATTCCTGAACTGGCCATCGCTGTACTGGCATGTGCCCGCATCGGCGCTATCCACTCTGTGGTTTTCGGCGGCTTCAGCGCCCAGTCCATTGCCGACAGGATACAAGATGCCCAGGCCAGCCTGGTAATCACCTGTGACGGCGCTTTCCGCGGCAATAAAGACATTCCGCTGAAATCCGTTATCGACGACGCGCTGATGAGCTGCCCTTCCGTGAAAAAAGTAATTGTATGCACTCGCACCCGCACTCCGGTGAGCATGCTTAAAGGAAGAGATAGCTGGTGGGAAGATGAAATCAAACAAGTGGAAACCATGGGCAACCCTCCCTGCCCCGCCGAAGAAATGGATGCAGAAGACATGCTCTTCATCCTCTATACTTCCGGCTCTACCGGCAAACCCAAAGGTGTAGTACACACCTGCGGCGGCTACATGGTATATACCAACTACACCTTCGTCAATACCTTCCAGCATCAACGCGGCGAAGTATTTTTCTGCACCGCAGACATAGGCTGGATCACCGGTCACAGCTACATCGTATATGGCCCGCTCAGCGCAGGCGCCACCACCCTCATGTTTGAAGGCATGCCTACTTATCCGGATGCCGGCAGACTGTGGGAAATCGTTGACAAATTCAGGGTAGACACCCTCTACACCGCTCCTACCGCCATCCGCAGCCTCATGGGATACGGTCTCGGCCCGGTTAATCATAAAGATCTCAGCTCCCTGAAAAAACTCGGCAGCGTAGGCGAACCAATTAACGAAGAAGCATGGCACTGGTTTAAAGACAATATCGGCAAAGGCCGCTGCCCTATCGTTGACACCTGGTGGCAAACAGAAACAGGCGGTATCATGATCACCCCTATTGCCGGCGTCACCCCGGAAAAACCCGGTTTCGCCACCCTACCACTCCCCGGCGTTCAGCCGATCCTGGTAGACGAAAATGGTCAGGAAGTGAAAGGCAACGGCGTAAACGGTAACCTCTGCATCAAATTCCCATGGCCTGGTATGCTCCGCACCACCTACGGCGATCATGAACGCTTCCGTAAAACCTACTTCTCCACATACGAAAATCTCTACTTCACCGGAGACGGCTGTATGCGCGACGAAGACGGGCACTACCGCATCACCGGCCGCGTAGATGATGTACTCAACGTCAGTGGCCACCGTATTGGTACCGCAGAAGTGGAAAACGCCATTAATATGCACGCGGGTGTCATAGAAAGCGCTGTGGTAGGCTACCCCCACGATATCAAAGGTCAGGGTATCTACGCCTACGTGATCCTGGAAAGGCTGTCACATGACGCAGAACTCACCAAAAAAGATATCGCCCAAACCGTGTCCCGCATCATAGGCCCGATCGCCAAACCGGATAAAATCCAGATTGTAAGCGGTCTGCCTAAAACCCGCTCCGGCAAAATCATGCGCCGTATCCTGCGCAAAATCGCAGAAAACGACCTCGATAACCTGGGCGACACTTCTACTCTCCTCGATCCTTCGGTAGTAGACGAAATCAAAAAAGGAAAACTGTAAGCCAGTACCCATATTAAAGCAACAAAGGAGCAATGGTGCCAAAACGCACTCTTTGCTCCTTTGTTGCTTTATCAGACCTTTGTGCAAAATTTAAACATCCACATGCGGCGCATTCTCAAAAAAGTCCTGTATCCCCTGCTGTTCCTCGTGCTGTTGCTCAACTTCATTGCGGCCTTCCACGCCTGGAAGTTCACCCACTTCTATGAAGATAACCGCCACCGCAACAAACGCCCGGAAGAAATGAACACAGGTGAAAAACTACAGATCATTTTTCTGGGAGTACGGTTATCTAAATCTATTACCAGCGCCCATCCTGATGTACCTTATGAAACTGTCAGGCTCCTCACTTCCAGCGGCCTGCACCTGGAAGGCTGGTGGATGCCGGTAGCCAACGCCAAAGGTGCGGTTATCCTCTTCCATGGCTATGGCGGCAATAAAGGGTCGCACCTGCCGGAAGCCGACTGGTTCCGGCAGCTGGGATACAGCACTTTTATGATCGATTTCCGTGCACATGGCAACAGCGATGGCAGCACCTGCAGCATCGGTTATAAGGAAGCCGAAGACGTAAAACTGGCCTGGGATTTTGTAGCTTCCAAAACCAAACAGCCCATCACCCTCTGGGGTATGAGTATGGGCGCCGCAGCCATCCTGAAAGCTGTACCTGAATATCATCTCACTCCACAAAAAATTATTCTCGAATCACCATTTGCCACACTGCTGGATGCTGTAAAAAGCCGCATGCGGTCTGTTCATCTCCCTGCTGTTCCGCTGTCGCAGTTGCTTACTTTCTGGGGTGGCATAGAACAGGGCTTCTGGGGCTTCAACCATAACCCGGAAGATTACGCCTCACACATACAGGTGCCGGTGCTTTATATGTGGGGCCAGCAGGATATCCGTGTCACGCCCGATGAAACACAGCGGGTCTTCAGCCACCTCGCCACCACCAACAAAAAACTGTATATTTTTAAAGATGCCGGTCATCAGTCCTTTTGCCTGAAAGACGGTCCTCGCTGGAAAAAACTGACACAGGACTTTCTGGCCCAATAAAAAAGCGCGCACCATCCGAGTGGAGCGCGCTCTTCACAGGAACCTGACCCGCCGTATATATTGGAGTCATGGTACAGTAACGGATTACTGACCACTAGATGCAATACACTTTATGCAGTATAAAGGTACAAACACCTGCTGCCATTGGAAAACACCAGACCCAACTGCTGCAAAAACCTTTCTTTTTTAACGGCGGATTACAACGGGAGTTCCTACTTTAATAATTTCGTATAATTCGTTTACGTCCGCATTTTTCATACTCACACAACCCATCGTCCAGTTCTCGCGGCTATCCACATAATTATCGCGGATACCAGCACCATACTCTACGCCATGAATACCAATACCACCGCCTATCGTGGCACTCTGTGACAATGACCCGTCACTCTGAAGCTGCTGGAACTTCCGTTTGGAGTCTTCGTTGGGGTAATCCAGCAACATAAAACGGCTCCAGCGATTGTCCAGTCTTTTGCTCAGAATATGAAAAGTACCTTCCGGTGTTTTCCGGTCTCCTTCCACTTCTTTGTCTCCCTGGTCTTTATTACCAAAAACAACCTTGTAAATTTTTCTCAGTGTTACATCTTCATAAAGGTACATGCGGTAATCGCTCTTGTCTATCAGCAGGAAAATCTTATCCGGATTGACATTACTGGTAGTGAGCCGTACATTGTACAGATCACTGTTACCAACAAATGCGGATAATGGCATCAGCAATAGTATCACTGCATACCAGTAAAATCGGTTCATCATAGGGTGATTAAATAATGCTGATAACGTTGATAAAGATTCTTTTATTGCAACCCAATAAAAAGCGCGACATACAGGTGTATGCCGCGCTTCGCTTTAAATATGCATGGATTAATAACCGAAAATCTCTTCCAGGGAAAGTGTTTTCACCTGACCGATTTTTTTCAGATCATCCATATTGACTTTCTTTTCAGAAGCTACCACACAATAAGTGTAAGGCTTGTGTGCAATGTTTTCATCGTGGAATTTCTTCACATCGCTGAAATTCATTTTATTGATAGACTCATACACCTGTTTGCGGATATCTGTGCTCAGACCCAGTTTCTGTGCAGCCAGGTAACTGAAGACAATACCGTCGTTGGTGATGCGTTCTGTTTCGATATCCTGCTTCATGGATTCCTTAGCTGTCTCTAACAGTTTATCAGAACGGGGGATATCATTCAGCAGTTCATTCATGCCTTTGATAGCCTCATTCATTTTATCTGCCTGACTACCTACATAAGCAATCTGAGAATAACGTTCTCCTTTTTTGTCAGGAGATACAAACATCGCGTAGGTTGAGTAAGCCAGTGCTTTAGACTCACGGATGGTCTGGAACACGATAGAACCCATGCCTCCGCCGAAGTAGTTATTGAACAGGGTGATGACACCGGTATTGGCAGGATCATATACTGATTCGTTACCTACCCAGTTAACTTCTGTCTGTACCATGTCGTAGTCAGCAAAAAGCACCTGGTTGTTGCTCTGGGTTGTTTTTGTGAATTTCACGGCAGCTGGTGCTTCTTTAAAGCTGGCTGGCAGCGTGTGTACTTTCTTCACATCAGCAGTAGCGGCAGCAAGTGACTGAGGACCATAGTAGATAACAGTATGCTTATAGGAAGGCAGTTCATGCAGCAGTGTGGTGAGCTCTGTAGCAGTCACGGCATCCAGGTCAGCCTGGCTCAGCTGGTTATTGAAAGGATTGTGTGCACCAAACATTGCATAGTTGACAACCCCTTTCATGATAGCGCTCTTGTTGAGTTTCGCATCAGAACGGGTTTTCTGCATACGGGCTTTCAGGGAAGCCAGTGCAGCTTCATTAGGCTGGCAGTGTGTCAGTACATTTTCAAACAGTGTAACCGCTTTGTCGAAGTTTTCCTGCAGACCAGTGATAGTAATGGTTGTATTTTCAGCGGAGGTAGCTACGCTGAAGTTGCAGGCGATATTGTAAAACTCCTTACTGATCTGTTCTGCAGTGTATTTATCAGTACCCAGGAATTGCAGGTACTGAGCAGCCAGACTCAGTTTTTTGTTGCTCCAGGAGCCCATATCAAAACGGTAATAGAGGCGGAACAGACCGTTGTCTTTGTTCTGCACATACATCATATTGGTATTGCCAACAGAAGCAGTCTGGATATCTTTTTCATAATCCAGCCACTGAGGCTTCACTGGTGTAGCAGGCATCGCAGCTACTTTCTGCAGGAAGGCAGATTGTGCTTCACGGTTTACCTCTACCGGGGTGATAGCTGGTTTCTCTACCTTCTGGATGTTTTTATCTTCGCCTTTACGTTTGTACACCACTACATAGTTGTTGCTGAGGTATTGATTGGCGTAGTCAACGATCTGTTTTTTGGTCACGTTACCCATATCATCCACATAGGCCACATCGTAGGTCCAGTTGGCGCCTTTGCTCTTAATGAAAGCATCCATGATGGAAGTAGCGCGGGTATTGTTGCTTTCCAGGCCCTGCAGTTCAGACAGTTTTGCGTTGTTAACAATCGCTTTCACGAGCGACTCATCGAACTCTCCTTTTTTGAGGATGTCCAGTTGACCCAGCAGCAGGCTTTTAACGTCGTCCAGTGTTTGGCCAGGTTTGGCTTTACCAGATAAAGACAGGATAGAGTAGTCTTTCAGAGACATTACACCGGCGCTTGAATTCAGGACTTTCTGTTGTTTGTTGATGTTGAGATCGAGCAGACCAGCTTTACCATTTTGCAGGATGCTGGAGAGCACACCCAATACCAGTGAGGATTTGGTATCCAGAGCACCGGGCAGTCTGAAGGCGATATCGATGCTTTCTGCATCAGGACCGAATACTTCTTTTACCACTGGAGCTTTGAAAGCTGCTTCCGGAGCAGGTTTGTATTCTTTTACCGGTTGAGCTTTCATGTAGCCAAACTTATTGTCGATGGTTTTGATCACGTAGTCCGGATCAAAGTCACCAGCCATTACGATAGCCATATTATTAGGCACGTAATAGGTATTGTAGAAGTCGCGGATGGCCTTCAGGTTTGGATTTTTGAGGTGTTCTATGGTACCGATGGTAGACTGCTGCCCGTAGTTATGGGTAGGGAACAGTGCTGCCAGCAGGGTTTCATATACTTTGCGGCCGTCGTTATCGAGGCCACGGTTTTTTTCCTCATATACAGCTTCCAGTTCAGTATGGAAGAGGCGGAATACCGGGTCACGGAATCTTTCTGACTGAACGGTCAGGTATTTATCGATGGCGTTGGAAGGAATATCCTCTTCGTAGATGGTTTCTTCCACCCAGGTATGTGCGTTGGTACCCTGGGCTCCCATGCCGGTCATCATTTTATCGTATTCGTTGGCGATAGCGTATTTAGCGGCTATGCCGGAAACGCTGTCGATCTCATGATATACGGCTTTACGAGCGGCGGGGTCTGTTGTTTTGTTGTACTTATCATACAGGCGTTCGATCTGGTCGATATAAGGTTTTTCCTTAGCCCAGTCGAGAGAACCATATTGCTGGGTGCCTTTAAAGAGCAGGTGTTCCAGGTAGTGGGCCAGGCCGGTATGATCCTTCGGATCGTTGTTACTACCAGCGCGGGTACCGATCAGTGTCTGGATGCGGGGCTCTTTTTTATTGACACTCAATACAACAGTAAGGCCGTTCTTCAGGGTATAAAAACGAGCTTTCATGGGGTCGTCTGTTACATAACGATAGGAGTAGCCTCCGGAGGTGGCGTCTTTCCATTGGAATTTCCCCTGCGCAATGGCTGTTTGCAGTGTTCCTGCAAACAACAACAGCGATACAGTTAGTTTAAGCAGTTTCATAAGAAATCTGTTGGTTGGTTTAGAAATTGTCACCAAATATAACCGGAAGGGGAAAAATAACCGCGCTAAAAAAATGATAATTCTATGAACGGCAAGGCATAGGCATATACAACCGATTGAAAATCAATCAGCATCACAAGACAAGCACACAACTTATCTAATTAAAAATCAAGGAATTAGGTTATTCAATAAAAAATTTGAGTGTTTACTGGCTACCAGTCCGTTCCAGAGAGAATCGGCGGGCGGCACAGCATGATGGCGTTTTTTGGCAATTGTGGGTTTGGATGGAGTTGTATGAACGGCAGGCCGGCTGGCTGTCGCAAAAATTTTCTGCGGGGCTTCCTGGTTGCTGGCAATAGCCGGAACATCGACAGGAAGTTGCAGATTTCCACCCGAATTTCTGGTGACTTTTACACCAAGCAGGCGTTTATCACAGGAATGCACCCAGGCAATACAACCAATACACGCCATCAGGGCGATGAATGAACGCATAAAGATATTTTTGGTCTGGTCAAAAAATGTTAGAATCCATTTAACCGCAACCCAATAGAAAACGGATATTGCTGTAATCCGTAGTCGTGCAAAGGCGTGAGGGCGAAGTTTCCATAGAGTTTCACAGGGCCATAGCCAAGTTCACTAGTGAGTCCGAAACGCCATTTGTTGAGGTTGAAATCATCGGTTTTCCGCACTTTGCCTCTTTCTTCACTGATTTGTTTGGTTCTGGATTTGATCAGGTAACCACCGGAGACACCAAAGCTCGCCTGAAATGCGCGATTAGGGCGGGCCGGGTTAGAATTAAAGTTAAGCATCACCGGGATCGATATATATTCGGCAAATAACTTGTTTTTTGAAAACTCTATTGTATCCCTGATAATCCTGGTTGTATAACCAGGTTGGTAAGTTATATTTCGGGCATACCTGAAGTTGTTCATCTCCAATCCTAAGGCATATAACAAGTTCAACTTGTGTTTTGTTATATTCAACCGTTGTTCAAAAAGCCAGATATTAAAATTGATCGATTTTCCGGTGATAAGTTTAAATTCAGCTGGTGTTAATGGTTCACTTCCTTCTCTGGGTGCAAAAGTGGCCAACCCTGCGCCGGAGTAGTCGTAGGTTTTGGCAGCAGGCATGGCGCCATTGTAAAAATTGGTGGTATTGGGGTACCATGCAATATAACTGGCACCATTATACTCACTTCTGTCGATATAATTATTGAACCCGATATCGAAGACAAACCACCTGGTATGCAGGTTCTTTTTCAGCTTTGCACGGGCGTAGGCTGTATCGCTATAAATTTTATAGGAATTGCGGCCCTTTTCAGTTTTTCCTTTGATGATGATCAGACCTTTGATCCAGAAGGTGTCCGGAAGGGGAGCTGCAACAGCAGCTGCTGTGATACCCTGGTGGCTGGTGTCAACATTTTGTCCCTGGGCCAACCCTACACATAATACCAGTAATAAACAGAGTAAAACTTTATGCTTCATATGTTTTTACCATCATTTTATTTATTCCTTTTTCGGGAGAAAAATTTTGCAACATTGGTGACTTTGTCCAGAATACGGCTGTCACTTCCGCTGACAGATAGGATCAGTTCTCCTTTTATCGGAGAAGGAGCAGGTGTTGCGGCTACCGGGCTTGCAGCAACGGTTTTGCTGGCTGCCGGGATATTAGCGGCCATTACCGTTTCCCTGGGGTGATTGTTATCTGCCGGACTCGAGGCAGCAATACCGGTATTCTGCAGGTGTTTTTCCACTACTTCATCGGATGTATTCCGGGGAGAAGGCAGTGCTGAGATCACAGGGGCCTCTGCCGGTGCAGGTGCTACTGCTACAGTATTGTTTGCTGCTGTACTAACATCCGGAGTAGAAGAAGTGTTCTTTTTAGCCGGGACAATTTCCTTTTTTCTGATGTTCAGCCGGGCTGCTTCACCAGCGCCTGCTGTCCGGGCAGCGGCTGCAACGGCCGGGGACTCGTGTGGTACTGGGCTGGCAACCGGAGCCTCATGCATTACCGGTGCTATAGTGTTATGAGCCATAGGGCTGGTCACAGACTGGCTGGTATGCCGGTTACCGGCAGGCAGCAGCCAGATCAGCAATCCTGCTACCACAGCAGCGGTAGAGGCTGCCCCCCACCAGTAGGCCGGAATAATCCGTCCTTTGCTGGTACTGCGGTACAGACTGGCTTTGTTTTCAAATACTATCCGGTGGTCTGGTTCCAGTTTGACCAGCTGCAACAGAGCCAGCTCCTGTTGTGCCTGGGGCTGATGCTGCAACCAGGACTTTAACCCGGCTGTTTCTTCAGCAGACAGCTCTCCGTCTACCAGGCTCAGCATCAAAGACTCGTAATCTGTGGTCTCAGCAGAGGAAGTCCGGTATAGGGCTGCTTTATTATCGAATACCAGCTGCTCATCGGGCGCCACGCAGATATTTTCCAGCAGTTCCAGCTCAGCCCGCAGTTGTGGGTGCTGTTCCAGGAACTGCATAAGGGCAGCTTTCTCCGACTCATTCAGTTCATTATCCACATAACTGAGCAGGTAGGACTCGTAATTTGATATGTTAATACCTACAGCCAAAAAATCTATTTATTATTAATCAATTAACAATTATAAAAATTTTATATAACGTTTTCCATCTTTACCAGGTAATTTTTCAGATGTATCCTGGCCCGATGGAGGTAAACCTTTACCTGAGAAGGATTCAGCTCCATAATTTCCCCGATCTCTTCATAGCTGTAACCTTCATAGTCCTTCAGCAACACCAGCGACCGCTGCACCTCACTTAGATTAGCTAATGCCCTGGCAATCACTTCTTTAGCATTATTAATCTTATGATCTGCCACCTTCATCTCATCTCTAAATTCATCTACCAGTGTTACCCGCTTTGTTTTACGTACATGATCGATCATATTATGGTACGCAACTGTAAACAGGTATGACTTTGCCTTTTCAAAAGGCACATCCTGACAGTGCTTCCATAATATTTCGAATGCGTTCTGTACTACGTCTCTGGCATCCTCCGCATGATCCAGATTTTTAATAATAAAGCGGAATATATTGTCCGAATACAGATCCACACATTTATTGTACTCCTTTTCCGTCATTCCGGTTGGTGCGGGATTTTTGTGCTAAGTTCCGACATTTACTTTTAATACCTATCATGGCCATCATCCAGCCTTACCCACACCTTCTCATTCATTGGCATCCTCATTTCTGATTTGCATAGCAGGAAAAGTATCTTAAAAACTGATCATCAACCCATTATCCAGCATATCATTATTTTATCTGTTTTTCTCCGGTTCAATCTCCAGTTTTCCGCTACATGGCATCGTTAAGCATGATAGTACTATGACGGAATGCTGCCGGCAAATGTTACACCTCGGTCAAACTTTTTACAGTCGAAGCCCTTACCTGTTCATGCCACACATAATCGTAATACATTTATTGCCTATAACTTTGCAAAAGCGTTATTAAAATATTGTACTTACTATGAATGAGAAGTTTATATCCCGTTTACGGGAAGAACTGGAGGAAATCAACAATGCCGGTCTGTATAAGAGAGAACGTATCATTACGTCTGAGCAGGGAGCAGAAATACAGGTTGGCGGTAAGACTGTCGTGAATTTCTGCGCCAATAACTACCTGGGACTGTCTTCCCACCCAGCTGTGGTAAAGGCCGCCAAAGAAGCCATCGACACCCATGGCTATGGCATGAGTAGTGTCCGCTTTATCTGCGGTACTCAGGACATACACCGTGAGCTGGAGCTGAAAATCGCCAAATTCCTGGGCACAGAAGACACCATTCTGTATGTGGCCGCTTTTGATGCCAACGGTGGCGTATTTGAGCCGCTGTTTGGTGAACAGGACGCCATTATCTCTGACGCCCTGAACCATGCCTCCATTATCGACGGGGTACGTTTGTGTAAAGCACAACGCTTCCGTTATGAACATAACAACATGGCCGACCTGGAAGCCAAGCTGCAGGAAGCCAAAGACTGCCGTAGCCGTATCATCGTTACCGACGGCTCCTTCAGCATGGACGGAACCATCGCCCAACTGGACAAGATCTGTGAACTGGCCGATAAATATGACGCTATCGTTATGACCGACGAAAGCCATTCTTCCGGTTTCCTCGGCAAAACCGGCCGTGGTACCCACGAATACCGTAATGTAATGGGCCGGGTAGACATCATCACCGGTACCCTCGGTAAGGCCCTCGGCGGTGCTTCCGGAGGTTTCACCAGCGGCCGCAAAGAGGTGATCGACCTCCTGCGCCAGCGCAGCCGTCCGTACCTGTTCTCCAACTCTGTGGCGCCCAGCATCGTAGGTGCTTCCATCGCTGTACTGGATATGCTGAGCGAAACTACCGCCCTGCGCGATAAACTGGAGTACAACACCAAATATTTCCGTACCAAAATGACGGAAGCCGGCTTCGATATCAAACCCGGTGACCACCCTATCGTACCCGTAATGCTGTACGACGCCGTGCTGAGCCAAAAGATGGCAGAAAAACTGCTGGAAGAAGGTATCTACGTGATCGGCTTCTTCTTCCCCGTAGTTGCAAAAGGACAAGCCCGTATCCGCGTTCAGCTCAGCGCTGCCCACGAACAGGCCCACCTCGACAAAGCCATCACCGCATTTACCAAAGTAGGCAAGGAACTGGGTGTGATCAAATAATCACAACCCATTGAAAATAAAGGACCAAGCCGTTTCTATAGCCTCCAGGACTGAAGTCCTGGGCTATTAGAAACGGCTTGGTCCTTTTCAGGAGACAATTCTCTAATCGTAACTTTTCTTCCCTACTTTTGCACCTGATTAATTTACCAAATCTCATTATACTGATGAAACGACTCGGCTGGATGGTATTAGCGCTGGGGCTTCTGATGACGGCCTGCGCACCGAATAATGTCAAGGAAGAAAAAAGCTGGGAAAAATATTTTACCCAGTACAAGGTGGAAGGCACCTTTATGTTATTCAACAATGCCCAGGGAACATTTAAAGTGTATAACCTGGACAGGGCCAAGGAACGTTTCCTGCCAGCATCCACCTTCAAGATCTTTAACTCCCTCGTAGGTCTGCAAACCGGTGTGATCTCCGATACCAGCATGGTCATTCCCTGGGATGGCGTTACACGCCCCGACCTGGAATGGAACAAAGACATGAGCATGCAGGAGGCCTTTAAAGTATCGTCTGTTCCTTACTTTCAGGAGGTGGCCCGCCGCATCGGCAAAACCAATATGCAGTTATGGCTCGACTCCGTAAAATACGGTAACATGAAAATCAGCCGTATCGATACCTTCTGGCTGGACAATTCCCTGCAGATCTCCTCTGATGAAGAACTGGGCTTTGTAAAAAAACTGTACTTCGATCAGCTACCTTTTGCCAAAACCAACATGAAAGCAGTACGTGACGTGATGCTCATGGAAAAAACGCAGAAGTATGAGCTGTCTTACAAAACCGGATGGGGCATTGTAGGACCTAAACAGATTGGCTGGGTAGTAGGCTGGATAGAGGAAAACAGACATCCCAGCTTCTTTGTGCTCAACCTGGAGAGCGAAGATCCGAAGTTTGACATGACCAAAGCACGGATGGATATTCTCCGGAATATCCTTACAGATGCCGGTTATTTTAAAGGCGAAATGTAATCAACAAAGGCTTTCTATAAAGCAGGAAAGGAGCGAAAGGAGCGAAAAATTTTCACGCTCTTTCGCTCCTTTCCTGCTTTATAGCCCATCTCTGCGTTAAAAAAAACCTAAACCCCTATCCCCGCTCTTGTAATACGTGACAAAAAAATTATTTTTGAGATCTTGCCCTGGGCAAGCGATCTTAAAATTGTATATGTTACGTTTTCAGCATAGTGAATATTTATGGGCGCTGACTTTATTGCTGGTACTGCAGCTGGCGTTCCTGGGCGTGTCCTGGTGGAAGCGACGCTCCATACGCCGCATGGGTGATCCTGCCCTGGTAGAGAAACTGTTTACCGGCTACTCCCGCAAACTGTTTGTGTTTAAATTTCTGCTCATTTTCCTGGCTTTCTTTTTTGGTGTGCTGGGACTGGCCAATCTGCAGAAAGGCAGCCGCATGGAAAAAATCACCCGTAAGGGAGTAGATGTAGTAATCGCCCTCGACGTGAGTAAAAGTATGATGGCCACGGATATTCAGCCCGACAGGCTTACCCGTGCCAAACAACTGATCAGCAAGTTGATGGACAAACTCGACAACGACCGTATCGGCCTGGTTGTATTTGCCGGCAACGCTTACCTGCAAATGCCGCTCACCATCGACTACTCCGCTGCCAAAATGTATCTCAGCACCGTATCCCCCGATATGATCCCTACACAGGGTACTGCCATCGGACAGGCTATTCAGGTAAGTGATGATGCATTCAACAAAAAAGAAAGGAAACACAAAGCGCTGATCATCATCTCCGATGGAGAAGACCATGATGAAACAGCCCTCCAGAAAACCAAAACAGCTTTTGATAACGGCGTAGTCACCAACACCATCGGTATCGGCTCCGTAGCCGGATCCCCACTCCCCGACCCGGAAACAGGCGGTTACAAAAAGGACCGGGAAGGCAATACCGTTATCTCCAAACTCAATGAAGGTGAACTGAAAGGGATCGCTGCCGCCGGTAAAGGTATTTATCAGCATCTGGACAACAATACCGATGATGTGGTGAACTCGCTGGTAAACAAGATCGACAGCATGGAACAGAAAGAGTTCGGGGAAAACGTATTTACAGATTATAACAGCTATTTTCAATATTTCCTCGGCCTGTGCCTGGTGCTGTTGCTGATTGAATTTTTTATTCCTGAAGTACGCCGCCAACGCGTACCCGCAGAAACAGCCACCGCTTAATTTATACAACGGATCATGAAAATTACTTTTATAAAACAAACCTGTTTCATCATCGCCATTATGCTCAGCGGCTTCTCGGCCTTTGCGCAGAATGGCACCAACAAGTTTATCCGTAAAGGCAATGAACTGTATCAGAAACAGCTGTTCAGCGATGCAGAAGCCAACTACAAAAAAGCGCTCGAACAAAACGCTCAATCTGCAGTAGGTAGCTATAACCTGGGCAACTCCCTCTATCAGCAGAAACGGTACGACGATGCGCGTACCCAATACGCCAACAGTCTTAAAACGGCCGATAACAGCCACATCAAATCAGATGCTGACTATAATATCGGCAATACCTTCATGGAAGCAAAAAAGTGGGAAGAAAGCATCAAGTCTTACAAACAGGCGCTGAAAATAAACCCTTCCGATGAGGACGCCCGCTACAACCTGGCTTATGCCCAGTCTATGCTGAAAAAACAGCAGGACAACAAAGACAAGAAGGATAACAAGGATAAAAATAAAGACAAGAATAAAGATAAAAATAAGGATAAGGATAAGGATAAGGACAAAGACAAGGATAAAAACAAAGACGAGAAAAACAAGGATCAGAATAAAGACCAGAACAAAGATCAGAACAAAGACAAGAATAAAGATAATAAAGACCAGCAGGAGCAACAAAAGCCTGAACCGCAGCCTAGCAAGCTGAATAAACAGGAAGCAGAACGTTTATTGCAGGCCCTGTCCCAGGAAGAAAAGAAACTGCAGGACAAAGCCAAAAAGATAAAAGGTCAGCCTGTTCCGGTAGAGAAAGACTGGTAAAATACCTTATACTCAACAAATGGTTAGAATCCGGTAGTACCGTTGGTGCTGCCGGATTTTTTATGGCACAAAAAAACCGGAACAGGAATATTCCGGCCATTTTACCTAAACCTACAACAGTTACGCATGGTAACAGTACCTTGCGACTGTAATAAAGTAAGGAGGAGATGCCTGCGTCCTGACTGGTTACTCTTTACCTGTTTCTCCAGCCTTAACATTCATTTATTCATCTTTTGTTATCAGCAAGCATCCCCCCACACTTTAAAACACACATATTTTAAACAGCATGATGCTGCATCACATTTTTCTGTGGTTTTGCTGGCATAGACCATCACTTTTCGGGAAGACAGGTGCTGGCCGGGGAGCAATTCTCTTCTTACAGCACAGTAATTTTTGTGGGCAACCTCAGCATGATTTTCTTTTTTTAAAGCATCCAATAAGTACACAAAGCTAAGCAGCAGGTATCCAACCTGCTAGGACAATTAAGCTATTAACTTGGACTATTTGAACATCATGTCCCGGAAATCCTGAGGAGAGATGCCGGCATTATTTTTAAAGAAGCGACTAAAATAGGCAGGGTCTTCAAATCCAAGCTCGTAGCAGATCTCTTTCACGCTTTTATGGCTGAAAGCCAGGTTACGCTTGGCCTCCAGCACAATACGGTCATGTAACAGCTCCGTTACCGTACGTCCGGTAGTTTCCTTGGTGATCTCGTTAAGCCTTTTAGGCGTGAGGGCAAAAGCATTAGCATAAAAAGCTACCTGATGCTCTCTTTGATAATGTTTCTCCAGCAGACGGCGCAGTTGTACCACCCGGGCATCATGGTGATCAGGCCCCATGGCTTCTGTGGCATTCCGCTTTTTTTCTCTTTCTGCGAGTAGTAAAAAAGCGTTGAGATAATGTTTGATAATGCTGCGACTGTTGGTCCCGGGCACCCGCTGTTCCCTGCTCATCAGTTCTACCAGGCCCATCAGTGAAGGGATGGTATTTTCTCCGATGGAGATCGGTCCATAGCCATGCCAGTTATCAAAAAGGTTGGAAAAATCGTACAGGGTTTCCTTATCGTGTTTGTTGGCAAAATAAAAGCGTTCTGAAAAAAGCAGGCAATAGCCTTCTCCTTCGCAGTCCAGTTGGTGAACCTGTCCGGGGCGGAGCAGGAACAACATGTCATCTTCCAGTTCATACCACACAAAATCCACCATGTGGCGGCCACGGCCCCTGGTAAACCACAGGACCTGGAAGGTGTGATGCCGATGAGGCTGATTAGTGATGTCTGTCACATACGTCCCCAACGGTGAGATGTTGAACTGTGTTTTCAGCGGTCCATCCTGATAAGGGATGTCCAAGCCTTTATTGATTAACATATGTGTTTCAAAATTAACGGATTACTCTTCTTACCCACCACCGTTCGTGGAATTTAATGTAGCTTTAAGGCAGGCGGCAATTGCCACCCAGGTTTATTAACTTTGCACCTGCAGAAAACAAACACGTATGCAGCTTTATTGCAACTCATTAACAGAATACAAGCGACTGGCCACACTGGAAGTAAAAGTAGGTGACCTACTCATCGGCAACTTCAACCCTATCCGTATCCAGACAATGACCACCACAGACACCATGGACACAGCAGCCACTGTGGCTCAGTCTATCAGGTGTATCGAAGCAGGGGCTGAACTGGTGCGTATCACCGCTCCCAGCAAGAAAGAAGCCGAAAATCTGTTACATATTAAAAATGAGCTCCGTCGCCAGGGATACCATACTCCCCTGGTAGCAGATATACATTTTACCCCCAATGCGGCAGAAATAGCCGCCCGTATTGTGGAAAAAGTAAGGATCAATCCCGGCAACTACATCGATAAAAAGAAATTCGAAACACTCGAATATACTGATGCAGAATACCTGGAAGAAATAGACCGTATACGGGAACGTTTTACTCCGCTGGTAAACATCTGTAAGGAATATGGTACCGCCATGCGTATTGGCACCAACCATGGCTCCCTGAGTGATCGTATTATGAGCCGTTACGGAGATACACCCATGGGCATGGTAGAAAGTGCCATGGAGTTTCTGCGTATCGCCGAAGATCTTCATTACCGGAATATCGTGCTGAGCATGAAAGCCAGCAACCCTCAGGTAATGGTACAGGCCTACCGGTTGCTGGTACAAACCATGCAGCAGGAACTGGGGCATTGTTATCCACTGCACCTGGGTGTTACAGAAGCCGGCGATGGAGAAGACGGCCGTATCAAATCCGCCATCGGGATAGGTACCCTCCTGGAAGATGGTGTAGGCGATACCATCCGGGTGTCGCTGACAGAAGATCCGGAGTTTGAATTGCCCGTATGCCGCGATATTGTTAAACGGTATACCAACAGACAACCGGAACAAGCAGCTTCTACCCATCCGATCGGTACGCTTCCTTACTCTCCCTACTCCTACAAACGCAGGGAAAGCAATGCAGCCGATAATATCGGCGACAAACAGGTGCCGGTAGTAGTAGCAGACTATCAGGGGAATACCCATCTCCAACCATCAGACCTTAACGCTATCGGCTATACATATGATGAACCATCCGATAAATGGAACATCGCCGATGCCGCTGCAGACTATATCTATTGCGGTGCTCAGACGCCATCTTTTGCACTGCCGGGAACACTTCAGGTAGTGGTAGATGCCGCCCACTGGCAAACCCTGGCAGACAAACAGGCTGCTGTGCCGTATTTCGATGCCGGCACCTATCAGGATGCCATCGCCGCCGGCCAGACCGGACCAAAGAACTTTGTGGCCGTTGCCTGCGACAACCTCGACACAACAACCGTGAACGAACTGCTGAAGCAGCTGCAGCATCCGGACATTGCCCGCGCTACCGTCCTGATACCCTATGCTACCGGGCACAACGCCATGGCCAGCATCAGAAGGTTCTTTATCCTGCTGGCAGAAAACCAGCTGACAGTACCGGTGATTATTCACAGCATCAGCCAGCATGCAACTGCAGACGAACACCTGATCCATCATGCCACCGAGGCCGGCGCCCTGCTGCTCGACGGCTTTGGAGATGGCCTCTGGTTGAGCAATCACGGTCCTGCTCAACACGCTACCGTCAACAATATTGCTTTCGGTATTCTGCAGGCTACCCGTACCCGCATCTCCAAAACAGAATATATTTCCTGTCCTTCCTGCGGCCGCACTTTGTTTGATCTGCAGGAAACTACCGCCCGCATCAGAGCGGTGACTCATCACCTGAAAGGTGTTAAAATAGCCATCATGGGCTGCATCGTAAACGGCCCCGGAGAAATGGCTGACGCCGATTTCGGTTATGTAGGCAGCGGAGTAGGAAAAATCACGCTCTATAGAGGAAAAGAGATTGTAAAACGTGGCCTCAACAGCGATGTAGCAGTTGACGAGCTCATCAATCTTATCCGTGAAAATGGCATGTGGGTAGATAAGAATTAATTATTAAATATTGCTTAAAATGAGGGGGTAAAATATTTTATCCTCAATAAAAAAGCTTAATTTTTGACAAAACATTTCTTATGAAAAAGTTCCTCACAGGTGTTCTGGCAATGTTTATGGGCTTAACCGTAGCAATGGCGCAGGCTCCTGCCACCACCACCCAAAAAGAAGCTAAATCTAAAGCTAAAACAGAAGAAAAGGCAGCTAAGAAAGAAGTTGCCAAAAAGGACAAAGAAGTAAAAGCAGCTACCAAAGAAGCAGCTAAGCCTGCCCCAGCTGCAAAAGAAGCTGCAAAACCAGCCGCTTCCGCACCTGTAGCGAAAACAGAACATGTTACCAAAAGCGGTACTCCTGACAAACGTTTTAAAGAAAACAAAGGTGCTACCACTACTCCATCAGAAGGACCTAAAAAGAAAGACGGTACTCCTGACATGCGCTACAAATCCAATAATACAAACGCAGGAAAGAAAAAATCCTGATTTTATAAGAGCTAATTAGCATAAGGATTAAACCTTCAGTGGTTTAATCCTTATTTTTTTACCTTTAACGGGATAACACGTTATCTGCCAAACAAACCAACCACGGCCCTCTAAAAAACAGTACTTTTATTGCATGTTCGATTTCAGACTCAGGGTATTCCATACCGTAGCCAAAAGGCTCAGCTTCACCAAAGCAGCAGAAGAATTGTATATCTCCCAACCAGCTGTTACCAAACATATCCATGAACTGGAACAACAGTTGGGCATGGCCCTGTTTGAAAGGATCGGCAACCGCATCAAACTCACCCGCGCCGGACAACTTGTACTGCATCATGCAGAGATCATCTTCACCGATTACCGCAATCTGGAATACGAAATCAACCAGCTGAAACATACACAGGGTGGCTTGCTGGCCATCGGCGCCAGCACTACCATCGCACAATACCTGATACCACCGCTGCTGGCCAAATTCAATCAACGGTACCCCGATGTAAAAACATCGCTGAGCACCGGCAATACTGAGCAGATTGAACAGGCCCTCTTTGAAAAGAGTATTCTGCTGGGCATCATCGAAGGCAGCTCCAAAAACCCATTGCTGAAATATGTGGAGTTTGCCCGTGATGAAATAGTGCTGATCGGCAATCCCAAACATCAATACGGCAACGGAGAACCGCTTACTGCCAATGACCTGAAAACGATCCCGCTACTGATGCGGGAACATGGTTCCGGTACCCTGGAGGTAATCACCGATGAACTGAAACGATTGAAACTGAAGATCACAGACCTCAACGTAGCCATGTATATGGGTAGTACCGAAAGTATCAAATCTTACCTCCATCATTCTTCCTGTGCAGCATTTATATCATTACAGGCGGTACAAAGAGAAGTGGAAGCCGGCGAATTTGTAGTGCTGCCGGTAAAGAACTTCAGGGTTATCCGTAAACTGCATTTCACTTATCTACAGGGCTTACAAGACAAGCTGGCACAGCTTTTCATCAAATTCGCCAAACAACATATAACGGAGTAGTCTTTCATACAAAACATGACATCAGGCTATTTTATGTCTTTGCGCAGTGCGGTAAAATCCTTCTCCAGCAACTGCCAGCGAATCATATAGTCATAAATACCTGTTTGTCGCATTCCCAGGCGCTGCAATACTTTTCCGGAGGCGATATTACTGATATCGCACTCTGCTTCGATTCCTTTTACAGCAGGTTGCTGAAAGGCCCAGTCAATCAATGCGGTGGTGGCTTCCTGCATATATCCCTGGTTACGGTGATCCGGGCGTAGGGAATAACCTATTTCCACCATTCCATTTTCATCGGGGCGTCCTTTAAATCCAATATCTCCCAGTACCGTTTTACTGGTAGCTGAGACGATCACCCAAAGTAACCAGGGAAAAGATTTGGGATCATGCTGCAGTAGTTTTATGAGATGTGGCAGTAATTCTTTCAGTTCAGCCTGCGGCCAATCCGGAGGTATCTCCGCATTGAGTGTAGCAGCGGCCTGTGGATCCTGCAGATAGATCGCAGTGATTAGAGGCAGGCGGCAAGGGTATATTAATAAGCGGTCTGTGGTAAGGGGTAACATATAAGGATGGTTTTAAAAAGGGCAGCTACCGATGGGGCTGCAGGATAGCAAGGTCCAGTTCGTCCCCTGACTTAAGTGCATGTATCTGCAGGCGCTCCTGGTCTTGTGTCAGCTCTTTCAGCCGCTGCGGAGTACCGGTCAGCGTGGGCATGGTACCATAATGGCAAGGGATCACATGTTTTACTTTCAGTAGCCGGATAGCAAAAGCGGCTTCCAGGGGCCCCATCGTATAGCGGTCACCGATAGGAAGGATAGCGACGTCTGGTTCGTAGATTTCGCCTAGTAATGCCATATCACTGAAAACAGAGGTATCTCCTGAATAATAAACAGAGACATCATCGCTCATCCAGATGATAAAACCATTGGCAGCGTGTGTATAGCCGATTTTACCATCGGGCTGGTATACCTGAGCAAAATGGAAGGCGTTGGTCATCGTCACCTTTGTATGCAGGATGGATACGGTACCGCCGGCATTCATCTGTTCGAATACATGTTCCGGAACACCTTGATCCTGCAGGAAAAGCCGGACGATGGGGTTAGCGATTACTTTAGGGGAGTGTGTACGGATCAACTCAATGATTTTACTATCAAGGTGATCGCGGTGGCCATGTGTAATCAGGATCAGGTCTATTTTTTCCGGGAGGGTATAACCTTCCGGCAGGGCCGGATTACCGGTAAACCAGGGATCTATTAAGATCGTATGATCTTCCGGTGTTGTTAGTTGAAAGCTGGCGTGTCCCAGGAATTTGATTTTGGAGTTTTGCGTGCTCATATTCATCCGGTTTTTTACCTTATCTAAATATACTATTTCTTCCAAGACACCGGTAAGGAAAAAAAAATCCTGCCCCGGAATAACCAAGGCAGGACGGTTTTGTATAAACGGGTAAAATTATCTCCGTTGCAGGCTGTAGATGATAGCAGCAGATTTGCCTTCGAAGTTTACGTTTGCTCTCCAGGTCATTGCGCTACCAGCTTCTGTTACTTCCATCAGGTAACCACTGGTTACATTTTTAGCTTTTGTGCCGCTGTACAGTTTTTTGAACCCGAACATGGTCACATTACCCTGTTTGGTCAGTGTCCATACGATGTTCTGGGTAACCGGGCTGCAGCCTTCGGCAGTAGAAGATAATGTATAGGAACCATTTGCATTATTGTCAGGTAATACCCACTGGCTACCGATAAAGCATTTGGCATTAGCCTCATCAAAAACGGTTACTTTGGCATTATCGGGGATACCTTCATAACGGATGTCCGTCAGTACCCAGTTGCCTTTTACAGCGCTTTTGTTAATATTAGTGGTAACACCCTGTTTAGGGGAACAGGCAGTACCGAGGATTGCGACCAGTGCCAGAAACAATGCTGCTAATGATAAATTTTTCATGGATTAATGAATTTGTGATTAAAGCCTCTTTGTATTCAAACAGCTGTATTCAAATAAGGTTTAGCTGCCGGAATGCGGTGGCAAGTTCAGCATTTACAAGAAACGTACCAAATGAATACCTGAGTGATCAGTGGCCGGACGGGGGTAATAATGCTTCAGCGGGGGTTTTGAGTTTTATCAGAACTTGTTCCAGCTGGGAAGTTCGTTGGTACAGATACCAGGTACTGGCGGCCAGTGACATGGTGAGTACACAGAGGGCGAGGAAAGCGCAGCGCCACCAGATGCTGACGGAGATCTGCCGGTTCCATCCGGGTTTAATATTGATATAAACGGGATCGGTGGGTGGAGGATTGTGTTGATGCCTGCTATAATAGGATTCGTGATGTTTATAGCGCCTGGCCTGTTCCATCACATCATCTTTCAGGTGGGCGGGAGGTAAAACAGCTTCTGCCAGGATCTGTTTTTCGATCCGCAGCTCTGCTTCCGCTATTTCCTGTTCCAGTATAGGGTGTAATCTTCTCATGTACATTAATTCCCTTTCCTGCTCAGGTGTGGCAAGGCCGAGTAAATAACGCTCAATTACTCCACTGTCTATATAGTTTTTTAAGTCCAAAGCACTGATTTAAAAAACCGCATACCATCAAAAGACATGATTGATAAACACAATATTTACGAACCGGAACGGCTGGTTGGATTGTAAAATGAGAAAATAATTTAAAATAACGATTGGCAGACAGGAATATTATATATAAAAAATATTTTCTTTTTGCTGATGTATAAAAGTGGTAACAACAGTACGTTCCTGTTCTTTTTCCTTTTCCTGCCGATATTTCAGATAATAGAAAATGGCAAAGAAGAGGAAGATTTTGGAGAGAATGAAGATGATGATGAAGAAGATTTTCCACCAGCGGTGTACGGAGATATGACTGCCGTCTTTTGGCTGGATATTGATAAAAGTATAGTTGGAAGACTGTGAATCGGCGCCTGCGCCGGCATATTCCCAGCGGACTTTTTGCAGTACCCGTTCCCGTGTTATCATCGGGGGCAGGACCGCTTCATCAAAACAGGCTTTTTCCAGGCGCCGTTCCACCAGTTCAACTTCGGTGTCCAGCTCCGGGAATAGCTTTCTCATATGTTCCAGTTCTTCCACCTCTGTTTCGGAGGCAAGTCCAAGCACATAAGATTCGATGATGCCGCTTTCTATGTAAAATTTTAGTTCCAATTGTCCTTTAAAAATTTTCTGAAGGCTTTCATTGCTTCCCCCAGTATTTCATTTACCTGCCCCTCCGGCATTGCCAGCATACGGGCTATTGTCGTGATTGATAATCCTTTAAAATAACTAAGCCGGAACACCTGTTGTTCCGATGCTGGCAGTATGATATAAAACTGCTGTAAAATACCTTCTTCTTTCTTCATCAGCTCTGTACCCGTGAGCGCTGTTTCCGGAATGGCCTCCTTAATGGCCAGTTCCCTTGTTTTACGCAGTAACCAGGCAAATAAAGTGCGGTAACCTGATGAATGGAATGCGTTAATATGCTGGAACACCCAGGCAAAAACCTTTATGATTACATCGTTGGCCCTATCTTTTATAGGCACCAGCTGCAGCACAACTCCATACAGTGCGCCGGCGTAACGATCATAAAGCAGCTCCTTTGCTGCAGGATCCCCTGACACCAGCCTTTCAATAAGCATTTGCTCACTTATATGTGTCAGATCTCTCCTCAAACAGTTGTGCTACCTATTTAAGTTTGCTAATATAAGCAATCTGTTGATTGTATTCTGCTGCAATTTATTCACATCTAAAGCTGAATTGGACAATCATCTTATAAAGCCATCTTGTAGAGCCAGTATTGTTGTCCGAGTATCTGTGGTAATTCCCGTATCAGAGAGAAGCCAAGCTGATCATACATCCTGCGGGCGCTCGGCATCATGGTGCTGGTATGCAGTCCCAGGATTTTCTCACCTGAATTCCGTGCCTGTTCTATCGCTATTTCCATCAGCCGCCGGCCTATGCCCATCCGCCGGAAGGCAGGGTCTACTCCCAGCCGCCGGATATGCGCCCAGTCTGCCGGATAAATGGAAGTAGCCATACCGGAAGGCACCAGAAAAACGACGCCTACCAGCTGGTCGCCCGACCAGCAAACAAAAGTAGCCGAGCCCTTCATGAGCGAGGTCAGATTTTCCATGTCTGACTGATTTTTATGCATGGTATTCCAGTGGGCAGGCTCCAGCACATCGGCAAATTCGCCGTAGCTTAAAAGAGAGAGGTCGCGTATCGCCACAGCATCTGCCAGCGTGGCCATTTGATAAACAAGAGTATCCATTACTGAGTTTCCTGATGTTTGTTTAATCCAACAAATAACGATAGCTGGTTGTTGGATTAATACAGCGTGTACTAAAAGTACAAAACATGATATAACTCATACATGATTTAACTCATAAATATTCTTTTCAACGCACGATAAATTTGTTCAAAACAACGAAGGAATGTCATATACTACTATCGAGAATGCCGTGCAACTTATTCAGTCTGGTCAAACCGTGTTTATCCACACCGCTGCAGCCACTCCCCGGGAACTTGTGAAAGCCATGTCTGCCCGCAGCCATGAGCTGCAACAGGTAAGGCTTGTGAGTATTCATACCGAATGGGATGCCCCCTATGCGAGTCCTGAGCATGCCCATGCTTTTCACATCGATACTTTTTTTGTTGGCAAGAATATCCGTAAAGCTGTCAATGAGGGAAGGGCCCACTATATCCCCATGTTTCTCAGTGAAATACCCCGATATTTCAGGACCCTTGAACCCGGCATTGATGTGGCACTGATTACAGTATCTTCTCCCGACAAAAACGGGTATTGTACACTGGGGGTTTCCTGCGATGTGTCTAAAGCTGCTATTGATGTAGCAAAAGTTATTATTGCAGAAGTAAATCCGAATATGCCAAGGGTGCTGGGTGATGGTGTAATCCATATTTCCCGCATCACAGCAGCGGTAGAGGTAGACTATCCCATCTATACACAAACGATACATCCACCAAGTGATGTGGAACGCTCCATCGGCAAACATGTGGCTTCGCTGATAGAGGACCGGGCTACCCTGCAGATGGGCATCGGTGGTATACCTAATGCAGTGCTGCAATGCCTTTCCGGTCATAAAGACCTGGGCATCCATACGGAGATGTTTTCCGATGGCATTATAGACCTGGTAGAGCAGGGTGTTATTACCAACAGGTATAAAGCTATTCATCCGGGATTGCTGGTATCAAGCTTCGCCATGGGTAGCCGTCGGCTATATGATTTCATGGATAACAACCTGATCATCCGGCTGATGGATGTGGAGTATGTGAATAATCCAACTACCATCCGTAAGAACCCCAAAGTGACTGCTATCAATAGTGCGATAGAAATTGATATTTTCGGACAAGTATGTGCTGACTCTATCGGGTTCCGTCAGTACAGTGGTGTTGGCGGTCAGATGGATTTTATGCGTGGAGCAGCCCTCTCCGCCGGAGGGAAGCCCATTATTGCCATCCCGGCCGCTACCTCAAAAGGGATTTCCCGAATCGTCTCAAGATTGCAGCCCGGTGCCAGTGTTGTTACTACCCGTGCCCATGTGCACTATGTGGTGACGGAGTATGGCATCGCCCATCTGCTGGGCAAAAATCTGAAACAACGTGCGCAAGCGTTGATCAATATAGCCCATCCAGATCACCGGGAACAATTGCAGAAAGACGCTTTTGAAATATTTAAAGTGTTTTAGGAAACCATGATTAAAACGATGGCCTATGAAAAGTTTTTTGTGGGGCATATGCATTTTTCTCAGTACGATAACCATCGCACAGGCACAGATCACTCAAGATGCCACCAGACTGCTGCGTGTACATGAAGATGACGACTTCTTCAATTTTTGGGGCCGGGGAACAGACAGGGCATATACAAACGGCACCTGCTTCGGCTATGTATACATGAAGAAGAAAAAATCCTCCTTTATCGATAAATGGATATTTCCTACTGCCGGCCCCAATTCCATCAACGTGTTTGAATGGGATGGGATGCAATTGATGTTCACACCCGATGATCTGTCTGATCGCAAGTTCATTCCGGGGGATTTCTATTATTCGGCAGCTGTAGTGGCTACACATGGCCTGACCTCCTACAATCCTGTCAAAAAGTACCGGATACATTCCGAGCTTGTGTTTGGGATAATGGGCCCCTGGGCACTGGGCGAACAAGCCCAGACCTTTGTACACAACCTGCTCGGGGATCAGCCTCCCCGGGGATGGGCCAACCAGCTCCCTAATGCCCCATTGCTCAACTACAATATTTCCTATGAAAGAATGTTATGGCATCCACGCCCAAGCCTGGAAGTAATCGGAGGGTTTTCTGCCAGTGCTGGCACCATGATCGATGCAGTCAGCACCTGGGGATATGCCAGGTTCGGGCTTATCAATCCCTATTTCGGCGACCCGGACCTCCATACCGCCACCCGCAGAAAGTTCCAGCTTTACCTGATGGCCAGACCCCAGTTCTCCATCACCGCATACAACGCCTTGCTACAGGGCGGCCTCTTCAGATCTTCAGATGCAGATTTTGAAGAACACAGAAAACTCCAGACGTCCCATATGAACCCCTTCATAATTGGTATGGACTATGGCTTTGTTATAGGAATAGGACGCACGACTATCAGCTATACCCAGCAAACTTCCAGCCCCTGGATGAGCACTACCCGCAAACACTCTTTTGGCAATATCACTTTGTTAATTCCCATCTCCAAAGCAACACATTTCCCATAATCGTATTAACTTAACATAAAAGAAAAACTGTCATGAACCTCCGTCTTTTTTTTCCTGCAGCGCTCACCATTCTGATAGCCTCCTGCGGAGGACCTTCCCAAAAAAACAATATCCCGGTTGCCGTTACTAACGACACTGCTATTAATGTACAGGCAGATGCATCCAGCAGCCTTGATGTACAGCCACTCAGCGGCTATTTTGTCAAAAACAATATTAAGGTAACAGACAGCCTTACCTACTGGCTGATTGACAATCCCGCCACCTTCGACAGTATTTTCGGTATGGCCCAAACCATGAACAACAAAATTGACCGTCCGGATTTCGGTACCCAGATGGTGGTGGCAGTTACCATGCCGGCTACTTTCTATGGCACACAGATACAACTGTCTTCTGCTACCGCAGATGACCTGACCAACAATGCAGAAATGCACTTTGTGACCAGCTCTCAGGCACAAAAGGGATCTTCCAGCATTGTTCCGCTCTGGCTGGGCAGCATCCCTAAAACCGGGAAAAGCGTTATTAAAGTGTATACCGGCGATCAGCTCGCCACTACATTTAAAGCGAAAGAATAAAGGGTTATTTTCCAAAGAGGTCTTCCACGACCCGGAGTCTGTAGGCAAAAATATTCTCCAGCTGGCGCCGGACAAACAGTACATGGGCCAGGCGTCCCAGCCATCCCAGCGGGAGACGGTAGTGTACCGTATCCTGCATCTGCACTCCTCCCGGCACTTCCACAAAATGATGTCCATGGTGCCAGAGGCGGTAAGGGCCTACCCGTTGTTCATCTACAAAATAATCATGCTGCTGTACATGGGTAATTTCCGTCACCCATTCCATCGGAATACGGGCTATGGGGCATACGGTATAAGTGATCATCTGGCCGGGATAAACCCGTCCTTCATAAGGAGGTGATGTAACCCGGAACCGCATATAGGCAGGAGTGATCCTTTCCAGGTTGTTGGGATTGGAAAAGAAGTCCCACACCACTTCCAGCGGGGCCGGTATAAACTGGGTCTGTTGCAGCAGATAAACACTAGGCATAAGGTAAAGATAAGAAATGGCGCCTGTCGTACCGGGCTGCCAAAAGAAAAACAAAGCTTTCAGCCGTTTTCGTAAGTTTGCAGCATTATTTTTAATCCGACCGGTAATATGCATCGATATATCAGGAGCTGGGCATTCTGGCTGATTTCTTTAATGATCGCTATTTCGCTGACCCGTTGTGCCAACATAGTGCCTCCTGGCGGGGGGCCGCGTGACAGTATTCCTCCCAGGCTGATGGCTGTAAATCCTCCCGACTCCTCCCTGCACTTCAAAAACAAAAAAGTATATTTTGTATTTGATGAATTTGTGGAGCTGGATAACGTGAACGATAAACTCATCGTATCTCCTACCCTGAAACGCACGCCTATCGTAACAGCCAAGTTACGTACGGTGACCCTGGAGCTCAAAGATACGCTGCAGGCCAACACTACCTACACCTTCAACTTTGCCGATGCTATCCGTGATATCAACGAGCGGAATATGATCGCTGAATTTCAGTATGTAGTGTCTACGGGCAATTATCTGGATAGCCTTCAGATAAAAGGACATCTTATCGACGCCGAAACCGGCCGGGTAGACAGTAACGTAGCCGTGATGCTGTACCGCAACCTCGAAGACTCCATTGTATCGAAGGAAAAACCAGTATACTATGCCAAAACAAAGAGCGATGGCTCCTTCTGGTTCAAAAACCTGGCTCCCGGCACCTATAAGATCTTCGCACTGAAAGAAGAAGACCGCGACCTTCAGTATAATCAACCTTCAGAGATGATCGCTTTTATAGAAAAGCCGATCGTGATCGAGACAAAGAACCTCTCTGATGTAAACCTACTGCTGTTTATGGAGCGTGATAGCACCATCAAACAAGCACCTGAGCCGGTAGATTCTCTGGACCTGGAGCAGGAACAAGAGAAAGAAAAGGAAAAAAAGAAAAAAACGCCAAAACTGCAGGCTAGCCCCACGTTGGATGGAGGGCTGCAGGAACTGCCGACACCTTTACAGCTGACATTTAACCTGCCTCTGCGCTCGCTGGACAGCTTGAGAATGACACTGGGAGAAGACAGTGCCTACACTCCGGTTACTTTCCACAGCAGTATGGACTCTACCAATACCAAACTTTTTGTGCATTATCCCTGGAAAGAAGGCTTACCATACCGCCTGATTATTCCGAAGGATGCAGCCACCGATACGACAGGTCAACAATTTGTCAAAGCAGATACAATCAGCTTCAAGACGAAAAAAGCCAGTGACTATGCTATTTTCGGAGTTACGCTCAAAATCAGCGACAGCACCAGGAACGCCATCAATGACGATTCCATGCATTATGTGATACAGCTGGTGCAGGATAAAACCATCAAGTATTCCGGGACAGCAGTAAATGGCACCTGGCTTCAGAAATTTATCACGCCTGGTGAATATGAGGTACGGGTACTGCTGGATGCCAACAACAATGGCAAGTGGGACCGGGGACAATATTACAAGGAGCCCAAGCGGCAGCCGGAAAGGGTGATCCTGATACCAGGCAAGCAGAACCTGAAGGCATACTGGACGCTAAAACCAACGATAGAAATATAATTTAAACAGATGCACGGGCCAGCTCATGCAGTGGTACCGTGCCAATATTCCTAACTTTGCAACATGGTATTTTCCTCCGCGCTGATTGAAAATGCAGTTAATGAATTCGCCAAGCTGCCGGGCATCGGTAAAAAAACAGCCCTGCGCCTGGTATTGCACCTGTTGAAACAGGAGACAGTACAGGTACAGCAGTTTGGGGAGGCGATCGCCCGTATGCGGCAACAGATCCGGTTTTGCAAGGTATGTCATAATGTTTCCGATGAGGAAATATGTGGCATCTGCAGCAGCCATTCCCGGCAGCGGCATGTGGTATGTCTGGTGGAAAGTATCCGTGATGTGATGGCGATTGAAAATACCCAGCAGTTTAATGGCCTGTATCATGTGTTGGGCGGTATTATCTCCCCTATTGACGGTGTTGGTCCGGAACAGTTGAATATCCAGTCGCTGGTGGAAAGAGTGCAGCACCAGGGGGTGGAAGAGGTGATTATGGCACTCAGCCCCACTATTGAAGGAGACACTACCATTTATTTCCTCTCTAAAAAACTGAAGGATTTTCCGGTGAAGATTACCACGATAGCCCGTGGTATTGCATTTGGTGGAGAGCTGGAATATGCCGATGAGATGACGCTGGCCAGGTCTATCTCTAACAGGCTGCCTTTAGACAGTTACGTCAAACAATAAATCAATAATGCGGCGGGGAATCTCTCCCCGGATAAAAATAAAATACGGGCGTTGAATAACGCCCGTCTTCGTTTAACCTGTAATTCCACGTTATGAAAAAGGTTAGGGTACGTTTTTTTCAGGCGTACCCTGAAATATTGTATGATTGGTTTCTGATTGTTTCTGCCGCTCCTTCCAACGCTGCATTTCGTGCTGATTCAGGAAGGATATCCTGAACACTGTCGGCTCACTCCCATCATTCACTTCCGGAACTGGTTGCAGTCCCAGACCAGCCAGGTGCTTCCTGAGCGCATGGATATGTTCTGCTATCGTCATGACGAAAAAACTTTGTTTAGTTGTAATAAAAACCGGGAAGAACTTTTAATGATAGACTTTTTCTGCCTTAACAGCAGCACCCCGAAGGACAACAGGCATAGGGCTGGCAGGGTGCCATGGCCGGGTTCAACATCATATTCAGGTTTCTTTGTTGCATTGTGTTTTCTATTACCCTACAAATATAGTAGACTTTATAGACTTTCACCAAATAAAAATTATGATATAGACAAAATCTATACAAAAGACATATAATATAACATGATGATTAAAGATTAGGGCAACCAGGCCAGCACAGACAAATAAGCGTTTTAAGATATTAAAATAGCTTATCTTTACGGGATATACGGGGGTGGATTTGTTTATTGTTCGACCCTGTTACAACCTAAAACAGCAACTAATAAACATCTTACAAACATGAAATCTTTACAAGACTGCGCTAATGAGCGTGTGCTCATCATTGACGGTGCCATGGGCACCATGATCCAGCGGTACAAACTCCAGGAAGAAGACTACAGAGGCCCTCGTTTTGCCAATTACCACAGTGATCTCAAAGGCAACAACGACCTGCTTAATCTCACCCAGCCACAGATCATAGAAGCCATTCACAAGGAATATCTCGAAGCAGGAGCTGATATTATTGAGACCAATACTTTCAGCAGCACTTCCATTGCCATGGCCGATTATGACATGCAGGAACTGGCCTATGAGCTGAATGTGGCTGCAGCCAGCATCGCTAAAAAAGCTGCTGCTGAATATACAGCCAAAAATCCCGACAAACCCAGATTTGTAGCTGGCGCCATCGGCCCGTTAAATAAAACGCTATCCCTCTCTCCGGATGTGAACAATCCCGGCTTCCGCTCTGTTACTTTCGACGAAGTGGCTGAAGCCTACGAAGAACAAATCAGGGGTCTGAGTGATGGTGGTGTAGACATTCTGCTCATCGAAACCATTTTCGATACGCTCAACTGTAAAGCGGCCATCTATGCTATTAAAAAGTATTTCCGGGAATCCGGCAAGCCGGAAGTGCCGGTTATGATCTCCGGCACCATTACGGACGCCTCCGGCAGAACCCTGAGTGGTCAGACACTGGAAGCTTTTTATATCTCTGTGATGCATGCCAACCCCTTCTCTATAGGCCTCAACTGCGCCCTCGGCGGACAACAGATGCGCCCGTATGTAGAGGAACTGTCTAACATAGCCAGCTGTTATGTTAGCTGTTACCCCAACGCCGGCCTGCCTAACGCCTTCGGTGAATATGATGAAGAGCCGGAAGACACTGCCTGCATTATTGAAGACTTCGCCTCCTCTGGCTTTGTGAATATTGTAGGAGGTTGCTGTGGTACTACACCAGACCACATCCGCCATATTGCCGAACACGTAAAACATATCCAGCCCCGTCGCAAGCCGGAACTGATAGACTCTCTGGCATAAACGGACACACAGGTTTTCATGTAAACACGAGTATTTGCAACCATGAGCGCTACAAGTATACACTCCAATACGACTAACGAAGTAATGATCACAGACACCGATATAGCCCCTTCAAGGGTAATCAGGCCTTTTATGCGCTTAAGCGGCCTCGAACCGCTGGTGGTAAGGCCTGAAACAAATTTTATCAACGTTGGGGAACGTACCAACGTTACCGGTTCCAAAAAATTTGCCCGGCTGATACGGGAAGGACTTTATGAAGAAGCATTATCTGTAGCCCGCCAGCAGGTGGAAAACGGCGCCCAGATCCTGGACGTAAACATGGACGACGCCCTCCTGGACGGAGAAGCCGCCATGTCTACCTTCCTTAAGTTACTGGCCGCAGAACCAGATATCTCCCGTATTCCCATCATGATCGACTCCAGTAAGTTCAGTGTTATTGAAGCCGGCCTGAAATGCGTACAGGGTAAATGTGTGGTCAACTCCATCAGCCTCAAGGAAGGAGAAGCCAAATTCATTGAGCAGGCCCATATCTGTAAAAGCTATGGCGCTGCAGTGGTAGTAATGGCCTTCGATGAACATGGCCAGGCCGACACCGAAGAAAAAAGGGTCAGCTTCAGCCACAGAGCCTATAAAATACTGACACAAGTAGTAGGCTATGATCCGCAGGACATCATCTTCGATCCTAATATCTTCGCTATCGCCACCGGTATCGAAGAACACAATAACTACGCAGTAGAGTTTATCAACGCTACCCGTCGTATTAAAGAACTGATGCCACTGGCAAAAATAAGTGGTGGTGTCAGCAACGTTTCCTTCTCTTTCCGTGGCAACGAAACCGTGCGGGAGGCCATGCACTCCGTGTTCCTGTACCATGCCATCAAAGCTGGTATGGACATGGGCATCGTTAATGCCGGTATGCTGCAGATATATGATGACATCGAACCACAACTGCGCGATCTTTGTGAGGACGCCATACTAAACAGAAGAGAAGATGCTACCGAAAGACTGATCCAGTTTGCCGACACTGTAAAGGCAAAAGGCAAAGTGATAGAGAAGGATGAAACCTGGCGCCTGGGCTCTGTGGAAGAAAGACTGAGCCACGCACTGGTAAATGGTATCACCGATTATATTGAAGCCGATACAGAAGAAGCCCGTCAGAAATATCCCCGTCCGCTGGACGTGATAGAAGGACCACTGATGGACGGTATGAATATAGTAGGTGATCTGTTTGGCAGTGGAAAAATGTTCCTGCCACAGGTGGTGAAAAGCGCCCGTGTAATGAAAAAATCCGTAGCCGTTCTCACTCCTTTTATCGAAGAAGAGAAGCTGCGCAACCAGGCTGTCAATGGCGGAGAAATCAAGTCTGCCGGCAGAATCCTGCTGGCCACTGTAAAAGGGGATGTACACGATATCGGTAAGAACATCGTTGGTGTAGTACTGGCCTGTAACGGATATGAAATCATTGACCTCGGTGTAATGGTGCCTGCAGAAAAAATCCTGCAGGCTGCCCGCCAGGAAAAGGTAGATATCATCGGCCTCAGCGGCCTGATCACCCCCAGCCTGGACGAAATGGTGCATGTAGCCCGTGAACTGAAAAGGCAGGACTTCGATATCCCGCTGATCATCGGCGGAGCCACTACCTCCCGTACCCATACCGCGGTGAAGATCGCACAGGAGTATGCACATGGAGTAGTACACGTACTCGATGCTTCCCGCAGCGTGACCGTAACCGGCAGTCTGCTCAACAAGGCCCTGAAAAAAGACTTCCTGGCCACCATACAGGAAGAGTATACAAAACTGAACGAGTCTTTCAGAAACAAAAAACCCGTTAAGCAGTACCTTCCATTTGCAGCAGCACAGCAAAATAAAGCAGCCATCAATTGGGATGCTTTCACTCCGGTGAAGCCCCGGTTTACCGGCATCAAAACCTTCGAAGACTACGATCTCGCAGAGATCGCCCAATACATTGACTGGCAGCCGTTCTTCATCGCCTGGGAACTGCATGGTAAATTCCCGCAGATCCTGACCGACGAAGTAGTAGGCCAGGAAGCCACCCGGCTTTACAAAGATGCCCGTGAACTGCTGGACCGGGTGATCCGCGAAAAATGGCTGGGCGCCAAAGCTGTCATCGGTATTTATCCTGCCAACAGCGTTGCCCCCGATACCATCCAGGTGTCGCCGGAGCAGGCGGAGATAGCACCAGTAAAACTGGAGTTCCTCCGGCAGCAGATCAAAAAAGCGCCCGGACAGCCCAACCAATCCCTTGCCGATTACATTGCCCCTGCATCTGCCGGTAAAACAGATTATATCGGCGGATTCGCTGTTACAGCGGGTATCGGCATCGAAAAATGGTTGGAGAAATTCAAGGAAGAACACGACGATTATAACAGCATTATGCTGAAAGCGCTGGCAGACAGGCTGGCAGAAGCTTTTACAGAACTGATGCACGAGCGCGTACGTAAAGAGTTCTGGGGATATGCCAGCGAAGAGCACCTGAGCAATGAAGCCCTGATCCGGGAAGAATACGCCGGTATCAGGCCGGCACCAGGCTACCCTGCCTGTCCGGAGCATACAGAGAAATACAAGCTGTTTGAGCTCCTCGATGCCACCAAAAACACCGGCATCACCCTCACAGAATCTCTGGCTATGTATCCTGCCGCCAGCGTAAGTGGATGGTATTTTGCCAACCCTGAGGCAAAATATTTCGGCCTCGGTAAAATTGAAAAAGACCAGGTGACCGACTACGCCGACCGTAAAGGCTGGAGTGTAGAGGAAGCAGAGAAGTGGCTGCGTCCCAACCTGGAATATGACATATAATTAATCAATTGCAGATAACACATTATGGACTTGGGCGAAGAGCAGATCTTCGCCCAAATTCGTAATTCCCTTTAAACATCTTCAACATGAGAATCATATCCTACAATGTGAATGGCCTCCGTTCGGCTATGACTAAAGGTTTTACAGAATGGCTGCAAACAGACCCTGCTGATGTCGTTTGCCTCCAGGAAATCAAAGCCCACCAGGACAACGTGGACTTCAAAAAGTTTGAAGAGCTGGGTTATGAACATTACTGGTTTCCCGCCCAGAAAAAAGGTTACAGCGGTGTTGCGGTTCTTACCCGCATAAAACCCGATCAGGTACACTATGGTAGTGGTCATGTCCAGAGCGATGCAGAAGGACGTTTTATCCGCCTTGATTTCGGTAATCTGACCCTGATCAATACCTACTTCCCTTCCGGTACCAGCGGCGATGAACGGCAGACCTATAAATATCAGTGGCTGGATGAGTTTTTTGAACATCTTGATGAGCTGAAGAAAACACGGCCCAACCTGGTGCTGTGCGGGGATTACAACATTTGTCACAAGCCTATCGACATACATGATCCGGTGAGCAACAAAAACTCAACCGGCTTTTTACCAGAAGAAAGGGCCTGGATGGACCGTTTCTTCGAAAGCGGTTTTGTGGATTCCTTCCGGCAGTTTAATCCAAACCCGCACCAGTACAGCTGGTGGAGCTTCCGTGCCAACGCCCGGAACAATAACAAAGGCTGGCGCATAGACTACATCAACGTTACAGCTCCCTTGAAGGAAAAGCTGAAACACGCGACTATTTACCAGGAAGTAAAACACTCCGACCATTGTCCGGTATTCCTGGAACTGGCGTTATAAGCGGTTTTAGCTCATTCAGACAGATGGATTTTTTATTGAGAGATATACCATGATCATTTATAATGTTACAACAAAAGTAGCCACAGATGTGCATCTACAGTGGCTACAATGGATGCAGGAAGAGCATATTCCTGCAGTATTGAGCACCGGTCTTTTCAGCGATTCCCGTATCTGCCGGTTGCTGGAGCAGGACGATTCAGAAGGACCAACTTACGTTACACAGTTCTTCACCGATAGTCTGGAGCACTACCAAACCTTTCAGGCAGTGCAGGCAAATACCCTGCGGCAAAGGGGTTACGACCTTTTCGGTGACCGTTTTATCGCCTTTCACACCGTTATGGAGAGCATTTAATTGATGCTTAACAATTAAATTTATCCACAGGAAATTCACTATTTTCAAGGTGTCCGGACTTTGGTACAATACTTGAAATGAACCTGCGTTTAATGATAAAAAGCCGGGAAAGTTGCTATGGGCCACAGTTCTGTAGAAAGCTGCTAAAGTTTCATCCTTTAGCACTCAGGACCCCAATCAGCTGTAACCGTTACCAGTAGCCTTTTTCAGCCGATAAAATTTTCTATAAAAAAGTTGTAAAAAATTTGGTAATCTGATAAAACGCGCTATATTTGCTCACATCAAACATTTTTTCACTAGTTAAATCTTACTAACTATGAACAAAGCCGAATTAATCGACAAGCTTGCTAAAGACGCAGGTATCACTAAAACCCAAGCTAACGAAGCGCTGGATTCTTTCACCAAAGCTGTTGCTGACACCCTGAAAAAAGGTGGCAAAGTAACTTTAGTTGGTTTTGGTACTTTCTCCGTTTCTAAACGTGCTGCACGTAACGGTAGAAACCCACAGACTGGCCAGATCATCAAGATCAAAGCTAAAAAAGTTGCTAAATTCAAAGCTGGTAAAGCTTTATCCGACAAGCTCTAATCAGTTAGCACAACTTATTCAAGCAAGGAACAATCATGTTTCTTGCTTTTTTTTTATATAAAAGCCAGGCTGTAGACTATTTAAGCGAATTGGCGTATTTTGCAGCCTGATAACATCATTTTACAAAACCACAAATTTCAAATTATTTGTTATGGGTAGAGGAGATATTAAAACCAAAAAAGGTAAAATCTTCAGCAAATCTTTCGGTAAAGTTAGACCAGCAAGAACCAGGAAATCTGCTGCTGCAGCGGCTCCTAAAGCTGAGAACAAAGCTTAATGATAAAGGGATTTGATGATTGGAAATGTAATATTGTAATACATATCCATCACCAAATCCCTCCATACTATCTTCACTGGTTATGGTGCCAGTCTTTCTATCTTCCAGCTGCCATCTGCAGTAAGGGTATACAAAATACGGTCGTGTAAGCGGCTGCTTCTTCCCTGCCAGAATTCTATCACTTCCGGCTTCACAACATATCCACCCCAGTAATCGGGCCTTTGAGGCGCTTCCTGTTCACATTTTGCGGCTACCTGCGCTACCTGCTCTTCCAGGAAAGTACGGCCGGAAATCACCTTGCTTTGCGGCGAAGCGATAGCTCCTATCCTACTGCCCAGCGGACGGCTGTTGTAATACTCATTGCTGACGGCCGCAGCAGCTTTGGTAACGGTACCCTCTATACGTACCTGCCGCTCCAGTTCACGCCAGAAAAACAGCAGCGTCACCCGAGGATTCTCTGCCAGCTCGTGACCTTTACGGCTTTCATAGTTAGTGAAAAACATAAACCCTTCTTCATTAAAACCCTTCAACAATACAATACGGGCTGAAGGACGGCCATCCGGGGTACTGGTAGCCAGTGTCATGGCATTAGGTTCATCTATCTCGCTGGAAAGAGCATCCTGCCACCATCTTTCGAATTGCTGCAGAGGACCAGGCGCTACATCACTCTCATCCAGGGAGGCCAGCTTATAGTCTTTTCTCAGATCAGCTACTTTCTGGTTCAACATGTTGTAAATATTTAATTGGTTCAAACCTGTAAACAAAGGTATGGAAGGATAATAGTAATTTTGGGCGACCTGATATAAATCATAGTATGAAAAGAGTACTCCTATTACTATTACTGGCTGGTGGCTTGTTGCCTGCCTGTAATAGCGGCAAGCAAGAAAAGGCTAAAAGTGACAGCACCAGTATAGTGGTACCGCTGGCCAGCACCCCGTATTATTATACCCAGCTGAAAGGCGCCATAGGAGATCGGCATATCACCATGCAACTGATGAAAACAGCTCCTAACCTGTACCGTGGTTATTATTGTTACGACAGTACCGGCGTTCCCATCAGTATATGGGGAAGCCAGGATGCAGACCAGGTAAAGATTTACGAAGATAACAGCAATCGGGAGGAAGAACGTTTTTTCGGAGGCACACTCAACGATGATGGTGTCTTCAAGGGAGTATGGCATGGCGACAGTACATCTTATCATTTTGAGCTGCATACAGATCTTCGGAAAGCACAGCAGTTGCAGGTTTTCTACAGTGCTGATTCTATCAGGCTGCTTCCCTCCTTTGCGGGCTCACCACTGGGAGTTGCTTCCAATAGTATTATCTGGCCAGACTCCAGCACAGACAGTACCCTGTCGGCATTTCTCCGTAGGGAGATCACTGGCGACGTACGCATTAGCGATCCTCAGCAGTTTGTAAGAAGAGCCATTGATTCCTTTGTGACCAGTTATCGTATAGCCGCCAAGGATGCCGATACCAGCGATATAGCAGACGGACAGTCTGCTTCCTGGAACTGGACTACAGAAAGCGATATGAAGGTAGTATGGAACACCTGGCCTTTGCTGGTGATAGAGAAGTATGCCTACGATTTTACTGGTGGAGCACATGGCAACTGGGGAGCTACCTATCAAACGCTGGACCTCTCCAAACACAAAGTGCTGACACCAGACGACTTCTTCAAACCGGGTTATAAGGACGTGTTGTCTCCCTTGCTGGATAAGGCTTTCCGGAAGAAGTTCCATATAGATGAAGATGAGTCACTGGATCAGAGTCTGCTGGTAAAGACGATAGTCCCCAATAACAACTTTATTGTTACAGGTAAGGGGGTTGCTTTCAGTTATGTACCCTATGAGATAGGGCCATATGCGTTGGGTCAGGTAACGTTGTTTATTCCGTTTACGGAGCTGAAGAGTGTTATGAAGAAACAGTAACAGACAAGGATATTAAAAAGACAAAGACCTGAGCGATGATGGACATTGCTCAGGTCTTTGTCTTTTAGAGAAATGGTATCTTAACCTTTCACCAGGGTACCTACGTTTTTGCCCATGATTACGTTCAGGAGATTACCTGGTTTGTTCATGTCAAATACGATGATAGGCAGTTTATTTTCCTGGCAGAGGGTGAATGCTGTCATATCCATTACGTTGAGTGATTTCTGATATACTTCAGAGAAGGTAATGGTTTCGAAGCGGGTGGCGGTGGCATCCTTTTCAGGGTCGGCGGTATAGATACCGTCTACGCGGGTTCCTTTAAGGATTACATCGGCCTGTATTTCGATAGCACGGAGTGATGCGGCGGTATCGGTAGTAAAGTACGGGTTACCGGTACCGGCGCCGAATATAACCACGCGACCTTTTTCCACGTGGCGGATAGCGCGGCGGCGGATATAAGGTTCTGCGATTTGTTCCATTTTGATAGCTGATTGGAGGCGGGTATAGAGCCCTATTTTCTCCAGTCCGCTTTGCAGGGCCATTCCGTTAATCACGGTGGCGAGCATGCCCATATAGTCACCCTGGGCTCTTTCAATGCCGGTTTCGGCTTCATTCATTCCACGGTAGATGTTACCACCACCGATGACGATGGCCACCTGAACACCCAGGTCGGTAACAGCTTTGATATCGTAGGCATACTGGGTAATTACCTTATGATCAATACCATAATTTGCATCTCCCATAAGGGCCTCACCGCTCAATTTGAGCAAAATACGCTTATACTTTGGCAACATGACGCTATAAAATATTGTAAGATTGTGATTTGCTAATGTAATTACGGTATCCTAAGATACAATTAAATGGCAAAAAGCTGCAAGGGAAAGCAAAATGTCGATGATTTTGTTGTTATGCAGGTGTATGCCGTCGACTGGATTTACAGTGCGCAAAAAAAAGGAGAGAACCGTATTCTCTCCTTTTTAATAATATGATTGTATTAACCTAAAGCGATTCGCTTAAAGCTGTTTACTTTCAGGTCAGCATCTACTGATTTCAGGTAATCTGCTACGGATTTGTTGTTATCCTTAACAAAAGCTTGTTGCAGCAGGGTGCTTTCTTTGAAGAATTTGTTCACTTTACCGGCAGCGATTTTCTCAGCCATTTCAGCTGGTTTACCTTCTGCTTTTACTTGTTCAACAGCGATTTCTTTTTCGCGTGCGATTAAGTCGGCAGGAACGCTGTCAGCATCAACAGCGATTGGGCTCATAGCAGCGATCTGCATAGCGATGTCTTTACCTACTTCTTCAGAAACAGGTTTAGAGAAAGCTACGAGTACACCCATACGGTAGTTACCGTGGATGTAGGCAGTAACGCCACCAGCTTCTACGAATTCGAATTTATTCAGGGTGATTTTTTCACCGATTTTAGCAACCTGGTCGTTTACTTTATCAGCAACGGTAGCGCCATCCAGTTCAGCGGCGTTCAGGTCTTCAATAGTTTTGATACCTTTAGCCAGAGCCAGATCAACGATAGCCTGTGCAAATTTCACGAAGTCTTCGTTTTTAGCTACGAAGTCAGTTTCACAACCCAGACCTACTACTACACCGGATTTACCATCAGCAGCTACTTTAGCGATGATAACACCTTCTTTAGTTTCGCGGTCGGAACGGAGAGCAGCTACTTTTTGACCTTTCTTACGCAGGTAGTCTACTGCTTTTTCGAAATCGCCTTCACTTTCTACCAGTGCTTTTCTGCAATCCATCATACCCGCACCAGTTTGCTGACGCAGTTTGTTTACATCAGCTGCTGTAATTGTTGCCATGAGCTATATTGATTTAAGAGTATTAAAGTTTTGTTTCGGGATTTAATTATCTAAAATGCAGCGAAGGGTGTCTTCGCTGCATTTTAGATAAAATATCGAGAGTATCGATTGATATTATTTACCGGCACCTGGTTTTCTAGGAGCACCGCCGCCAGCGTTGGCAGGACGACGTTGTCCGCCACCACCTTGACCGCCACGGTTGCCACCCTGGCCACCACGGTTACCACCCTGGCCACCGCCACGGTTACCACCCTGGCCACCACCACGGTTGCCGCCACCCTGGCCACCGCCACGGTTACCGCCACCCTGGCCGCCGCCACCTTGGCTTCTGCGACCTCTTTCACGATCTTCACCGCCTTCTACTTCGAATTTGCGTGCTTTATCGTCTGCTTCTTCTTCCTCTTCTACTTCTTCAGATTTCTCAGTAGCTCTTTCAGACAGACCTTCTGCGATTGCTGCGCAGATGTAGCTGGTGATGATAGCGATAGATTTAGTAGCATCATCGTTCGCAGGGATAGCGAAGTCAACTTTGCTAGGATCGGAGTTGGTATCTACCATACCGAAGGTAACAATGCCCAGACGTTTAGCTTCTGCCAGAGCAATGTGTTCGTGGCTGATATCCACCATGAACAGAGCGGCTGGAACACGTGCCAGTTGGGCAATACCACCCAGCACTTTTTCCATTTTCTCTTTATCACGGCTTAAAGTCAGACGTTCTTTTTTAGTGATGTTGTCGAAAGTTCCGTCCTGCAGCATTTTTTCGATGCTCTGCATTTTCTTCACACTCTTACGGATAGTAGAGAAGTTGGTGAGCATACCACCTAACCATCTTTCTGTAACGAAAGGCATGTTGATGTTACGCGCAGCGTCTGCTACGATTTCTTTCGCTTGCTTTTTAGTAGCAACGAACATGATCTTTTTACCGCTTTTTGCGATAGATTTCAGGGCAGCTGCTGCTTCCTGTAAACCTTCAACGGTTTTGTTCAGATCAATGATATGAATACCTTTCTTTTCTGCGAAAATATAAGGCAGCATTTTAGGATTCCATTTCTTCTTCAGGTGACCGAAGTGAACACCTGCCTCCAGTAACTGCTGCTGCAATGAGGTATTATTTTCCATGTTTATATTGCTCAATTAAAAGGATCAAATAATGTTTAGCGATAATAGCTAAGTACTCAAAATTAGCGTTTAGAGAACTGGAAGCTTCTTCTTGCTTTCGCTTTACCTGGTTTCTTACGTTCTACGCTTCTAGGATCACGTTTCAGCAGACCTGCTGCTTTCAGTGCGGGACGGAACTCGATGTTCACTTCGCACAGTGCACGCGCAATACCCAGTTTAATCGCTTCCGCCTGTCCTTTAATACCGCCACCCTGTGCATTGATCTTTACGTCAAATTTATCGAGCGCATCGATGGTTTTGAAAGGGAGCTCCACCTGATTTTGCAGGTAGATCAGAGAAAAGTAGTTTTTATAATCCTTGTCGTTAACAGTAATGTTACCGGTACCCTTGTTGATATACACGCGGGCAACAGCTTCCTTACGACGACCTATTGTATTTTTTTGCTTTTCCATGTATCAGAGAAAAATTAGAAAGTTAATGGTTTTGGTTTCTGCGCTGCATGAGGATGTTCTGTGCCGGCGTATACAAACAGTTTTTTGTACATTTTACGACCGAGACGGTTTTTAGGCAACATACCTTTGATCGCCTTTTCAATCATTACCTCTGGACGGCGACGGATCAGATCCTTAGCCAGTTCAATTCTCTGACCACCTGGGTAACCAGTGTAGTGCATGTATTCTTTTTCCGCCATTTTATTGCCGGTCAAAGCGATTTTCTCCGCATTGATCACGATGATGAAATCACCACAATCAGTATGAGGCGTATAGTAAGGTTTGTTTTTACCTCTCAGTATGGCTGCCATCTTCGCACAAACTCTTCCGAGCGTCAGGTTGGTAGCATCTACTATATGCCAGTCGCGCTTTACGTAAGCGTCGTTAGCTGATTTAGTTTTAAAGCTTAATGTGTTCATTGTTGTATACGATAAAAGTTACGTCTTGTAAACAATCCCCTGTTGTGGGGAGTGCAAAGGTACATTCCGCATTTTTAATAACCATACATTTTAGTGCTTTTTTTACAGCACACCTTTGTAATTGATTGATTTTCAATAAAAATTTTGTATAAAAGTTATTAACACAGAATTGTAATGCATTATGATTATCCTGATAATCTGATGTGCGAAGATAAAACCGGAGGCCTATCACCGTTTGGTTAATGACCCCCCTGAACGACTCAAAAAACATCAATGCATTTATAATTAATTATATACACATTACATATATTCCACACTTTATTTAAGAATTTCATATATCTCGGTCCATATAGTAATGCATGAGTACGCATGGTCCCAGAAACAGCAGCATCAGCGGCTCCTGTCCCGTGCTCCCATATATATAAGAATATACTGGAACAGGGTAGCCAGGGAGGCCAGTGCAGCTACTACATAAGTCATGGCTGCCCACCAGAGGGCGTCCTTGGCTTTATCATGTTCCTGAGGCTGCATCACCTGACTCCTGTCGAGCCATGCCAGTGCACGGCGGGAAGCATCAAACTCCACCGGCAGCGTAATCAGGGCAAAAAGGGTGGTAATACCAAAAAGGATAATACCGCCCAGTAGCAGCTGAGGAAACCTGTTAATCAACAGGATTCCGGCCAGCAATACCCATTGTACCAGCGAGGCACTGAACTGTACCGCCGGCACCAGCCGGGAACGGAGCCCCAGCCAGGGATAGGCGGCAGCATGCTGTACCGCATGGCCACATTCATGGGCCGCCACGGCAGCGGCTGCCACATTAGCACCCTCATATACGTCCGGGCTCAGGTTGACCGTTTTATCAGCCGGATTATAGTGATCTGATAAAAATCCATCCACAGACAATACCTGCACATCGTAAATATTATTGTCCCGCAGCATCTTTTCGGCGATCTGCTTTCCGGTGAGCCCGGATGAAGTAGGTACCTCGCTGTAAGTCCGGAACTTATTTTTTAAAACATAGCTTACAAGAAAGCTGATCCCCACAAAAATCAGCGAAACAAACATGATTCCTGGTGTCATACTTTATGAAATTTGGTCCTAAACAGGCACAAATATCCGTCCAGACAACCCGTTTTAAGTTTTATTTAAGACTTTTCCTGACAACCCTGCCTGTCTCTTCCATCGCACAAATTTAACACTGCCATTTTGTCTATTTTACGTAAAAAAGCATGAAAATACGGCCGGTTTGGCAGCCGGGAGCCCACATCTTATGTTAATTTTTTCATATGCAAAAATCATCAACATCAACCCTATTTATCAACATTTTACGAGTTGCCAATGAAAGTAATATTGGACAAAACAGCGCCTGAAACAAGCGATGGCAGCCACTTTCTTACATTACGAAAATCAATCAAAAGTTATTCACATCAATTAAATAAACTTTTTTATTCTGAAGCCATTTTGTAATTTAGACCTGAATTTAATGGGTTAGTAAGTAGAAAGAGTCAACGGAATCTTCCGTTTGGCTCTTTTCTCTTTTAAAGACTTTCTTCCCCCCTTTTTAACCCCTCTTTTAACATTTCAACCCCATATTTTTTAAAACCACTTACTTTGTAACTCCTGTTTAAAAATTTTATGAGTAAGATAAGAACCGCTTTTTTTTGCCAGCAATGTGGATACGAATCTGCCAAATGGAATGGTAAATGTCCGAGCTGCGGACAATGGAACACCTTCGTGGAAGAAAGAGTCCAGAAAGACATTCCCGGCAAACAACAACACGACTGGAAAAACAACGACGGCCCCAACGGCCGCACACAGAAAATCATTAACCTCTCTGAAGTCATCACCAATGAAGAAAAACGTTTATTAACTCCCGACAACGAATTAAACCGTGTGCTCGGAGGCGGTATCGTAGCCGGTTCACTCGTACTGGTAGGTGGTGAGCCAGGCATCGGCAAATCCACACTGTTCCTGCAGAATGCCCTTCAACTGAAAAATATTAAGATACTTTATATCAGCGGTGAAGAAAGTGAACAACAGATAAAAATGCGGGCAGACCGCATCCAGAATTCCAATGACCAGTTTTATCTGCTCACTGAAACATCCACACAAACCATCTTCTCCGAAATCAAAAAACTACAGCCTCAGCTGGTGATCGTAGACTCTATTCAGACATTACATACCCCCCTGATAGAATCGGCTCCCGGCAGCGTATCCCAGATCAGGGAAACTACCGCCGAGCTGCAACGCTTTGCCAAAGAGAGTAATATCCCCGTCTTTCTTATCGGTCATATTACCAAAGATGGTTCCATCGCAGGCCCGAAAGTACTGGAACACATGGTAGACACCGTATTACAATTTGAAGGTGACCAGCATTATGCCTATCGCATTCTGCGCACCATCAAAAACAGGTTTGGCTCTACCGCCGAACTGGGCATCTATGAAATGACCGGCACGGGGTTAAGACAAGTCACCAACCCTTCTGAAATACTCATCTCCCAGCGCGACGATCTGCTGAGTGGTGTAGCTATTGCTGCCACCATGGAAGGCCTCCGCCCTTTGCTCGTAGAAGTACAGGCACTGGTCACCCAATCCGTATACGGCACACCACAACGTACCGCTACCGGCTTTGACCTGCGCCGCCTGCAGCTGCTGCTGGCCGTACTGGAAAAACGCGGTGGCTTCCACTTCGGTGTAAAAGATGTTTTCCTCAATATCGCCGGTGGCTTACGGGTAGAAGATCCGTCCATCGACCTTGCGGTGCTTTGTGCTTTGCTCTCTTCTTATGAAGATACCGCCATCGCCAATAAAATATGCTTCGCCGGTGAAGTAGGACTGAGTGGCGAAATACGCGCTGTCAACCGCATAGAACAACGTATTGCAGAAGCAGAAAAGCTGGGCTTCCATAAAATATTTATCTCCCGTTATAATAAAAAAGGAATCGATCTCAGTAAATTCAACATAGAGGTAATCCCTGTTGGCAGAGTGGAGGAGGTATATCAACAGTTGTTCTGATATTCCATACATATAATACTGACCCAATGTTTGCTCGTTTGTTATCCCCATTGTTACAATTATTCTATCCGCATTGCTGTGAGATATGTGGCGAGGAGTTGTCTCCAACAGATAACCTGTTGTGTCTGCATTGCCGCGACAACCTGCCTGTTACAAACTTTCACCGTTATGAAGGCAATCCGGTGGCGCATATTTTCCGCGGGCGCCTAGATATTGCACATGCCACCGCTGCCTATTACTACAGCAAGTCATCCGGATTGCAGCTGCTGATACATCACTTCAAATACCGGCAGCGAAAGGACATCGCCACCTGGCTAGGCACCCAGGCCGGTTATATGTTGAAGGAATGCAATTGGATAACGGAGATAGATATGATGGTACCAGTACCACTGTTTCCCCGCAAGGAAAAACAGCGCGGTTACAATCAGGCAATGCTGCTGGCCAGTGCTATGGCCGGCGTGATAAACCGTCCGGTATTACCGCGGGCACTGAGCAGACTGCAGTATACCGATACACAAACCAGGAAGGGCCGGATTAGTCGCTGGGATAATGTAAAAGATGTATTCAAAGCAGACCCCGCATTACTAACGGGCAGGCATGTACTTTTAGTAGATGATGTAATCACTACCGGCGCCACTACCGAAGCAGCAGGACGTGCCCTGCAGGAGGCAGGCGCAACGGTAAGTATCAGCTGTCTGGCCTGGGCCTTTGGCTAACAAAAAGTTAATTCAATTTATCGACTGGGATAATTATCTTTACACTGGCGTTGATTGCCACGCGCCATCGCGTTTCAAAAATCCGATTTCACCCCTCTAAAAATATTTTTATGTTTAAAGCGGCCTTACTTTCAGTCCTTCTTTTCTTTGCCGGTCCACGCATCTACGATTTCAAGGTGGATAGTCTTGATGGAAGCAAGATTGACTTCTCCCGCTTCAAAGGCAAAAAAATTATGATTGTCAATACAGCCTCTCTTTGTGGCAATACCCCACAATATGCAGCGCTGGAAAAAATGTATCAGAAATATCAGAACAAACTTGTGATCGTAGGTTTCCCGGCGAACAATTTCGGTTCGCAGGAACCAGGCAGCAATGCTGAGATCAAAACTTTTTGTACCAAACAGTATGCAGTTACCTTTCCAATGGCCGCCAAGATATCTGTAAAGGGAGATGATATCCATCCTCTGTACAAATGGCTGCTGGAAGAAAGCAAGGCCAAACACCTGGAACCTGCCGACGTTAAATGGAATTTCCAGAAATATTTGCTGGATGAAAAAGGAAACCTCGTAGCTGTGTTTTCTCCCAAAACGCAACCGGATGCACCTGAAGTAATTGCTGCTATCGAGAAGTAGCCATTACTCTTTTACACCTTTTGCCAACTCAGTGTAATAAAAAATTACACTCCTGCGTATATACTTATACGTTAGCGCACCGTCATTATTACAACAGTGGATATATATAGTAAATGAGAAACCGACATTCCGTAGCCCTAAGGAAAACCGCAGTTCCGGTTTTTATGGCACTTGTATTGTGCCTGGCCGCTTGTCAGCATGACATCGAGACTCCTGTTCTTTCCTGTCCGGGCATAACTGTTACGGGCACGATACAGAACACCACCCGCCCCATGAACCTTAGCACCAGCACGATTTTCCGGCAACAGCTGGATGGTGGTGGCACCAAAATGCTGAGCATGGAAGCCGTGAGTGACAGTTTTAAACTAGTTCTCAACCTGATGGATGGTCCTTATCCGGACGCTACCATAGGGAACGACAGCCTTAAACTGAAGACCTATGTGTATTCCAAAACAGCCCGGTTGCAGAGCGGCCTGGTCGTAGCGGCGATCAGTAATATGGGAGTTTATAACTATTTAAACACAGACACCTCCAGCATCACCCTGGACTTCATCAATACCAAATTGAAGAAAGTAAGCGGACACTTCTATTTTGAGGCCGATGGACACAAGGTGACCGGCTCCGGTGAATTCAGGAATGCCTGTTATGTGACGTTGCCCTAGTCATGGATTAGCCCCTTTTCAGTATCTTGCGACCATGCTTTTCTCTGAAATTATAGGACAGGCAGCTGCCCAACAACAACTGATTCAATCCATACAACAGAACCGGCTCAGTCATGCGATGATATTACTGGCACCTGAAGGGGCCGGTGGACTGCCCCTGGGGCTGGCCTTTACCCAGTATCTTGTGTGTGAAAACAAACAAACACACGATGCCTGTGGTCGATGCCCGGCATGTCTGAAAGCATCCCAATATATACATCCCGATATTCATTTCTCCTATCCGGTCATTCCCCGGAAACCAGGAGACAAACCTGTTAGTACAGACTATATTTCCGAATGGAGAGAGTTTGTGGCGACCAACCCGTATGGCAACGCCTATGACTGGCTGCAGTTTATCGGAGCAGAAAACAAACAGGGTAATATTACCGCCAGTGAATGCCAGGATATCATCCGCAAACTGAACCTCAAAAGTTTTGAAAGCGGTTACAAGATCCTGGTGATGTGGATGCCGGAGTACCTGGGCAACGAAGGTAACCGCCTGCTGAAGCTGATTGAAGAACCTCCTGCCAATACCCTTTTTATTCTGATTGCCGAAAATCAGGAACAGATCCTGGCTACCATCCTGTCACGCACACATCTCATCAAAATAAATCCCCTGCAACGGGATGAAATGGAAAAAGCGCTGGTGGAAAGAGCCAAAGTGCCTGCCGCCAGAGCTCGGCAAGTAGCCACTATCACCGCTGGCAACTACCGGGAAGCTATCTTCCTGCTTCAGAATTCAGACGATGATTATCACGAGCTGTTGCGTAACTGGCTCAACTATCTGTTTACAGGTAACCGGGTAGCGTTGCAGGAATGGATAGAAGGGATTTCCAGCGCCAAAACAGGCCGTGAAAACCAGAAACAGTTCCTGCGATATTTTATCAATCTGCTGGAACATACGCTGCGGTTGCGGTACCTCGACAAGACACAGCTGGCATTTTCGGATGAAGAGGTAGACTTTGCCACTAAACTTTCGAAGCTGGCCGACCTGGAGCAGACTGCGCAGATTGTGGAAACACTGGATAATGCTTATTATCATATTGAGCGGAACGCCAATGCAAAAATGTTATTTCATGCATTGTCTATCAAGCTACAATATATATTCAAAAAGAAACCTATACCAGTTCTGTAATAACGGGAAAGCCGCTCTCCTCTTGTCATTGCATTTCCTTACCTTTGTTATTTCCGGTCTTTTTGTTTTTCTGCGAGGAAAAACGTATTTTAAAGGATTGGAATAACCTGAAATGCTTATTTATAAAATTTAAACTAATTATTAATATGGCTTGTGCCGGATGTGGTACGGGTGTGGATGGAAAGCCGTCAGGATGCAAGAGTAATGGAGGATGCAGCACGGGAGGTTGTAACAGACTGAATGTATTTGACTGGCTGTCCAATATTCCACTTGGCGATAGCTTAGCACCATTTGATATTATAGAAGTGAGTTTCAACAATGGCAGCCGCAAGGACTTCTACCGTAATGTTACCAAACAGCTTTTTGATAAAGGCGAGATGGTGACCGTAGAAGGGGTTAGCGGTTTCGATGTTGGCACAGTAAACCTTACGGGCGAACTGGTAAAGCTTCAAATGAAGAAAAAGCGTGCGGAAGACACCCCCGAAATAAAAAAAGTTTTACGTCGTTCGAGTAACGACGACCTTCAAAGAATGGCCGATAATAAAGCCCGCGAAAAAGACGCACTGATAAAATCCAGAGCGATTGCACGCAACATGGGGCTCGAAATGAAACTGGCCGAAGTGGAGATACAGGCTGATGGCCGTAAAGCCACTTTCTTTTACACGGCTGATGACCGTGTCGATTTTCGCGAACTCATCAAAGTATATGCTTCTGAATTCCGGGCCAAGGTGGAAATGCGCCAGATAGGCGCCCGCCAGGAAGCCGGAAAAGTAGGTGGCATCGGCAGCTGCGGCAGGGAACTTTGCTGCGCTACCTGGCTGTCTGATTTCAAAAGCGTTAACACTACTGCTGCCAGATATCAGAACCTGTCTATCAACCAGGCCAAGTTATCCGGTCAGTGCGGACGCCTGAAATGCTGTCTCAACTACGAACTGGACACCTATCTGGATGCCCTGAAAGAATTCCCGGACGATGTAGATACCATCGAAACTTCCGCCGGCGTTGCCAACCTGCAGAAAAGGGACATCTTTAAGAGCCTGATGTGGTATTCCTATGAAGGTAGCAACAAACAATATCCGCTCACTATCACCAGGGCGAGAGAAATCCGTCAGCTTAACCGGCAAGGTATAAAGCCCGACGAACTCAAACCGGTGGAGGTAATGACTGCCAAACCGAAAGAGGCAGACCTTGGCTTTGCTGATGTAGTGGGCCAGATCAGCCTGAAATCGCTGGAAAAAACTGCGCAGAAACGCAAACAAAAAGATAAAGACCGCCAGAAACAACAAAAACCAGGCGGCGAACAAAAACCACAGGGTGGCGGTCCTAAAAACGAACAAAAGCAGGAACCCAAACAGGCTGCTCAACGTCATGAACGCCACGAGCGCCATCACCCTGAACGTAAAAACAAACAGGAAGGCCGTGGTAAACAAGGCCAGGGACAGCAGGGCGGTCAGCCTAAACCAGGCCGCGAACAGCAACCCCGGCAGGAACAAGGCCCTAAACCTTCTCCAAACCAGGGACAGCAGGGGCAGCAAGGACAAGGCGGACAACCTAAACAAGACCGTCGCCCACCCCGGCATAAACCAAGACCTAACCAGCCCAATAACAATAACAAATCATAAAAGCATAAAAAAAAGACAACCGTAATGGTTGTCTTTTTTGCTTAATTAAGTAGATATATAAAATAAAAGGCCGCCCAGATGAGGCAGCCTTTGTTAACAATTGGTTTTTGCTTATGAGAAAAACTTAAAAAATATTGTGGTCATCTCTCTCACCAATTCAACAACACGGCTACCTGTGGCCTCTACTGCTTATGTCTCGTTTTCAAACATCAGCTTATAGTAGTTCAGGTTTGTGGCTTCATCGAAACCGCGTTCAATCATTTCGCGGTTACCATGAATATAAATATGAAAGTTGCGATCCAGCTTCAGGATACTCTTAAATACCTTCTGTTGTTTCTTCACTGCTGGCGCTGATATTTCAAATTCGTCAGGGATCTCCTGCTGATAAGTTTGCTGGTATTCGTTCCTGTATTCCTTAAATGATGCAATCGCGTCGGGATGGCCTAATACCTCCTGTGCAAAATCTTCCAGCTGGAACTGCTCTTTCTCCTTAAAATAGGCGGCTGATTTATTTAACAGATCTACCTGGTCTACACGGTCCATTTCATATTCGGTTGGCAGCTTGTTGTGAATAAACTGTTTGCACATATTCACCGCAGTTTCTGTCTGATGGTAGCTGTCTTCACGGCGCTGCACCTGTAAAAACGCGTCTTTCCAATATACTGCTTCTGTTTGTTTGCTGATACTGTCAACTATGCTGACCTTATATCCGTTATCCTCTTCTGTATTAAAGATCAGACATCCTTTGTCAAGCTTATTGATATTGATACCATCTTCATAATTCACCTGATAGTTCTCATCAGATAAAAACACTTTCAGATAGGTATCCCGGTTTTCCGATTTGAATATGCCAATGGCTGCAACTTCCTCACCATCAACCTGACACTTGCTAAAGTAGGCTATATAAAGCTCTCCCCCTTTAACTTTTGGATGGGTGGAATGTTTATATAGATGTTTGGCGATATTAACAGACTGCTCCTGAAATTCATTCTGGTCAGTAAATATACGGCGACAATATTGAAATATTTCATTCAATTGTAAATCTGCCTCATGATAAAACCGGAAAAACTCCGCTACATTGGTAAAAGGCTGTATAAAATAAGTAATCAGCAGCTGAGCGATGGTCTCATCTTCCAGCTGTAATGGCGCCTTGGAACAAAGAAGCGGCTCTTCGTTAGCTGAGTTGCCCACCTTATGGATCGTAAGCTGTGAAAGGTCTTTAAACTCCGAAACATGAATCATGGGCGCAAAATTAAGAAATAAGTTGACAGTCCCCTCAGCACCTCCATCCCTGAAAAAACACCGCAGTCCCCACCACCCGCTCTCAGGGATATACATTAAAAAATCAGTAATTCTTGTTTAACTTAACCCCCCAAATATTCTAGCGCATGAAAAAATACCTGTTACTCCTGGCCATGGCGGCCGGTCAGCACCTCCCTTCGCTGGCCCAATCTGCCCACCCCCTCTATGAAGCCAGAGACCTGACTGCCGAAAATATGTTCTCCGTCAACATCGAAGGCCCTAACTTTGATAAAGCCGGTAATTTTTATGTTGTCAACTTCCAGAAAGATGGTACCGTCGGTAAAATCAATACCCAAACCGGCGCAGGTGAAGTATTCATCACACTCCCTGAAGGCAGCGTAGCCAACAGCGTCAACTTCAACAGCAAAGGAGATATGCTCCTCCCCGACTTTAAAGGACATAACATACTGATCGTCAATATGAAGACGAAAAAAATCAGTGTTTACACCCATTCCGATAAATTCAATCAGCCCAATGATCTCTGTATCAATAAAAGAGATCAGATCTTCGCCTCTGACCCGGCATGGGCCAGTAACAGCGGCCAGATCTGGCGCATCGATCCCAACCGCCAGCCAGTCCTCCTCGAAACTGGTATGGGCACCACCAACGGCATCACATTAAGCCCCGACGAAAAAACACTCTACGTCAACGAAAGCGTACAACGTAAAGTCTGGAAATACGATGTTGATAAAGCAGGTAACGTCTCCAACAAAACCCTTTTCACCTCCTTTCCGGACTACGGACTGGATGGCATGAAATGCGATGAAGCCGGGAACCTCTACATCGCCCGCTGGGGCAAAGGTGTTATCGCCATATTCTCTCCCAAAGGAGAACTTATCCGCGAAGTCCCCCTCAAAGGCAAACAATGCAGTAACCTCATCTTTGGAGGCAAAGACCGCAAAACGGTTTATGTGACGTTGCAGGACAGGAAATGTGTGGAGATATTCAACCGCAACCGGTGATAAATGCTGATTTTTTTGATGCTCCTGATGAGCGGAGATTGACGGATGATGCATATAATTGATAGAATTAATAAAAGCAAAGAGCCCTTTGAATCAATATCAAAGGGCTCTTTGCTTTTATCTTCGCTCATCAGGAGCATCAAAAAAATCAGTATTTATCAGCGGTTGGTGATAACCAGTAACAAACCTTTGTTTTTAGTCACCGGTATTTTTGCGTCTTTGCTGAATACCTGGCCTTGCTGAAAATTGCGTATATCCGGAGCAGTTATAACAGCTTTGGCTGGATCTATTCCCAGTGCTTTCCAGTCGATAGACAGCTGGATAGTAGTATCTTCTTTAGCCCAGCTGGCCAGGGATACCAGTACTGCACCATCTTTTTTATAAATAGTAGCCGGTACCAGCGGGTTATTGGTTTTAACAGGATTACTGTCTACCCAGTATCCGATCATCCGGGTTCCCTGCATACCAAAATCATCCCATACTTTCCAGATAGGGCGCGGGTCTGCATTATCTGACCACGGCATACGGTTGGTCATGCCATATACCATACCCCGCCATGGATTTCCTCCATCCTGCAACATCTCTCCCATCAGACCAAAAGGAATACCGCTGACCTCTGTCAGAAAGAAGTCGGGGTTGTTGTTTTCATAATCGAAATACTCACCAAACCAAAGCCTGTTCAGGTAAGGGAAGTGTTCCATATACAACATGGCGCTGTTGATAAAACCATCCGATTTGTTGTACTGATTGGCGGAGTGAAGGTCGATGATTCCCGGATGTCCGTTCTGTGTAAGCACCCGCTTGATACGTTTCATCGTCACCCTGTCAAAGGCCACATCATCCAGGTAAATACCATCAATGCCCACATTCTGCACCAGCCAGTTCATTCCTTCCACGTAGTAGTTATGCCAGCGGTTCATACCACTGTTGATAATGGCTGCATCTTTAAACTCCGGCACAAACCACGCAGCAATATAATCGCTGTCAACATGTTCCTGCAGCCAGGAGAAGCCACCACCCTTGCCCGGGCTGTAGACCTCATGTCCCAGACTGCGGAGCGGGAACGTTTCCCAGGCATGATTGGAAAGCTCACGCACGGTATTATAGATTTTTACTTTCAGTCCTTTGCTATGCGCCACATCAATATAGTCCTTCATCTTCTTCCACTCGATGAACGGATAGTTGATCCATGGATTGATATCATTGCCATGGTGGATATTGACTACAGTAGCACCAGTAGCTTTGATGCTATCCAGGTTATTATACTTGTGATAAAAGCGGGTGCTCCACTGAAAATCGGTGTTGATCGGGTGGAAAGGAGTAATGATCAGGTGGAAGTTGAAATACAGTGTATCGCCTTTGTGCAGCGTACGTTCGCCGCTGTAGCAGTTTGCCAGTATCGCCTTTCCTTTCTCACCGATAGTGATACCACCTTTGTCACCATTACCCCAGGAAGCAGGTAACAACAGTGGTTTCTGGAGATAGAAGTTGGTATTGAGCGGGCGTACATAATGTTGATCCCGGAGGGTAAACTGAAGGCCTGCGTTCACATCACCCAGCCAGGCACCATCCTGGTTTTTATGCTGCACATCCCATTTCCAATCGATTTTCTCCGGGCGCAGCCCACCTTTCTGATTAAGGCCCATCATATATTTCGCGGCACCTTTTTCAAACGGCAGGTGGAGTGTGATATCTTTCAGCGCTACATCTTCCAGTGCTGCCACTTTTACGATATAGTCCACGGAACCGTCAAACTCCAGCGAAGCCTGTACATCCATTTGCAGGCCAGTAGTGGTGTTGGTGGCTTTCCAGCTGATCTTTCCGGCTTCTTTGGTGATGAGCTGCCAGCCATTGCTCTTCCATTTCAGGTCCTTTCCATCGGCGGCAGCAATGAAGTGAAAATGTACCGGTTCTGTAAAGATGTTCTTCGCCTCTGATGACAGGGAAGTCATTTCCGGCGTAAAGAAAGTTTGTATCTGTGCAGGGAAACCGTCTTTATTGATACCCATCTTACGGCCCAGGAGACTGATCACGCTATCTTTTATTTCCAGCGGTGTGTAAGGAGCGATCACTGTATTTTCCTGTGCCATGGTGGAGTTCAGCCACTTCAGGCGAGTCTGTTTCCAGGGTTCATTAAATCCACTGTTGACCGCTGTTTTGCCTGTTACGGTGAGACTAAGCCTTATCGGCATGGCAGGCATTCCGTCGGGATGAATGGTGGCCACTCCTTTATAAACGCCAGGTGCGGCGCTGGCAGGTACGTCTATGCCACACCATATGGCCTGTACCGTTTCGGCAGGCACCTCTACTTTAGCGGTAAATGGTTTAGCGTCGTAGGTAGTACCGTTGGTATTGATACAATTGAGCTGCGCAGCCGGGATAGTTTTGCCGTCAGCTGTCTTCAGATCGTTGAAGGTAATGGTAACGTTTTTCAGTGCTTTCAGCGCGTAAATGCCCAGCTGGAAAGCGTAATACTCACCTTTGTCTGCCTGTCCGGAGAAAGCCTGTGACGGACCTTGTTGTATCCAACGCTGAGGAAGATCCTTCGTCATTCTGATGGGGAAGGCACGGTCTTCCGGGAATACGAGGTAGCCGGCACCCGGATGTTTCAACAGCAGCTGTTTTTCTTCAGCAGCGGTAGCAATCACTTCCATCGGATAAAAGGAATTGAAAGTATCGATAGCTTCCAGCTCACGCAGGGTGGCGTTGGGTTTTGGCGGAATGACCGCTGTTTTTGCCCAGCTATTGCCCGCAGTGTTTTCCGGTGTCAGATACACTCCTTTAGGGTAATTGGACCTTCCTTCATTTTTATAAGGCAGATAATAGATGTAATATGTTCCCTTGCCGGATGCGGCTTCAAAAAGAATGTCGCCCTGTTCGCGATTGATGGTCAGCGGCAGTACGTTATCTATTTTCTTTTTCGTTTGTGCGTCCTGGATGATGATACGTTTCTGTTCCGGGTGTTCGTCGCGACGGCGCCATGGGATGACTACACGGGCAGTTCCGGCGTTTCCGTTGAAGTTGACTACGGCGCGGTGATTTCCGAGGGAGTCGGCGTCCCAGCTGTTGTTACCGGCAGTATACTTCACCTGTTGCGCCATAGCGGCGCCAAAAAAGGAAAAGGTAAGCCCTGCCAGCATCAGTCCTTTCCGCACCAGGCGGAGATGGTGATTGCTCTGATACATGTAAGAGAATTGTTTTTATTTTTTCATTGTGTCACTGCGGGGCTGAATTTACGCAGGAAACCTGTTTTTTTCCTGATTATTATTATAAATGGAAAAGCCCCGCTGGGCGAGGCTTTCCGGTATTTTTTACTGAATCGGGTTCTGTACCAGGTTGGGGTCCAGCAGGATTTCCGACTCGGGAATAAAGTGTACCACTCTGGCGTCGGTGTATTTCACCGTCTGCGGATGGTCTGGCTGTACGCCCGGATAATCGCGGAAAAGGTTTTTGTTGTTCCGGAAAAGGTCGAATACACGATGTGTTTCAAAGGCCAGTTCCAGCCTGCGCTCGTCCAGTACTACATCCAACACAGTGGCATACCCCTGCATATTGCTGGAAGAGAAGAGTGCATTGCCACTCAGACCAGCTCTGGTACGGATGATGTTAACATCGTTCAGTGCTTCCATATCCTTACCCATCTTAGCATTGGCTTCTGCCCTGATCAGGTACATTTCAGCCAGCCTCAATACTACAGGAGAACTCAATGTAGGCACGTTGTCCTGATTGGAGTACTTGAGGATATACCATTTATTGATTCCGTTACGTTTAGCCATTACTTTCACACCACTCGCATCCAGAGAATCCTGGCCGTACTGATCTTTCAGGTATACTGGTTGTACAAAGGCATGCCTTACATCTTCCGGATATTTGTCGAGCAGTGCGCGATAAGAGTCAGAGGCGTATATCTCGCCATATCCTTGTCCACCAGGTGACATATAATACATGGAACCGATGGAGCTCCAGGTTCTGTCATCCTGTAAGGTATGATGGATGGCGAAGATGGTTTCTTCATTATTTTCATTGCTCTTGGTGAAGTAACGGGGAAGCTCTCCGGTGCCCAACAGGGTATATTTTTTACCATAGGTGATCACAGAATCTGCATAGATAGCAGCAGAGTCATTACGCCCCATATAGAGATAGGTGCGAGCCAACAGCGCCATGGCAGCGTTTTTGGTGGCATAGCTGTTGGTATTGTCGTTGTTCATCAGCTTTTTGGCGCGAGACAGATCTGCAACGATCTGTGCATATACTTCCTTCACCGTATTACGTTTAGGCATAGCCGTTATATCATACTTAGTGATAACGGGAACGCCTAAATTGGTTTCCGGGTTTTGCGCATAAGGCCGGCCAAAAGACCTTACCAGACCGAAATGTACAAAAGCGCGGATGAACAGGTTTTCACCAATCAGCTCGTTAATGGCGGCAGATTTACCTTCAGGCATTACTTCCAGTAACCGGTTGCAGCCATTGATCGCCTTGTATCCCATACGCCATATCTGCCTTGTATTTCCCTGATTGGTGATATGCCCGTAGGTATAAGAATAAAACAGAGGGTCGGTAGTAGCACCACTCAATGTAATATCATCACTTGGGAATTCTCCCATCTGAAAATAGTTGCGGGTAAAATCCTCTTCCTTCAGCAAAGCGTAGTTACCAGCAGTAGCAGCGGGCCATTTGGTTTCATCCTTCAGAATGCCATCATCGGGAATAGCACTATAAGGTTCTTTATTCAGAGAGCAAGACGCCGTGAGTGCTATCAGCGAGAGTCCTGCAAAATATTTTGATATCTGCTTCATAATAATTTTCGTTTTTGCGCCCTGTTAAAAATTGATTTCCAATCCGGCAAACCACTTGGTACTCATAGGATATTTAGTACCATTAATACCTCTGTCATCCACTTCCGGATCAATTCCGGAGAATTTGGTAAGGGTCCACAGGTTATCACCACCAACAGACACCCGTACGTTGTTTATGCGGGCGCGGTCCAGCCATTGTTTAGGCAGCGAATAACTCAGATTCACATTTCTCAGACGGAGATAACTACCGTTCTCCAGGAATCTGGAAGATGGTTTGTGCGCATTTTTGTTGCCGCCGATTTTATATTTCGGATGAGTAGCAACATCACCAGGGTTCTGCCAACGGTTCCAGCCTTTATCGAGCTGCATCATGTTGTAGGTATAATAAGCGCCATCGTTGTCCATCAGCTCACGGGTGCTGTTGTATACGTCATTACCCGATACAAAAGCCAGGAAGGCTGATAACTGGAAGTTTTTATAAGACCACATGTTGCGCATACCGCCAAAGAATTTAGGTGTAGCAGTACCCACCACCTGAAGGGTAGCTTCGTTATAGTTGCTGGTAGTGGTGTGGGTAACCTTTCCTTCAGCATCTGTTGTGAGTTTTTCCCACATCGGATTACCATTGGCCGGGTCTACACCTGCCCATTTACGCATGTAGAAGCTGCGCATATCCTGACCTTTCTGCAGAATGAAATAACCACTCAGTGGATCGGTGATATAACTTTTTCCACCATAGAGGTCCTGTACACTGTTTTTGTTGAAGCCGATATTAAAATCTGTAGTCCATTTAAATTCTCCTACGAAGTTATCAGTGCTAAGGTTAATTTCTATCCCTTTGTTCCTTACACTACCTATGTTCTGAGCGATGAAGCCATATCCGGCAGTACCAGGGAGCGGCACATTGAACAGCAGATCCTTGCTGTCTTTCTGATACAGGTCAACTGTCAGGTTGATACGGTTAAACAACCCGAGATCAAAACCGATGTTGGTATTGTAAGCTTTTTCCCAGGACAGATTAGGTACATTGTAAACGCCTGGATATGCACCAGGGAATCCATTGTATTGTGTATTGATAGCATATGCACCGATAGCTGCATAATCACCAATTTCGGCATTACCGGTAGTACCGTAGCTGGCACGTATTTTCAGGTTGGTAATAGCCTTGATTTGTTTGATAAAGTTTTCTTCTGAGGCAGCCCAGGATGCACCAAACGCGTAGAAGTTGCCATACTGCTGGTTAGCGCCGAATTTGGAAGAGCCGTCTCTTCTGAAAGAAGAAGTGAAGTAGTATTTGTAGTTGTAGTTATAGTTGGCCTGAATAAAGTAAGAGTTAAATGCACGGTCAGTTTTACCTCCTCCAATAGACATAGGGGAAGAAGTGGCGCCCAGTATATCTTTACCGGCGAGGATGCCCTTTCCTTTTGCATTGATGCTGTTCAGGTTGACCTGCTGGAATTCAGCGCCTACCAGTCCATCGATATTATGTACCTTATTGATGGTATAACGGGCCTTCAACAGGTTGGAACTGATGTACGCAGCAGAATCCTGGTAATAGTTATACAGGTTACCCCGATCGTCTGAACCGGCGGAAGTTCTCACGTCACCATTACTTTCATTGCGGTAATGATAATACTGCGCACGATTGGTGGTGCTGAAAGACAGCCATTTGGTAATGTCGTATTCCAGTTTCAGCAATCCTTCGAGTGACTGTCTTTTATTTTTATCGTAGTTGTATTGCTGATCGTACAGGAAGTTGGACATGTCACGGCCATACCAGTTGGCAGCTTCCAGTGGGTTCACGGGTTTGCCTTGCTGATCGTAGGCCTGGTCCCAGGGCAGGTTGGTGTAATACTGATACAATGATCCGCCGGAATTGTCCCGGTCTGATTGCTGAACACCCGCGAAATTAGCGCTGACACGGAGTTTTTCGGTGATGTTATGATCGATGTTCAGTCTGGCGCTGAAACGCTCTACGCCTGTTCCTTTCAGGATACCATCTTCTTTGTAATAGTTACCACCGAGGTAGAATTTTGTTTTTTCGTTGCCACCGCTGGTAGAAAGTTCATAGTTCTGGTTGGAAGCATTCTGGAAAGCGAGTTTCTGCCAGTTGGTATTAATGCTTTTGAGGGAAGGGTCCAGGGTTCTGCCGGCTGCAGTTTGCAGGTCGTAGAGCTGAGCGCCATCCATCAGGTGGAAATGGCCGGTATTGAGCTGAGCAGTTCCCACGTTGGTACGGAAATTCACCTGTGTTTTACCGGCTTTACCTCTTTTAGTGGTGATGACCATTACACCGTTGGCAGCACGGGCGCCATACAATGTGGTGGCTGCCGCATCCTTGAGAACGGTCACGGTTTCGATATCACTGGGGTTGGGCAAGCCACCGATGATACCATCTACAACTACCAGCGGAGCGTTACCCGCGGTGAGTGTACCATTACCACGGATACGGATTACAGGGGCAGCAGCGGGGTCACCGGAGCTATTGCCCACGAATACGCCACTTACTTTACCCTGCAGCATTTTATCTACGCTGGTAGCCTGTACATCCTTCAGTTTGGCACCACCCACTGATTGCGCAGAACCAGTAAGGTTTTTAACAGTAGTAGTGGTATATCCCATTACTACCACCTCTTCCAGTTTTTTAGTGTCGCCTTCCAGCTTCACGTTAATTTCAGTCCGATTGTTTACGGGCACTTTCTGTTGCACATATCCCATAAAGGAAACGATGAGCATACTGTTGCCGGAAGGTACCTGTACGGTATAGTGACCGCTGGCATCCGTTACAGCACCGCCAGTACTGCCTTCTATGGTAATGGTAACACCTGGCAGTGGCTCATTGGTAGCTGCATCAGTTATTCGTCCGGTGACTTTCATCTGCTGATTGTTGGCAGGAGTGATCACCACCAGATTGTTTTCCAGTACCCGATAAGTAACATTGGCGCTGGAAAGCAGCTGGCTGAGGACATCATTTATTTTTTTGTTTTTTACATCGACAGAAACTGATTTGTTGAGGTCAGCGAAGTTTTCGTTGTAAAAAAAGCGATAGCTGCTGGAGTTTTCAATAACCTTGAAAACTTCACGGACAGTTTTGTTTTCTACGTGTAATTCACTGATTTTTTCCTGAGCGGAGATGGTAGCAGATACCTGCAGGATACTTCCGAAAATCAGCAACCCCGTCATTCTCATCATAAGCAACGATTTTCGCCTGGGGCAAAGAAATGCCGCCAAGTTTAGAGTGGATTTCATAAACTTGTATAGATTTTAGTTAAACGATTAATTACGGCAGACTGTCCGTCGCAAAGACAGCATGCCCAAAAGTGATTTTCGTTGAGTTGGGGTAAGTCGCATTACCCCAATTTTTTTCAGTTGTTCTTACTGTTCATTCATTGGATTTTACAGGTGGAATAATTGTTTTTCATTTGCCTGCTTTTTGGTTTTATTTACTGTTTCGCAGGGCGTTGGCATATTTTTCTTTCAGTGCTTTGTCCTCTCTGATGGTTACTGTTCCTTCTTCTATTTTATAGTCCAGTGGTGCGGTAAGTTTCAGAATATTGAGTACCTGCTCCAGTGTCTCCTGGCGGAATGTACCGCTGAAGCGAAATGTTTTAAGTGCTTCATCCTTAAAGACCACGTTTACATTAAACCTTCGTTCCATGGTGATGGCCAGTTCTTCCAGTGATTGGCTGGTAACGATCCAGTTTCCATCTTTCCAGGCTGTGTATATCTCTGTATTGCTGACCTCTCTGGTTTCTACAGGGGTGATGGATGCCGCTGTTAGGGCAGTCGTTCCCTTTTGGTTGTTGCCAGCTACTGTTGCTGGTTGTTTGTATACAACGTGCTGGTGGGGTTTCAGCATTATTTTGAATGGACTGGCTGTCTGACTGCCGTCAATTCTTACTGCTCCGTCCACCAGTGTAGTTACTACACCTTTATCTTCCGGATATGCCTTCACGTTGAAGGAGGTTCCCAGCGCCAGTATTTTCAGATCAGCTGCATTTACAGTAAACGGTTTCCGTGGATCGGTATGAACTTTAAAAAAAGCTTCTCCTTCCAGTTTCACCTCCCTGCTGCGGCTATTGAAGGAAGAGGCGTATTGCAGGCTGCTGCCGGCATTCAGCCATACTTCAGTACCATCAGACAGTTCTATTTTGGTTGTTGCCCCTTTAGGGCTGGTCACTGTTACCAGTCCCTGTCCGTTGTCTCCTTTTTTAAGAGAGAGCCAGGCAAACACTACGCCGCCACCTAATACAAAAGGAAGTGTAAAAGAGGCTGCCATTCGCAGCACCTGTTTCCATCTTTTTATGGATACCGGAGCATTGATCTGTTGTAGTTCGTGCCAGGCCGCATCAGCATTATAATGCCCAGGGGTGGCGGTAGCCATCCAGACATCCCGCAGCGCTATAAAGTACGCGCGGTTATCCGGGCTGGCGTTGATCCATTGTTCCAGCGCTCTTTGGTCTTCTGTGGAGATGTTGCCTGATAAAAATTGTGCAATCAGGTCATCCATCCGCCCATTTGAATAGTTAGGCTGCATAGTTATAAAACAAATAGTAAGACAATTTTCTGGTCACAGCAGGGTGACAAGACTTTAAAAAAAATCCGGAATTATTTCAGCAGTGGTAGTAGTTCATCCCTCAAACGCTGCAGGGCGCGGGTCATCTGTGTTTTCACGGTATTTATGGAGATCCCCAGCTGGCGGGATATTTCGGGATAACTCAGTTGTTCGAAACGACTCAGGCGGAAGATGTCCTGGCACTGTGGTGGTAGTTTGCCGATGGCTTTCTCCGCCATCTGTTCCAGTTCTGAGTGTTCCAGCCGTTCTGCCGGCGAAGGTGCGGCGGGCATATTCATTAAGGTGATACGGGATTCCAGCTGTTGCAGTAGTTCATGGCCGTATCGTGCCCTGATCCTGTCCTGCTTGATATAGTTGAGACAATTGTTTTGAACGGCCCTGTACAGATAGGCTTTTGCAGATATTCGTATATCCAGTTCATCATAACGTTCCCAGATACGGAGGAAGGTGTCCTGTACAATTTCTTCCGCCAGTTCATGGCGGTTTACAAAATCAAAAGCGAAAGTACAGAGTGCAGCATAATGCGCTTTGAAGAGGCCTTCAAAAGCTGGTAGCTGGCGTTGATCCTGTTTAATATTTAAACTTACTTCCTCCAAAGTATGCTGGTCCTGTACAACTGATGGTATTTGCTCATTGTTCACCTCACTGTTCGATTCAATGTTCACTGCAGACAGATATATATTACACCGTCACGAAAAGATACAACAAGTTAACAGGATAAAAAAACGCGGGTGTTTTACCCGCGTTTTTGTTTTATATCTATTCAAGAATATTACATGCACAATCCGCCACAGGCGCTGATTGTCTGACCAGTCACATAGCTGCTGAGGTCAGAAGCCAGGAAGAGGCATACATTGGCGATATCTTCCGGAGTACCAAAGCGTGCCAGCGGAATCTGCTGGATATAACCAGTGGCAGCTTCTCCTTCTTTAAGATAGCTGGTCATATCAGTTTCGATGAAGCCGGGAGCTACGGCGTTGCAACGGATATTACGGCTGCCCAGTTCCTGTGCAATGGATTTGGAGAACCCGATGATACCGGCTTTAGAGGCGGCATAGCTGCTTTGGCCGGCATTTCCCATGATACCGATTACGGAGCTCATGTTGATGATGCTACCGGATTTAGCTTTCATCATAGGACGGATTACCTGTTTGGTCATGTTGTACACGCTCTTCAGGTTGATGTTCATCACCTCGTCCCACTGATCGGGGCTCATTCTCAGCAGCAGGTTATCTTTGGAGATACCTGCATTGTTTACGCAGATATCAATTTTTCCGAATTCTGATAGCACTTCTGATACCAACACTTCACTTTCTTCGTACACACCTGCGTTTGACTTATAAGCTTTTGCCTGTACGCCCAGCGCCCGGAGTTTATCTTCCAGGATTTTCGCTTTTTCATCAGAGCTTACATAGGTAAAGGCCACATTGGCTCCCTGTGCTGCAAACTTCAATGCAATCGCTTCTCCAATACCGCGGCTTGCGCCAGTGACAATCGCTACTTTGTTCTCCAGTAATTTCATGTTATAGTTGATAGGTTTTAAGTGTTCATATTCTCTGCCGCGAATTTCAGAATTTCTTCGAGATAATTGCGGTCATTGTTGAGGCGTGGCACTTTGTGCTGTCCGCCCAGTTTACCCTTACTTTTGAGAAATTCACAGAAAGTGCCTTTGGGCAATACATGTACTACCGGAGGGCGCAGGGCAATATTTTTATACCTTTTGGCTTCGTAGTCCGAGTTAATGGATTTTAATGTATTATCCATTACGGTGGTGAAGCTGTCCGGGTTTTCCGGTGCTATTTCAAATTCTATCGCCCATTCATGTCCGCCGTTACCATGGTCGCTGAAATATACGGGAGCAGCCGTATAATCGTTTACCACGGCACCGGTAACTTCGCAGGCTTTGGCGATGGCGGTGTCGGCATTTTCCACTATCACTTCTTCTCCGAAGGCGTTGATAAAGGATTTGGTCCGGCCGCTCACCTTAATGCGATAAGGAAGCAGGGAAGTAAATTGAATGGTATCACCTACCAGATAACGCCACAGACCACCATTGGTGCTGATAACGAGTGCGTAGTTTTTACCGGTTTCCACTTCCTGCAGCTGGAGTGTCCTTGGATGTTCCTTACCCAGTTCCTCCATTGGCATAAACTCATAGAAGATGCCATGGTTGAGGAACAGGAGCAATCCTTCTTCTCCTATTACGTCCTGGGCGGCAAAGAAACCTTCCGAAGCGTTATAGGTTTCCTGATAGTGCATCAGGGGATTGCGTATGAGTTTATTAAACTGTTCGCGGTAGGGAGTAAAGCTTACGCCACCATGCATGTACAGTTCCAGATTGGGCCATACATCAGCCAGGTTATCTTTTCCGGTCAGTTCAAAGATCCGTTTAATCAGTACGATGGTCCAGGTAGGAACGCCGGCAATGGAAGTCACGTTTTCGTGGATAACGGCATTGGCCATGCGTTCTATCTTTTCTTCCCATTCGTCCATCAGGGCGATTTCCAGGTCGGGAGTGCGGATCATGTTACCATAGAACGGCATGTTCTGCAGCATCACGGCACTGAGGTCTCCGAAGTAGGAATCGCTGTCTTCCGACAGTTTGTTTACCTGGTGGCTACCACCGATGACCAGTGATTTTCCGGTAAATACGTCGGAATCAGGGAAATTATTGTAGTACAGGGAAATAACATCCCGGCCGGAGCGGTAATGGCATTCGTCCAGGCTTTCCACTGTTACGGGAATAAACTTGCTTTTATCGGCGGTGGTACCGCTGGATTTTGCAAACCATTTGATCGGGGTGTTCCACAGCACATTCTGCTGTCCTTCCATGGTACGCTGTATATACGGTTTGATGGTATCGTAGGTATGTACAGGGACCCTTTGTTTATATTCCTCTATTTTATAGATTTTGGAAAAGCCGTATTGTTTGCCAAACTCCGTATACTGGGCGGCGCTGATAAGGTTTTGGAATACCTGCTGCTGCACCTGCACGGGATACTGCATGAAGTATACGATGCGTCCCATGCGCAGACGTGCGAGTTGTGATATGGCAGGACTTAAAATTTTCATATAGGATGCTGTGGCGTGTTTTTTATTGTTTAGCTGCTTCGTCCAGATAATTCTTTCTCCGCAGAACGAAATTCTGGCCAAGATACACTTTTCTCACCTGTTCATCCTCGGCCAGTTCTTCAGCTGACCCGGATTTCAGGATTTTCCCTTCAAACAATAAATAGGCCCTATCAGTAATGGACAAGGTTTCCTGCACGTTGTGGTCAGTGATCAGGATACCGATATTCTTGTATTTGAGTTTAGCTACGATAGACTGGATATCTTCCACGGCGATAGGGTCGATACCGGCAAAAGGTTCGTCCAGCAGGATAAACTTGGGATCTACAGCCAGTGCCCGGGCAATTTCGGTACGGCGGCGTTCTCCCCCGCTCAATACGTCTCCGGGGCTTTTACGGACATGCTGCAGGCGGAATTCACTTAAGAGTGCTTCCAGCTTGTCTTTCTGGGCGGCCTTTTTCAGATTGGTCATCTCCAGTACAGCGGCGATATTATCTTCTACACTGAGTTTCCGGAAAACCGAAGCTTCCTGTGGCAGGTAACCGATCCCCATTTTAGCCCTTTTATACATGGGTAACTTGGTGATATTGATATCATCCAGGTACACGTTGCCCAGGTCTGGCTTAATAAGCCCTACTACCATGTAAAAGGAGGTGGTTTTACCCGCCCCGTTAGGGCCGAGCAGCCCTACTATCTCCCCCTGGGATACTTCCACAGACACGTGGTTTACCACTGTTCTGGCGCCATAGCGCTTTACCAGCTGGTCCGTATGTATTCTTAATGCCATATGATCAAACTTAGCAAAATTAAACATTTCATTCACTTGGCCTAGTTATAGTTCTCTTAAGATGAAAAAACCTATGATATTGATGGGGGGATATATTATTTTTGTTCCCATAAATTCTCAGGAGGAATAAGGTTTGGACCAAACAGCCATTATTCCACAAAGCTCACAACCGATGAAAGTAACAGAACATATTGCCCGGGCGAAGGATACCCTGATATCTTTTGAAATCCTTCCTCCGCTGAAAGGTAAAAGCATCGAATCTATCTACGACCATCTGGACCCGTTAATGGAATTCAAGCCGGCCTATATCAACGTGACCTACCACCGCAGTGAGCATATGTTCAAAAAGAAGGCTGATGGCTCTTTTGATAAGGTGGAGATCCGCAAACGTCCCGGTACGGTAGGTATCTGCGCTGCCATCATGAACCATTACAACGTGGATGCCGTTCCTCACCTTATCTGTGGCGGGTTTAGCCGGGAGGAAACGGAAAACGCCCTTATAGACCTGAATTTTTTAGGAATAGATAACGTATTGGTACTCAGAGGAGATGCCCCTAAAAATGAAACTTTCTTCGAACCTGACCCACATGGGCATAGCTATGCGATTGAGCTGCTGGACCAGGTAGCCCATATGAATAATGGGATGTACCTGGAAAACGATCTGCAGGGTGGTGTAAAAACCAATTTCTGCATCGGTGTGGCCGGTTATCCGGAAAAACACTTTGAAGCGCCCAATATGCAGACAGACATGGGACATCTGAAACGCAAAGTGGAAAACGGAGCAGATTATATCGTTACCCAGATGTTCTTCGATAATCAGAAATTCTTTGATTTTGTGGCCAAATGCCGTGAAATGGGCATCACTGTGCCGATCATACCAGGATTGAAGCCACTCACTTCCAAAAAGCAGATGACCATACTGCCACGTATTTTCCACGTAGACCTGCCTACAGAGCTGTCTAACGAGATACTACGCTGTAAAACTGACAAAGAAGTAGAGCAGGTAGGTACTGAATGGCTGATTACCCAATCCAGGGAGCTCAAACAGTTTGGTGTTCCGGTACTTCACTACTATACACTGGGCAAGCCCAATGTGGTGCGTAAAGCGGTGGAAGCTATTATGTAAGGATTAACCGTTGTTATATAAAAAGAAAGGGAATGACGAAAGTCTTTCCCTTTTTTGCTTTTCTTTCATATATAATGCCATTACGTAGAGACGTAGTGGCATATCCCTATAACTGTCACACATTTAAATTAACTGTCCAATGATCATCGCAACCCGTTTGGGAAGCAACTTTCTGTAAAGAAGACGCACACCAAAATCGTCACCCCTACTTCCTTGGAAAAAAAAAGAGGCCCTCCTTACGGAGGGCCTCTTTGCCTTTAATGATTAACTATTAAGTAGTTATATTATTTTTTGCCGCTTTTACCACCAAACAGGAAACCTACGGAAACACCGAAGTATCTGTTTTTGTGAGAAGATTTATCTTCTACTGCGTTGTTGGTCAGACCCAGGGCGTAGTTTACACCAAACTGCAGACCGTTTCTCAGTTCATAACCTACGGTGAAGTTTGCACCAGCATCCAGTGCTTTGAAGTGAGAATCTTTTTCATACGCTGCTTTTTCATCAGCAGTACCGTCTACAGGGTATTTTTTACCGTCAAATTTCACTTTCTCGTCGCTATCTGCACCGATGATACCAGTGCCAATACCAACCAGACCGGAGTATTTGGTTTTACCACCCAGACCGAGTGCTACATAAGGACCGAAGCCACCGAAGAATTTACCGGAACCCAGCTCAGTTTTGTACAGGAAGTTAATTGGAATTTCCAGATAGTTCATGCTGGTGGTCATTTTCAGACCAGCGAAGGCTTCACCGGAAGTTTCTTTTTCCTGGAATTTAAAGCCTTTTTTGCTGTAGAGTAATCCTGGTTGCAGTGCAAAGTTTTCTGCCAGGGAGATGTCAGCAATAACACCAACGTGGAAACCAGTCATGGATTTAAGACCATCAACTTTTTTGTCATCTTCTTTTACGCTGGCGTTAGCCACGTTTAAACCTGCTTTTACTCCAAATTTTACCTGAGCGAAAGTGGAAAGAGATCCAACCAGTGCTACGGCGATTAACAGAACATGCTTTTTCATAGTAAGAGATAATTAAATATGATCCGCAAATATATATACATATTCATCATACCTAAAAATATCTTTTACAGAAAATTATCGAGAAAATAAAAAAGGTCCTTCCCTGTTTGAGAAGAACCTTTTTCTATTATATTTCCGTCTTTACCAGTCTTCGCGATTCAGCAGAACCCCAAGACTGACGCCGAAATACCGGTTTTTTACCTTGCCGGCAGATTTGTCAATATCTACCAATCCATAGCTGTAATTGACCCCCAAGGTAAGATAACAGTTAAATTCAATCGTAGCCCTTGCATTTAAGCCAGCATCCCAACGTTGCAGATTAAGGCCGGTTGAAAAGACATTAGGGTCCTTGCTAAAGTCCAGCCGTTGGGAGCTGGATTGCAGCAACTGTCCCTCCTTATAAATAGCCAGCTCATAATCTCCACGGGTACTATAGGCTACATAGCCACCACCACCCAGCGCCAGTTTGCCGATGCCAATCGGTATCTTATATACCAGATCGACTGGCAGCTCCAGATACTGCAGTTTTATCCTGGTAGCACCAGGCAGTGCCACGTCTATATTTTGTTCTCCACTAAACGGTAGTTGGGCCCCTTTGGTAATATAGCTGAACCCGGGTTGCAACGCACCGTTAGGGAAAAGCGGAATATTCAGATAAAAGCCAGCTTGCCAGCCATGCAACGATTTCGTATCTGCATTACCGTTGCCCCCGGAGGAAACATCCATGCCGGCATTAACATAACCGCTCCTCAGGCCTAAACTTACCTGAGCATTAACAGTAGTGGCACAGGCCAAACAGGCCAACACACATAGGGTTGTAAAACACTTCATCTAGAAACTGTACTACGGGATTAAATAATCAGTGTATCTCGAAATATCGTTATGAACTTTAACCGGGATTCTTATTTCAATCGATGGTCTATAGAGCGAAACTAATCAAAAGGTTTTGAATTCAATAAAAAAGGCTGTCAGGAACTTACCTGACAGCCTTTTAATTAATTGTTATGAGAGTCTAACAACAATCAATGTCCACCAAACTTATACCCTATTGATACACCAAAGGAAGACATTTTGAACTTACGATCATTACTGGTGTTATCAAACGCGTTGACCATTCCCAGATCTCCGTTTAAGCCAAAATATAAGCCTATCGGCATTTCATAACCTACCTGGAAGTTACCACCCGCATCAAAACGTTTCAGCTTGTAAACAGCAGTGGCTTCATCTTTAAACGCTTTAGGATCACCCAGAAAAGGCAGGTCTTTATATTTACCGCCCAAACCCAGTGCTACATAAGGACCTACTGCCAACACCAGTCTGCCACTTCCCACTTCCGGTTTAAACATAAAATCGAGAGGCAACTGCAGGTAAGACAAATCCACCTTGCCCAGGTCATGCTTGAACTTACCTCCCCTGTTGGCATACAGTAGTCCGGTACCAATATAGAAATCATCCCCGATAGGAATATCAACAGTCACACCTGCTCTCAAACCCACGCGAATGCTACTGGTTTCCTTTGACCCCCCGGCAAATCTTGTATTCACACTTGAAAACTGAGGGCCGGCAACGATGCCCCACTGCACCTGACCAAATGTAACACCAGCGATCATTAAAGCGACCACAGATAAAAATACCTTTTTCATTTTTATGTGTATTTGGATGATGGTAAAAGTGACGCCAACAGGCGGTGGCGCCACTTTTTTCTTTCTGATCTGTTATAATCAGCCTGTACTTTTTGCTTACTTGCTGTAATTACAAAACGGGAGAAAAATTGTTTTGTAAAAGGTTACTATCTGCCTCCGAACAAATAACCAACAGAAACGCTGAACACCCGGTTCTTGTTTTTATCATCTGCACTGTTATCCTGTCCGGAATATACTTTGGCAAAGCCAATTCCATATTGCGCACTGATCAGGAAATTACTGATCTCGGCACCAACCTGCACATTACCTCCCCAGTCAAACCTTTTCCACTTGTCACGGCCCTGGTTCAAATCGCCATTATTAAAAGGAGTATCATCGTCCCACTTAATGTCTGAAGACCCACTGGCAGTACCAGCTACTGTGACTGCTTCATATTTATTCCTGCCTGCCACCCCGAATGCAAAATACGGGCCGACACCGGCAAACAAGCTGGCACCCTCTCCTATAGGCAGCCTGGCAATAAGATTCAATGGAACTTCAACGTAAGATGGGTTCTGTGTATACTTAGCATAAGGGCTCGTAAGAGATACATGGTTCCTATCTCCTACTTCTGTTTTGGTCCCTTTTGTGGTGTAAAAAACTCCCGGCTGAAAAGACAGAATACGTGGCACCAGCGGCAAATCCGCTATGACACCCACGTTGAAGCCGGACAACGTTTTGGCATCTTCAGTACTTCCTCCGTTTGTGGTAGTAATATTGGAAAGGTTCCAACCACCTTTAACGCCTACACGGGCTTGCGACATCGCTGCAACAGAAATCGTCATCGCTGCTAATGACAGGAAAATCGTCTTCTTAGTCATAACCTTAAATTTTGGTCCGGCAGCCAAAATTCAAAGAGTATGCCAAAAGAATGTTAAATTTATATAAAATATTGATTTTCAATGCTCACAGAGGTGCATATTCTACATTCTACACCCCGTTTTCTACAGTTTTGCAGCTACATTCTTTTGCCCGGCATGTTCTAAAAATTCATTTAGCTGCTCTACTGCCAACCGCTTGGCAACGATTTTTTTGTTCTCATCCAGCAGATATACTACCGGTGTACTATACACGTCGTATAAACGACGATAGTTGGTCTTGTTATCCGCATCCAGTGCATGTATCCAGCCATTGAGTTTGTGCTCCTTAATAAAGGACAGCCATTCTTCCCGTGTGCCTTCCGTTTTAATACCGATCATGGCTACTCCTTTATTTTTCCAGCTGGCCTTAAATGCAGAATCCAGACGGGGCACTTCAGTCTTACAGTGGCCACAGGTAGGATCCCAGAATACCAGGACAGTGAATTTGGCTTTTGTTTTATACAATGAAACAGGTCTGGAGGCGGTATCCTTCAGTTCCAGCGGAGCTGCCTGTTGCCCGATCAGATTAGGCGCCAGTGTGTAAGCCCGGTTAACGATCTTGTTCAGCTGTTCATCATTCAGCCAGTAAGCATCCCCTGACACATAATACTTCTCCACCAGATGCACAAATACGGCATCCATACCCATGTAAGGAGAACTTTCATAGTTATAGGTAAGCCACCAGAGTACAAATTTGAATGCCTCCTTGCTCTTGCGGGTACGGGCTATGAGGGCATCACAGTCTGCGATGATGGAGTCCGGCATATTTACCACCAGCTGGGTAAAGTATTTTTTCAGTTTACCTTCCAGTACCGGCGTTCTCACCAGGCGGTCGGTAGACAGCTCTACATCGTCCCAGTAATGGCCTTTAAAATAACGATAGGCAAAAGTAGAGTCTTCACCTGCTGGCTGCTGTGGTATCTCAGGCTCTTTCATAGCCTTGAAAATGGCCGACAGGATAGCATTAGGGTTTTTCTGGATCAGTTCCTGCCGGTATTGCTGCAGTTTTTTACCCAGCTCCTGCTGTAAAGGCAGCACCTTGGCAGAGTCTGCAGCTGTTTGCGCAGCTTTCAGCTGGCTGGCAATATTATGGGTAAGTGCTTCCTGCTGGAAAATAAACCGGTTATATCCCAGAAACAGGTCATTATCAGGAGATCCTTTATAAACAGTTTTGTTGATCAGGTCAGTAGTATCGATTGTTACGCTGAACGCCTGCTGTTTGTCGATCAGTGTTTCCACATATTGCTGTTTGCCGGGCAGTACGACCAGATAAATACCAGGTAACAGCGGTGTTTTCCCCTTCAGGATAACTTCACCGGACGGAGATACGTCGGCTGAGTCAGTCAGGTAGGTGGTCCGGCCCATATAATTGGCCAGAAACAGTTTTCCACTGGTATAATTTTTCAGCTTAATGGAGAGCTGATAACCCTGTGCTTGCAGGTTTAACTGTAAAGCGAGTGCTGCCAGGAGCAGAAAAAATATCTTACGCATAGGAATTGGTAACAATATGTAAAAATAAGGGGAAAAAAGGTAATTGGTATATCCTTTTACGATTAACGATTCACGAATTCCTTTTACCTTTGCAGCCGTGAGGAAAAAAAATGTTGTTTTAGAAAAAGTACCTGTATCCGGCTATGCCGCAGAAGGTAAGGCCCTGGCGCGGCAAGACGGTAAAGTCATCTTTATTGAAGGGGGTGTAATGCCCGGCGATATTGTAGACGTACGGCTGAGTAAAAACAAAAAAGACTGGGCCGAAGGAAAGGCCATTCATTTCCATGCCTACTCTGACAAGCGGGTGGAGCCGTTTTGTGCGCATTTTGGTACCTGCGGCGGTTGTAAATGGCAGATGATGCCTTACAGCCTGCAGCTGGAATACAAACAGCAACAGGTGGCAGATCACCTGCAGCGTATCGGCAAGCTGGACCTCCCTCCCATGAGCCCGATCCTTGGATCAGCCCATACGGAGCACTACCGCAACAAGCTGGAATTTACCTTCAGCAACAAGGCCTACCTCACCAATGAAGAAGTAAGGACGCTCAACGGGGAAATCCCGGTGAGACCGGCACTTGGCTTTCACGTACCCAAACTGTTCGACAAGGTGCTGGATATCAACACCTGCTACCTGATGCAGGAACCGGTGAACCTCATCCGCAACACTATCCGGGAGTATGCCATACAGCATGAACTGTCTTTTTATGATATCCGCCTGCAGGAAGGCTGGCTGCGGAATCTTGTTGTACGTTTGTGCACAACCGGGGAGATTATGGTGAACCTGGTGATACATCATGAAGACAAGGCAAACAGGGTAGCACTGCTGGACCATCTGCAGAAAACAGTACCGGCTATCACCACCCTGCTGTACACCATCAACCCCAAGAAAAACGACTCCATCTTCGATCTGGAACCACAGGTGTATTCCGGTAAAGGTTATGCAGAAGAAAAACTGGAGGACTTTGTATTTAAAATAGGTCCGAAATCTTTCTTCCAGACAAACACCTACCAGGGAGAAGTGTTATATAAGGTTACGCGTGACTTTGCAGAACTGACCGGTTCGGAAATTGTATACGATCTGTACTGTGGTACCGGTAGTATTGGTATTTTTGTATCCCGCAAAGCCCGGAAAGTTGTGGGCATTGAACTGATTAAGGAAGCGATTGATGATGCCCGGGAAAATGCAGCCCGTAACCAGGTAAACAATGCTGAGTTTTTTGCCGGTGATGTAGTGGATATTTGTGACGATGCTTTTTTTGCCCATCACGGACAGCCGGACGTTATTATTACCGACCCTCCACGGGCTGGTATGCACGAAAAACTGGTCAATAAACTGCTGGAGATTGCTGCCCCAAAAATCGTATATGTAAGCTGTAACCCGGCTACACAGGCCAGAGACCTGGCTTTGCTGGATGCGCTGTACACGGTGGAAAAGGTACAACCCGTAGATATGTTTCCGCATACCCATCACATCGAAAATGTGGTGTTGCTGAAGAAAAGAGAAAATAAATAGAAATAATGAACGAGTACAGGCCCGGAAAATTTCAGTTTTTACCCCTGGTGATCAAAAACCTTTTGATCATAAATGGATTGGTTTGGTTGGTCCAGATTACCCTGCTTAAAAAGTACGGGTATGATATGAATGACCTTTTTGCTCTCCATTACTGGGGGTCATCGGGATTCCGGCCCCATCAGTTCATCACTCACCTGTTCATGCACTCTACCAGCGATCCCTGGCACCTGCTCATGAACATGTTTACACTCTGGATGTTTGGCGCCACGCTGGAAAACAGGTGGGGATCCAAAAGGTTCCTGATTTTTTATATGATATGCGGTATAGGCGCTTCGCTCTGTTATATGGGCGTGCAGACCTATGAGAATATGACCCTGGCCAAATATGCCAATGCTTTCCTGGACAACCCTACGTTCAGCAACTTCGTGGCGCTGGATAAGAAGTTCCATCTGGACAATGCCAATATCAGCATGAGCGATATGAAAGAGGCTATTGCACAGGGTAATACGCTGGCTATCGATATGGCGAAAATATATGTCAAACAATATATGCTCGCTTACAGCAACAGCATCGTTGTAGGCGCTTCCGGCGCGGTATACGGTATCCTGTTTGCTTTTGGCTATCTCTTTCCCAATGCTATCATCTTCCTGTATTTCTTCCCCATAAGGGCCAAATACTTCGTTGCTTTTATGATCCTGACAGAAGTATGGGCCGGGATACAAAACTCTCCGGAAGACAACGTGGCACACTTTGCTCATCTGGGCGGCGCACTTTTTGCATATCTCCTGCTGAAAGGCTGGACCCAAAGGGACAGAACCAATTTTTATTGACGCAAGACTATATTTAGCCGTAATTTTGTATTGAAAATACTCGTACCATGCATGCGTTGGAAAAAGAGAAAATGCCCCGCCTCTCCCTTGGAGAAGAACGGAATATGGTCACCCAATTAGTGATTTTTAACCTCACTGCTTTCATATTCCTTCTTTTTACACTTGTTATTTACAAGATGGAAATAGGGAAAGATGGAGAGGCTATTTTCTATAAAAATATTATGAACTGGCTGCGGTTGCCAGCAGATCCGGCCAAACTGATGGTCCGCCCCTGGACAATATTGACCTCTCTGGTTACTCACATAGAAGTGTGGCAGATTTTTACCAATATGGTGTGGTTATGGTGTTTTGGCACTTTCCTGCAACATATTGCCGGCCATCAGCGCATCCTGCCGATATATCTGTTTGGCGGCCTGACAGGTAACCTGTTTTACATACTGGGTGTACAGGCAATTCCGGCCCTGCACGCTCTTCTGCCTACTGGCGCCATTATGGGAGCTTCTCCCAGCATTATGGCCATGGCAGCAGGCGCTACCCTCATCTCCCCCCGCTACCGCATTTTCCCCTTACTGGCAGGCGGTATCCCTCTCTGGATCATCACCCTGGTATATGTGGGACTGTCTGTAGCCACCAGCGTAACGAGCCTCAGCGGCATTGCCTATCTGATCCAGATTACAGGCGGTGGTCTTGCCGGTTTGTTGTTTATGTACAGCTGGAGAAAAGGACGCGATTGGGGTGCAGGCTTCAACAGATTGCTTTTCAAACTAACCCATGTTTTTCATCCGGCTGCTCAGCGGATTAATCCGGATGATCCTAAAAGCATTGCCCAAAGTATCCCTGCTGCCGGAGAAAATCAGCCTTTCCGCCGCGTTGGACAGGTACCTGAGCAACGCCTCAACGAAATACTCGATAAGATCAATGAAATGGGGCTGGACTCCCTGTCCCCTGAAGAACGGGAAACATTGCTGCGCGCCAGCAAGTCTTCCAAATAATACTGGTTTTGATTATTTGGTTATTTGATTTTTAAAGTAATATCTTTCCTATCATCAAATGACCAAATAATCACAACCCGATCCCTGATGAAATTTGTTTGTGTTCTGTTGCTCGTTTCATTGTTGTTAAGTGCCTACCTCCCCTTACTTAACCCCGGCGATTACTGGATAGCCGGATTTGCCCCGCTCACCTTTCCACTTCTTTTCCTGTTATGCCTGTTGTCTCTGCCTTTCTGGATATGGCGAAGAAAAAAGAGATATGTTTTTTATACCATTGCTGCATTGTTGTTATGTCTCCGGCCTGCTTTACGTACCTGGGGATTCCATATACTGTCCAGGGACAATATCACCAAAACCTCCGGCAGCTGGGAGTTTACGCTGATGACCTACAACACCAGCAGTATGGGGCTACAATCCTACAAGATCAATCCGCAGATACGGGCAGCTGTTTTTCAGCAGATCCATGAAAGCCAGCCTGACATCCTGTGCATGCAGGAGTTCTACACCAACGATCATCCTGAATTATCAAACCATATAGATTCCCTGCGGAACATCGGCCAATATCCCTATCACTACTTCACCTGCGACCAGGTATCCTGGAACACGTGGTATTATGGTATCGTTCTCTTTTCCCGCTACCCCATCACAGCCGCCACGGCCATCCCATGTGATGTAGAAGCCAATGGCAGCGGACGTAGTTTCCTTCAGGCTGATATTGTTGTTCAGCAGGACACCGTGCGGGTTTTCAGTGTACAGTTTACTTCGTATATGTTTTCCGGTAATGATTATAGCAACCTGAGATCACATCCTGTTCTGGTGATGGGGAAAATGAAGCGTACCTTTCGCCGCAGGGCTGGGCAAGCCCGGCTACTGGCCTCACTGGTGGCAGCCAGTCCCTATCCGGTGATCGTTGCCGGAGATTTTAATGATCCGCCGGCCTCCTACAGCTATCATACCGCAGCAGCCGGACTGCAGGATGTTTTCCTGCAAACTGGCTTTGGCTGGGGGCGTACACTGTCGTATCTGTCGCCTACTTTGCGAATCGATTATATCCTGCCAGACCAGCATTTTGACATTAAAGGGGCCCGGGTCCTGAAAACGCCAACATCAGAGCATTTCCCGGTAATATCCCGTCTGTCGTTGAAAAAACACTAACTTTATTCATTCAACAAACGTGGAAACGCGGTGCGATTCTTAAGACTATTTACGAAAGGCTTTTTTGTCATCATCAACGTAGGAGTGGTGTTACTGTTCCTTGCCGCCTGCCTAGCACCGTACATTTCACCCGCCTGGTTCTGGCCGATCAGCTTCATTACCCTGGCATTTCCTTTCTTACTGGGGCTGCTGGTAGTGTTTATGGTCGGATGGCTGTTTTTCAACTACCGGTATGCATTTTTATCCCTGATCGCGCTGTTCCTGGGATGGAAGTCTATCAGTGCTTTTCTGGCGTTTAACCTGCCGGCGGGCAACAAACCGGCACCTCCATCGGAGAGCCTGACAGTGATGAGCTACAACGTTAGCCAGTTTGGCCTTTACCGGGAAAAAGACAGTAAATACAACCGCCAGGCCATGTTTGCCCTGATCAAAAAACAGGAACTGGACATCGCCTGCTTCCAGGATTTTTATACTTCGGAGAAAAAGAACGATTTTAACAACCGGGAAGATATTTCCAGAGAGATGAAGTTGCCCTATCGCTTTTTCTCCAGCGATTTTAACCGCAACGGTATGCAGCACTGGGGTTCCATCATCTTTTCGAAATACCCTATTATTGCGTCAGACAAGGTGAAAATGAGTATGGGTCCATTGAGCGAAAGCCTGATCTATGCTGATATTGTGAAGGATGACGATACGATCCGTATTATCAATATGCACCTGGAATCGTACCGGTTCAATGAAAAAGACTATACCGATATCAAAAAAATAAAGAACCAGGAAGATACCGGGTTGGTAGCCACCAAAAATATCATCCAGAAAATGCGGGAGGCATACATCCGTCGCAGTCAACAGGCCGATATTGTAGGTAATTTTATCCGGCAAAGTCCTTATCCGGTAATCGTATGCGGGGATTTTAACGATACCCCGGCTTCGTATACCTATTTTACCATCAAAGGAGATTTGCAGGATGCCTTTCTGAAAAAAGGACTGGGTGTAGGGCGTACTTTTGGAGGGCTGGCCCCTACCCTGCGCATCGATTATGTGTTTGCCAGCACCGATTTTAGAATCAACAGCTTCCGGAAGATCATTTCAGACCTGTCTGACCACTATCCGGTTATCGCAAACCTTAGCCTTATAGGCGGCGGTTTACGGGAAGTAGAAGTAAACAAATAAGTATAAATTATCATGAAAAGGTTTAATATTTTGAGATCTGACCGATGTTGTTCCCGGACTTTTAACTTACGTCTGAAACAATATTTATCTTTGCCATCCACCACCGGAGAAAAAGCGTGTTGTTAGCGGCACGCCACCGGACATTCTTAATTACAGCATATGTCAGAACTCAGGATATACAATTCATTACACCGTCAGAAAGAAGTATTCACCCCCTTACACCCTGGCCACGTAGGCATGTACGTGTGCGGTCCCACCGTATCGGGAGAATCTCACCTGGGCCATGCCCGCCCCTACATCACATTTGATGTGGTATACCGTTATCTGCAGCATCTGGGCTATAAAGTGCGTTATGTGCGCAACATCACCGATGCCGGCCATTTTGAAGAAGAAGGCCGCGCTGCAGAAGACAAAATTTCCAAATTTGCCGTACTCGAAAAGCTCGAGCCCATGGAGCTGGTGCAGAAATACACCAATCTGTTTCACTGGGCCATGTTGCAGTTCGGGTGCCTGGAACCCAGCATTGAACCTACTGCTACCGGCCATATCATAGAACAGATTGAAATGATCAAAACGATCATGGAAAAGGGATATGCCTATGAAGTAGGTGGCAGTGTTTATTTTGATGTAAAAAAATATGCCGCCAGCTACGATTATGGTATCCTCAGCGGCCGTGTCCTGGAAGACATGCTGGAAACCACCCGTGAACTGGAAGGACAGGACGAGAAACGCAACAAAGCAGATTTCGCCCTCTGGAAAAAAGCACCAGCAGAACATATCATGCGCTGGCCAAGTCCCTGGGGTGAAGGTTTCCCCGGATGGCATATCGAGTGCTCTGCTATGAGTGCCAAATACCTGGGTCACCAGTTTGACATCCATGGTGGCGGTATGGACCTTCAGTTTCCTCACCACGAGTGCGAAATCGCGCAGAGTGAGGTTGCCCATGGCGATATGATGGCCCGTTACTGGATGCACAACAATATGATCACCATCAACGGACGTAAGATGGGTAAAGCCTATGGCAACACCATCAAACTGACGGAGATGTTTACCGGCAGCAATTCACAGCTGGACAAGGCTTACAGCCCTATGACCATCCGGTTTTTCGTATTGCAGACACATTACCGCAGCACGCTGGACTTCTCCAATGAAGCACTGCAGGCCGCGGAAAAAGGACTGCAACGTCTCTGGGCTGCTCATGAAACGCTGCAGAAACTGAGCTATGGCGCAGCAGCTGGTCCGCTGAACGAAGAGCTGGACAAACAGGTGCGCAACTGGTGCCTGGAATGCGCGGAGTTCATGAACGACGACGTTAATACCGCCAAAGTGCTGGCCAACCTCTTTGAACTGACACCCGTTATCAACTCTCTGAAAGGCGGTCAGATCAAGATGCATGAGATCAGCGAAGACACCTTCGCCTTGCTGCAGCAAACCTGGCAAACCTATCTGATAGACATCCTGGGTATACAACAACCGCCGGCAAGCAGTGATGACCACCTGCTCGATGGAGTGCTGCAGATGCTGATATCCATGCGTAAGGAAGCCAAAAGCCGTAAGGACTACGCCGCTTCCGACAAAATCCGCAATGAGCTGCTGAGCATTGGCATCCAGCTCAAGGATGAAAAAGACGGTACTGTTACCTACAGTGTTCAATAAGCTAAATATTTGAAGAAGATAATGCGTAAAGCTCTGATCATTTTGACAACGCTGGCCATCACGGCCGGCGCTTGTCAACAGCAGTCAACAAAAACGGAAAATACGGCGGACAGCACCGGGGCCAGTAAGGTGGCCAAACTGGCCGTGCCTGTACCGGCCTTCAACGCGGATTCGGCATATGCCTATACCGCCAAACAGGTAAGCTTTGGCCCGAGGATACCCAATACACCAGCACAGCAGAAATGTGCAGACTGGATGATCAGTACCTTGCGGCAGTGGGCAGATACGGTATATGTGCAACGCACTACCGTTACTGGCCCTCATAAAGAGAACCTTCCCTGTATCAACATCATCGCCAGTTTTAACCCTGCTGCCAAACAGCGGGTGCTGCTGCTCGCCCACTGGGACACCCGTCCATGGGCTGATGAAGATGCTTTTGATAAAAAGGGCAAACTGGATGGTGCTGATGATGGCGCCAGCGGTGTGGCTGTGTTGATGGAAGCTGCCCGGCAGTTCCGTGCCCAGCGGCCGGAGGCAGGGGTAGACATTCTGTTGGTAGACGTAGAGGATTACGGCGTAAAAGACAATGAAAACTCTTTCTGCCTGGGTACCCAGTACTGGGCTAAAAACCCGCATGTAAAGGGTTATAAAGCCAATTACGGCATACTCCTGGACATGGTAGGCGGCCGCGGTTCACAGTTTTATATGGAAGGTTCTTCCCAGCAATATGCTTACGGGCCTATGAAAATGTTCTGGGACGTGGCCAATCAACTGGGATACTCCGACTTTTTCCGTTATGAGAAAAACGGCTCCTACATTACGGATGACCACATTTATGTGAACACCATGGCCAACATCCCCACATTTGATATTATCGCCTGGCAGGCCAACGGCAATTTTGCGCCGCACTGGCATACCCAGAATGATAACATGAGTGTGATTGATACCAAAACATTAAAAGCAGTAGGACAAACGATTCTGCAGGTGATCTACAACCAGCCGTTTACCTATTAATGTCACCGGCCGGAGTGCTGGATTACAGGATATATACATTTAACCGATAGTTTATGCCCAGACCATCTGGCACTCCGGTAACGGAACACGCTTATATAGCACATCTCAGCAAAGACAAAAAGCTGCAGAAGATTATCTCCGGTCCGCTGGCTGCGCGGGTAAAGCGAAAGAACTTTGCTGTACGCCTGATGCAGGCCATTATGAACCAGCAGCTCTCCACCAAAGTGGCCGACGTGATTTATGCCCGTTTTCTGGCCCTTTACAGCCATAAGGAACCTACTCCCCAACAGGTGATGGATACACCTCCTGAGGTACTGCGTTCCATTGGCCTGTCCAATGCCAAAGTATCCTACTGTGCATAACGTAGCCCACTTCGTGCTGACGGAAAAGCTTACAGATGCCAAACTCCACAAAATGGATGATGAAGCCGTGATCATATGCCTCACCCGTATCAAGGGTGTAGGCCGGTGGACGGTGGAAATGTTGCTGATGTCGCACCTTCATCGGGAGGATATTTTCTCTATCGACGACCTGGGCATACAGCAGGCCATGACTACATTGTATAAGCTCGACCCCAGTGATAAAAAGCTTTTCAGGGAAAAGATGAAAACGATCTCTGATAAATGGTCGCCTTACCGAACCCACGCCTGCCGCTACCTCTGGCAGTGGAAAGATTCCTGAATGTAAATACGTTGCGTAGTACCTTACTAAATTTGTGCTATGAGTTTGCAGGGAAGTTTATTCGAAGAACCAGCCCCCGGGAATGTCATCAGTTTAAAGAACGGAGAACTGGCTTATTATCCGCACTTTTTCAATAAAGCGGAAAGTGATACGTATATGCAGACTTTGCTGGACACCATAGCCTGGAAACAGGAATCAATGCGGATGTACGGCAAAGAGGTGTTATTTCCCCGGTTAATGGCCTGGTATGGCGATGTAGCCACTTCCTACAGTTTTTCAGGCAATACGTTTGTGCCACAGCCCTGGACGCAAGCATTAACAGACATTCGCGACCGTATAACCCCAACGGCCGGCACCACATTCAACAGCGTATTGCTCAACCTGTACCGTGACGGTAACGACTCTATGGGATGGCATGCCGATGATGAGCCGGAACTGGGACCTCAGCCAGTTATCGCTTCTGTTAACTTTGGCGCCGCCCGCCGCTTTTTGTTACGCTATAAAAGTGATCATCACCTGAAGCATGAAATATTGCTGGAACATGGTTCTCTCCTCATCATGAAAGGAACCCTGCAGCAATACTGGGAACACCAGGTACCCAAAACAAGCCGCCAGATCTCCGGAAGGATCAACCTCACCTTCCGCTTTATCCACCCGTAAAACCATATATACCTGCTATGAACAACCTTATTCTACTCATTGGAAATGATATCAACAACATTTCCAGCGGACAAAGCTGGAAAGACCTGTTGCAGGATATTATCACCTTCTGTCATACAGGCGACTGCGTGGAACTGGATGATAAAAAACCATTCCCGCTACTATATGAAGAAGTGTTTCTAACCGCCATCAAAAGAGAAAAAATGCGGGAAAGAGAACTGAAAGCATTTATCGCCATCAAAGCCGCTGAAATAAAATCCAACGGCATCCATGAAGCAATCAGAGCTCTCAAGCCGGCACATATCCTCACCACCAACTATGAGTTCACCCTCGAAGGCCGCACCCCGTTTGAAAACACCAGTCTTATCAATGAAAAATTCTACAGCATCTTCCGGAAATATACCATGGATGATATTCACTACTGGCATATTCACGGTGATTGCCTCAACCCCATGAGCATCAACCTGGGCTTTGAACATTATGGCGGTCAGCTGCAACTGATGCGTAACTATGTGGTCAGTGGCACCTTCTATTCCAACAAGGAAGTGCCAAAGGCTTCCTTACTGAGACGCATACACGCTAAACAGGTATATTTCCATTCCTGGATAGATTTTTTCTTTACCCGTGATATCCACATCTTCGGGCTGTCGCTCGATTTTGTGGAAACAGACCTCTGGTGGCTGCTCACCTACAGAGCCCGGCAAAAATTTCATCATAAAAATATTCCGGTGCCCAATACCATCTACTACTATATTCCGGAAGAGCTAAAGGCCGCCTGCAAATTCAAGCTGGACCTGCTTTCCGCTAATGACATCCGTGTTGTAAGTCTTCCCGGAAAAGATAAACGGGCCTACTACAACACCATCATCCAACGTATAGAAAAGATGAAATCGTAAACACTGATTGTAACTTTCTGCATACTGGCAGCGTTTTTGCAAACAAGAGGTATACTGACAAAAGTAAACCGTCAGGTACCTTTTGTTGTTAAAGATTAAAATCACAATTATGTTTTTCGAATTAGCATTGACGCTGGCTACTACATTGATGACACCCGGACAACCCGTGCAAAAGCAGCAGCCTGCAAGAAACCAGACCATTTATGTGAAAGAAGCCAAAGAGCCCTGCACCGGCGTAGCCCCCATGGAATGCCTGCAGATAAAGGGACTCAAGGATACTTCCTGGTCAAACCTCTTCACCAACATCGAAGGATTTAAATATACTCCCGGCTATCGTTACAAACTGTTAGTAAGGGTTACTACCATTAAAAATCCTCCTGCCGATGGCTCATCCATTAAATACACATTGCGGAAAGTATTGGAGAAGAAAAAAGTAAATACTACTGCTGCGGAAAAAACAACTAATACTGAAAATGGCCGCCTGTGGGCATTTATCACGAGCAAAAGATGGAACCTGATCAAAATGGGAGATAGCGTACTCACACAATCCGGTATCTGGGTTGAATTTGATCCGGCCACCAAACGCTTCCACGGCAAAGGCGGATGCAACAACATCTCTGGTGGTTTTAACGCCAGCGGTGAAAACATCAGCTTTACCATGCCCATCAGCACCAGAATGGCCTGCATGGATGAAAACGTGATGCGTCGTGAACACGAGTTCCTGACAATGATCGGTGAACACAACTTCCGGTATGATGTAGCAGACCAGACTCTCAACCTCTACGACAATAACAAACTGGTACTGATGTTTGGCATGCAGCCCAAGGAAAATAAATAACTACTTACTCACTCATTAATAAGAGAAGGGTTGTTACATAATGTAACAACCCTTTTTCTTTCTTTACTAATAAAGCTATGGTAACAACTAAAACACTGTGTTATTAATAGGCGTCATGGCCCAGTCCCTGCACAGCAGCTACCAGCTTCCGTGTGGGATGATATTCAAACAACATAGCGTTGGAGATGTTGTCTCCCACTGCTACTATCACCTGTACAGTATCAGCTTTCTGCTCTGGTACCTGTACCAGCAGATAATCAGCATCGGCATGTAATACCTGTGCTGATACTTCACCAAAGATTACTTTGTTGGCAGCCTTATCCTGGCTGAAACCATGACCTCTGATGATCAGAAAATTACCGGCGTTACCGGCTACTGTAGCTGTTTCTTTCTTTTCCTGGTTTGGGGTACAAGCTGTCATCGCTGTTATCATCAACAGCAGGGATACCACAAACATTCTTAAATGTTTCATGTTTTTATACTTCTTTTTTGGGGGCGGGTCACAAACCCTGTTACAAATAAATCCGGGTTAACACTATCGCATGTAGCAACTCTTATCCGCAACAGTATATATCGGTATTAAAACGGACGCAAATTTACGACGATTCTTCGTATAAACAATCAAGTCAACCGACAAATTTTTAAAATTACGTACTACTACGTATCATCCTTATTCAATCAGCATATCACGTTTTTAACAGCTGCAACTTGTTGTATTCCCAGTTCATACGAGCGATATGCAATACCGAGATCTGCTGCGGGCATTCTGCCTCACAAGCCTCTGTATTACTGCAGTGACCAAACCCTTCCGCATCCATCTGATCTACCATCTGCCGCACTCTTTCGCTTGCTTCTACTTCTCCTTGTGGCAACAATACCAGGTGCGTTATTTTAGCACTGGTGAACAACGCTGCGCTGGAATTTTTACACACCGCCACACAGGCACCGCAACCAATACACGCCGCCGCATCAAAAGCGGCTTCTGCTACACCATGCCCCACCGGTATACTGTTGGCTTCCGGCGCCTGTCCGGTATTCACTGAAATAAAACCGCCTGCCTGTATCACACGATCCAAAGCACTGCGGTCTATTTTCAGATCACACTTTACCGGAAATGCTGTAGCACGAAACGGCTCTATATATATCACCTCTCCTTCAGCGAAACTGCGCATATGCAGCTGACAGGTGGTGGTGTTTTTCAGCGGTCCGTGTGCACGACCATTGATCATTACACCGCACTGTCCGCAGATACCTTCCCTGCAGTCATGGTCAAACTCGATAGTCCGTTCGCCCTTTCCCAGCAGCTGTTCATTCAACATGTCCAGCATCTCCAGAAAAGACATGTCGGGGTCAACCGCTGCCAGTTCATAATCCTGCATCCTACCAGCATCCTGGCTGTTTTCCTGTCTCCATATCTTTAATCGTATATGCATACACGATAGTTTATTTATTTATAACTTCTCACCGTAGGTGTAACAAACTCAAACTTCAGCGGCTCCTTATGCAATACCGGCGGGTTGTGACTTCCAGCCCATTCCCAGGCTGAGATAAAAGAAAAGTCCCGGTCATTACGCTTCGCTTCTCCTTCGGGTGTCTGATATTCTACCCGGAAATGAGCACCACAGGATTCTTCGCGCGTCAGCGCGTCATAACACATCAGTTCACCAAGCTCCAGATAGTCTGCAACCCTACCTGCTTTTTCCAACTCACTGTTGATGGCCATACCTCCGGGTATGTAAAGCTGTTCATAGAACTGCTGCCGTAATGCCTTTATCTCATTGATAGCCTGTTCCAGGCCTTCCCTGGAGCGGGACAGGCCACATTTGTCATACAGGATTTTACCCAGTGTTTTATGGAAATGATCAGCAGATAACTTGCCTCCTATCGACATCAATGCGCGCAACTGCCCTTCTACTCTTGCCGCTGCACTATCAAAAGCAAGCTGACTGGTATCTATCGTGGGTGTTTTGATCTCATCAGCGAGATAGTTACCCAGCGTATAAGGTGCGATGAAGTAACCGTCTACACAGGCCTGCAACAGTGAATTGGCCCCCAACCGGTTAGCACCATGATCAGCAAAATTGGCTTCACCCAATGCAAACAGACCCGGTATGGTTGTCATCAACTCATAATCTACCCACAGACCTCCCATCGAAAAATGTGCAGCCGGTGAAATACGCATCGGCTCTTTATAAGCATCGATCCCGGTTATTTTTTCGTACATGCGGAAGAGGTTACCATACTTCTCGCGGATTTTGGGCTCTCCCTGTTCCTTAATAGCCCTTGAGAAATCGAGGTATACCGCATTTTTTAAAGGCCCTATGCCGTAACCTGCGTCGATACGCTCTTTGGCTGCCCTGGAAGCAATATCCCTGGGCGACAGGTTACCGAAGGCCGGGTATCGCCGCTCCAGATAGTAGTCCCGGTCTTCCTCCGGAACCTGGTTGGGCAAGCGTTTCTCATCCTGGTTTTTGGGCACCCATATACGGCCATCATTACGCAGTGATTCCGACATCAGCGTCAGTTTGGACTGATACTCACCCGACTGCGGCAGACTGGTAGGATGGATCTGTGTCCAGCTCGGGTTAGCAATGAGTGCGCCCTTTTTATGTGCCCGCCAGATGGCAGAACCATTGCATCCCATCGCCAGGGTAGACAGATAATAAATCTTGCCGAAACCGCCAGTAGCCAGTATTACAGCATGGGCCCCATGACGCTCTATATTGCCGGTATCCAGATTCCGGACGATCACCCCCCTTGCCTTTCCGTCTATCGTTACCAGATCCAGCATTTCATGACGGGCAAACAATTGCACCGTACCCAGGTGTACCTGCCGCATCAATGCCTGATAGGCACCCAGCAATAACTGTTGACCAGTCTGTCCCCGTGCGTAGAAGGTCCGCGACACCTGTACCCCACCGAAGGAGCGGTTATTGAGATATCCACCGTATTCCCGGCCGAAAGGTACACCCTGAGCCACTGCCTGGTCTATCAGACTGGCACTGCATTCTGCCAGCCGGTATACATTGCCCTCCCTCGATCGGAAATCACCACCCTTGATCGTATCATAAAACATACGGAAGATGTTATCTCCGTCATTTTTATAGTTCTTACAGGCATTCACACCTCCCTGCGCAGCCACTGAATGGGCGCGGCGCGGAGTATCCTGAAAACAGAAGCTTTTTACCCGGTATCCCATCTCCCCAAGGGAGGCAGCAATGGAGCTTCCGGCCAGTCCGGTGCCTACAACAATTACCTCCAGCTTCCTGCGGTTGGCGGGGTTCACCAGCTTCGCATGTTCCTTGTAATAACGCCACTTGTCCTCCAGTGGTCCGTCCGGTATTTTTGACTCCAGCATCTCAGCTTATTTTAAGAAGTGAACATAAATGGGTATCAGTGCAAAACCAGCACTGATACCGACACTGTAAATCCAGCCGAAAACCTTTATCCATCGTACATATCGCGGATGATATACACCCAGCGTTCTGGCTGCACTGAAAAAACCATGCATCAAATGATAACATAACGCTACCATACACAACACATATACCAGCACATACCATGTTTCACTGTAAACAGCCACCACCAAGGTGTACAGGTCTTTATTTCCCTGTGCGTCCAGCGGTAATGCTCCAAATTTGTACACATACCAGAAATCTCTGAAATGAATCACCAGAAAAATAAAAATGATCGTGCCCAGCAATCCCATATTACGCGTGTACCATTTGCTGACCGCCGCTCTTCTGTCATAGTGGTATTTTAGATCTCTGGAGCGTTTATTCGTTAACATTATAATGATTGCATATACTACATGTACAATGATACTGATGTACAACACCCAGGAAATAATTTTGATGATGATATTTCCTGATAACAGATGTGAATAATAATTGAATTGCAGATGTGCCTTCTCCTCCGGCAGCAGCAGCTGCAGGTTTCCCAGAAAATGAATGACCAGAAAAAGACACAGGAATAATCCTGTAAATGCCATCCAGTTTTTTCTGGTTAATGTTTTTTGTTTCCACTGACCCATAACCTGTATTTTTAAGTCGACGTGTGAATACCTGATTTCCTGCGTGATAATGGCCTTTTATAGTCTGCATTGTACCTGCACAATCATCAGGTTGCTACTGTGCGTTTTGGTCCCAGGGATGTCTCTGTCGTAGTCATCGATCTGCATGCCCAGCTGTATGCGTCCTCCATAATCTTTCAGAAATGCAAGACTTATCATCGGGATATAGGAGCGTCGTGCATTGCCGGTATGCCTGAAATCCTCATTAAAATATTCATAGCGCATAGACATTTCTATCGATGTGAGTTTGTGATAATTGATTTTGTAACGGAAGTTGGGCAACACATAAACACCATTCATCTGATAATCACTCAGCGGTCCTTGCCGCAGGCTGTCTGCCAGGGAGTAAAACAACCGGTGGTCGGTGCCCTGTTTGAATTCAGTCTGAAGCTGCAGGTCCAGTTTTTCCGCCAGTGGAATAACTCCACTGAAGTCTATCCCCAACGCATAAACGCCATGTCTTCTAACAGCTCCAAATCCACCATTGAGGCCCAGCGACAACCTGTTCATGTCTCCAAATTCCAGCCTGGTGGAGGCCAGTTTGCCATTATCATCATCCGATATCTGGTTACGGTTGTTACCATTCACCACATTGATAGCATATTTGATAGGCCACCTCGTCAGCTTCCGGAAGGTGCCGAACATAGATATGCCCACCTGAAAACTTTGCCAGCCATTATTTCCAAATGCATAATACTGGTTAGAGAAATCCATCGACTGAATAATATCCACCGGATAAAGATCTTCCAGACCGAAGGAAGGTCTGAACTGTCCTACTGTAAAATTGACGGCATCATTCCAGCGGTAGGATATGAAAGCGTTTTCCAGCACTTTTCCTTTGGGGTCGCTGGCAAAATCAGCGAAGTTAACCAGGCAGCTGGCTGTAAACCGGTCGCTGACCTGCGCTTTCACCTGAAGCCTTGCCCTTTTGATACTGAAACTATTGCGCACCACTTCCTTTTCTTCATCTGTCTGGTGTACTCCGTTCACATCTATATTCGATTTGAGAGACAATGTATAACGGGCCTGAAATACACCACTCAGTGTCACTCGTTTCAGAAAACCAACTTTCTGTGCAGTGGTATCAACCGCGGAGGTATCTATCGCCAGCCCATTTCCTGCATACGTCAGCGGGGTCACTGCAACTAAAAAGATGGCCAATAGTAGGATACTTCGTTTATGCATGCACGGTTGTTGTGAATTTCAGAATAGGCGGTATTTACTGGGGATAACAACATGCAGCAGGGAAATGTTTTGAGGCGGGCAGGATAAAAAAATCCCGTTCCGGCATAACCGAAACGGGATCTGTATTTTTTTTAGCAGAAGGGCTTATTTCACCAGCTTCAGCTCATCGATGATGTTTTTGGCACCACCCAGTTTTTCGATGCACCACAGTACATAGCGTACATCTACGCAGATAGTGCGGTTGTAGTCAGCGTCGAACTGGATTTTGTGGCTCAGCGCTTCGTAGTTACCGTCGAAGGCCAGGCCAATCAATTCGCCATTGGCGTTGATCACTGGAGAACCGGAGTTACCGCCGGTAATGTCGTTGGTAGTGATAAAGGCCACTACTACGTCGTTACGTTTAGCGTCTTTGTATTGACCGAAATCTTTTTTGTTGTACAGGTCCATGTAGTTAGCCGGGAGGTCAAACTCGTAGTCGCCTGGTACGTATTTCTCGATCACGCCTTTCATGGTAGTAACATAGTCGTAATGTACAGCATCGCGTGGAGAATATGGTTTCACCTGGCCAAAAGAGAGGCGCATAGTGAAGTTGGCATCCGGATACCTGTTGGCGTTAGGTTGCATCTGCATTACACCTTTCAGGTATTCGCGGCCCAGGTCGTTGTTTTTCAGTGCGAACTGGCTGTAAATAGGCTGGTATTTACCGGCGTAATTTTTAATGAAGGTGCTGGTGTAAGCAAAAAGAGGATCGTTTTGCAGGGTCACTGCATCCGGATTGGCCATAAATGCTTTCCATTTGGCATCATCAAAAATGATGGTGTTATTCATCAGGTAAGCGGCCCAGAGTTTCCAGGTGTTGTCGTCTTCGAGGCTGCCGAATTTGTTTTTCAGCGCTTCATAGAATCCGATAGGTTGCTGATCTTTAGGCACGTCGTTGTAGAACATGCGTGCAGTAGCAGCCAGGATTTTCTGATCGCTGGGTTTGTTTTCACTTTCGAGGAAAGAGGTTCTTGCTTTATCAGCGGCAACGGCAGCCTGCTGAGCAGCATCTTTAGCGCTACCTGGAGTTACCAGTGCTTTTTCCAGCACCATCAGGGTACCTGCATAAGCAGCAGCCGGAGAACCAAGGATACCTTCAGTCAGGTATACACGGTGTTTGGCATAAGGGCTCCATGCTTTGTAAGCAGCAGCATAATCGTTCATGACATTGGCAAACTCAGGTTTGTCCTGTGCCCATTTGGCGAAAGCAGCTTCATTCTTTTCTTTCTGTTCCAGTACGTGGTGCTGTTTCAGTTGTTTGGTTTCGCCATCAAAGAATTTCCAGTAGTTAGCGATGCTGGCATAATTAGAGGCCAGTTGCAGTTTTACTGCCGGATCTTTCGCCATCTGTTCCATCATGGCTTTCAGTCTTACGTCGCGCAGATTTACCAGAGAAGGGTTTTCCACTTCTGTTTTCAGCTTGATGCCATAAGAGGTTTCGTAACGGTTGGTACCACCGGGGTAACCGAAGATCATGGCGTAATCATTTTCTTTTACACCTTTGATGGATACCGGCAGGAAGTGTTTAGGTTTTAACGGAACGTTGTCTTTGGAATAAGACGCAGGTTTACCGTCTTTGGTAGCATATACGCGGAAGACAGAGAAATCGCCGGTATGACGGGGCCATTCCCAGTTGTCGGTATCACCACCGAATTTACCTACGCTTTCAGGAGGCGTACCTACCAGGCGAACATCTTTAAAGCGCTCGTATACAAACAGCAGGTATTGATTAGCTTTGAACATAGGAACCACTTTGGCTTCGTAGCCGTTGCCGGTGGTAGCTTTGGTGATGATGTCGTTGTAAACATCCTGTTCTTTTTTCACTCTGTCAGCGCCGTTAAGCCCTTTCAGCTGTGCTTCCACATCTTTCGTTACATCTTCCACTTTTACCAGGAACTGTACAGAAAGCATGGGGGAAGAAATTTCTTCCTGTTTATTTTTTGCGTAGAAGCCGTTTTTGAGATAGTTATGTTCTACAGAGCTGGCAGCAGCAATTGCTCCATAACCGCAGTGGTGGTTCGTAAAAATCAGACCTTCATTGCTTACAATTTCACCGGTGCAACCTCCGCCAAAGATCACGATCGCATCCTTCATGGAAGCTTTGTTGATGCTATACAACTGTTCTTTGGTTAATTTGAGGCCTCTTTTGACCATGTCATTGTAGGTTTGTTGGCCCAATAAATAAGGGAGCCACATGCCCTCGTCTGCTTTCGCCCATTGAATGCTTACGCTGAGCAGGAGGAGCAAAACCACTAATTTTTTTCTCATATAAGTTTGGTTTTGTTATAAAAGGACCTCAAACCTAGCTATTTTTTCGTTAACGGACGCATGTGTAGGTATAATGCCAACAATCTACCAATCATTAAATTGTATTAATAATTTATATATATTTTTCAGTCTGTAAATAATGTGTTCCGTGTGTGAACAAAAAAACTGGAATATGTTTTGATAAGGGGGGAACAACAAAGTACCCGTGCCAAAAATCACCGGACCTATTTTCTAACAGTTTAAATCAGTTGACCATGAAAAAAATAATGTTATTACTGGGAGTAGCAGCATTTCTGTCGTGCAACGAGAATAAAAAGCAGCAGGAAAAGAAAGAGCAGGTGCAGGAAGGTGCTAATAAAGTTAAAGAAGACGTAAAAGCCACTGCTAAAAGCGCCGGGGAATACCTCGACGAGCAGAAAAAGCAGGCGGAGGAAGCCATCAGAGAGCGGATCAAACAAATAGACCAGACTAGTGACGAATTAAAAAAAGAAGGCACTACGAAGAGCAAAGCAGCCCGCAAAAAGCTGGAGAGCCTGAAAGCGGAGATGGACAAAAAAATGAAGGACATTCAGAACAGCAGTGCCGATACCTGGGACAGCACGCGTAAGGGCGCTGATGAGCTGATGAAAAAATCCGATAAGGAGTGGACAGACTTCAAACAGGATTTCAAAGACCTGTTCGGACGCGATTCCACAAGACGCTAAAATTCCGTAGTCCTTGTTCCTTGAACATTAATCTTGTAATTTTACCCGTCTTAAACAGAACCGGATTTGCTACTATCTCATTATCAGAACGAATTATTGGAGGCTGGCTGTGACGAAGCCGGAAGAGGGTGCCTGGCAGGCCCCGTGTTTGCGGCAGCTGTGATTTTACCAGCAGGTTTCAGCCATCCGTTACTCAATGATTCCAAACAATTGAGCTCAGCAGACCGCGATCTGTTGCGCGGAGTAATAGAAAAAGAGGCATTGCACTACGCTGTTGCCAGTGTAGACCATGCGGAGATTGACAAGATAAACATATTAAAAGCCTCTTTCCGGGCTATGCACCTGGCATTGGAGCAATTGAGCCGGCAGCCGGAATTCATCATCGTTGATGGTAACCGGTTTTATGCCTATGGTAAAACGCCTTTTGCCTGCATTGTCAAGGGAGATGGTAAATATGCATCCATTGCGGCCGCCTCTATTCTCGCCAAAACATACCGGGATGAGTATATGCAACAGTTGCATCAGGAATACCCGCATTTTGGCTGGAATGAGAACAAAGGCTATCCTACCAGGCAGCACCGGGAAGCACTGCGGGAATTTGGTGACTCACCTTACCACCGCAAGTCGTTCCGCCTGTTGCCCGATGAGCAACTGGAACTGGATTTATAGTCCTTCCGGCTATCAGCCGCCCACCGTTAGCCAAATATCCGCTAACTGTTGACTGCTATAGACGATGAGGCTATCGTTAACCTTATACTTATTAATTTTGCCCTGATAGGGAACGATTATTATGCTAAAGCAGACACAACAGCAAAAGTTATTGCAGAAACTTTCACCACAGCAGATTCAGTTGATGAAACTGCTGCAGGTGCCTACTGTCAACCTGGAAGAGAGGATTAAAGAAGAACTGGAGGAAAACCCTGCACTGGAATATGGTGAAGATGCACATGAAGATGAGTTTAAAGAACAGGAAGAGTTTGACGCAAAAACTGACACTGACGAAGAGGATGATTTTGAGCCGGATGGCAGCGAAAACGAATACGATAATATTGATATTTCCGAATATGTGAGCGAAGGGGATGATGATGTAGCGGATTATAAATTACGTGACGACAATTACCCTGATCCGGACGAGAGCAACAAAACCATCCCTATCCGGGTGGAAACTTCTTTCCATGAGCATCTTCTGAGTCAGCTGGGCATGCTGGAACTCGACGACCACCAGAACGCCATTGCAGAACATATCATTGGCAGTATTGACGATGACGGCTATCTGCGCCGGGAAGTAAGCGCCATGGTGGACGATCTCTCTTTCTCCCAGAATATAGACACCAGTGAAGAAGAGCTCCGGGAGCTGATCAAGAAGATCCAGGATTTTGACCCGGCCGGCGTATGCGCTACCGACCTGAAAGAGTGCCTGTTGTTACAGTTGAAACGCAAGGCCCAGGAAGATGAAGGCGTACATAATGCCTACCTGATCCTCGAAAATTACTTTGACGAATTTACCAAGAAACACTACGAAAAGATCCAGAAGGCGATGAGCCTGAGCGATGAGGGCCTGAAAGGAGCCATCAATCAGATCATCAAGCTGAATCCCAAACCGGGAGGCAACTATGCGACCCTCAATAAAGCCGAGAGTTATGTATTGCCTGACTTCTTCATTGTAAATAATGCCGGTAAGCTGGAACTGACGCTCAATTCACGCAATGCACCGGACCTCCGTATTTCAGGCGGCTACCGCGACATGTTGCGGGAATACGACCGGGGAGACAAAAAGGACAAACGCCAGAAAGAAGCCGTACTGTTCATCAAACAGAAGATCGACGCCGCCAAGTGGTTTATCGATGCTATCAAACAACGTCAGCATACCCTGTTATCTACTATGGAGTCCATCATGGACTATCAGCGGGAGTTTTTCCTGACCGGCGACGAAACCACCATGAAGCCGATGATCCTGAAAGATATTGCCGACCGTACACAGCTGGACATCTCCACGGTGAGCCGTGTGGCCAACAGCAAATATGTACAGACGGAATTTGGTACTTTCAAGCTGAAGTTTTTCTTCTCTGAATCCCTGTCTACTGATAGCGGGGAGGAAGTATCCACCAGGGAGGTGAAGAAGATCCTGTCTGATCTGATAGAGGCCGAGAACAAGCGGAAGCCGCTGAGTGACGAAAACCTTACGAAGATGTTGCAGGACAAAGGATATAATATTGCCCGCCGTACGGTGGCCAAATACAGGGAGCAGCTGAATATACCGGTTGCCCGTTTACGTAAAGAATTATAAGAATAAAAGATGATGCAAGAACACGCAGTACCGGAAAGGAATATCACTAATCAGGAATGGCCGGTATTCCCGCCTGTTGCCCGGTCCGCCGCGCAGGTTATTTCCTATATCACCCATCCGTTGTTTATACCAACGCTGGTCACTTTTCTGATACTGCAGTCTATTCCCGAATACATGGTGGCGTTTAAGCCGCAGAGCATGCGTTTTGCATTCGATATGCTGTATTTCCGGGTGGGTATCATCACCGTGCTGTTTCCATTGCTGACAGTGCTGCTGGCCAAGCAGCTTGGATTTATCCCGTCTATTTATATGAAAACGCAGCGGGAGCGGATTATTCCTTACGTAGCGATCATTATTTATTATTTCTGGGCATTTTATACCTTTTTACAGGAGGGTCGTGCGCCCCGTTTTTATTCGGCCTTTTTCCTGGGGTCTTTTCTGGCCATTTCCATTTCCTTTGTTACCAATACTTTTATGAAGACCAGTATGCACAGCATTGGCTGGGGCGGGGTGATCGGATTCCTGCTGTCGCTGATGTGGGGGATGCATATGAATGTGTCGGTACCACTGGTGATCACTTTTTTGGTGACGGGTATCGTGGCTACGGCGCGGATGGTGCTGCATGCACATTCTCCGGCGGAGATTTATACGGGTATCTTTATCGGTATTATCACGCAGCTGGCCGCCTGCGGGATCCTGGTCTGACCGGTATCCCATCCTGAACAACCTATTCCTTGCCGGCTTTTCTCTTTTTATCCGGGAAAAACAGATCAAGGAATAAGATATATTCAGGATGGGGAAAGAGATTTTTGGGGTTTACCTTGTTTCAGCCGGATTGCCTCTTCCGGTAACCATGGATGCAAGGCCGCAAGGCAGGTTAACAAACAGACTAACAAACATTGGGGTAACAATCATCAACAACTAAACTTGACAATGCAAAAGTCCGATATTCTGTATTGAACCTCAAGCGTATAACTACGCTTTTTCAAAATGCAGTATTTTCCCTCTCCCCGGTCGCTGAGAATTTTTTGAGAAAGGAAATGATTACGCACATTCAATGCGTAATAGCCTCTCATCTTTGTATTGTCGTTACGGTCAATGCAGATGTGAAAGAAGAGAATGAGTGATAGTTCGATATAGATACTACTTTTTTTAGCATTAAAAATAAAATGCTAAAAAATTTAGGAAAAACAAAAATTAGGTTATAATTTAGCATTCCAGTTGGAGATATGCTTTTCGATTAAATTTGTAAAAAACAACTACAGATATGTCTACAGCCAATACTGAAAAATTGAAGGCGTTACGCCTCACAATGGATAAGATAGAGAAGGATTTCGGTAAGGGATCCGTGATGATGATGGGCGAAAAAGCAGAGGCTCCAATGGAAGTAATTTCTTCCGGTTCATTGGGTCTTGATATCGCACTGGGCATTGGTGGTTTTCCTAAGGGCAGGATTATAGAGATCTATGGTCCGGAGTCTTCTGGTAAAACAACAGTAGCCATTCACACAATTGCGGAAGCGCAAAAGAAAGGTGGTATCTGTGCTATTGTGGATGCGGAGCACGCTTTTGACAGCAGCTACGCCCGCAGACTGGGTGTTGATGTGGATTCCCTCCTCATTTCACAGCCAGACCATGGTGAGCAGGCACTGGAAATTGCAGACCGTCTGATTTTATCCGGAGCAGTAGACGTAGTGGTAGTGGACTCTGTAGCTGCACTGGTACCGAAGAGCGAGCTGGAAGGAGAAATGGGTGACAGCAAAATGGGTCTGCAGGCACGTTTGATGTCTCAGGCACTGCGTAAACTGACAGCCACCATCGCTAAAACCAACTGCTGCTGCATATTCATCAACCAGCTGCGTGAGAAAATCGGTGTTATGTTCGGTAACCCGGAAACGACTACCGGTGGTAATGCACTGAAGTTCTATGCTTCTGTAAGGCTGGATATCCGCCGCATGAGCCAACTGAAAGATGGCGACGAAGCGATCGGTAACCGTGTAAAAGTAAAAGTGGTTAAAAATAAAGTGGCACCTCCATTCCGTCAGGCCGAATTTGATATCATCTATGGTCTGGGTATTTCCAAAATGGGTGAAATCATCGACATGGGCGTAGAATATGGCATCATACAGAAAAGTGGTAGCTGGTTCAGCTACGACACTAATAAACTGGGCCAGGGTCGTGATGCAGTAAAACAATTACTGAACGACAACCCGGAACTGTCCGCAGAAATCGAAGCAAAGATCAAAGTGAAAATTGCGGAGAAACAAGAAGAAGCTTAATTATTATGTAATTAGCTTTAAAATAGAATTACCTTTTTAAAATACATAGAAGTTAGTTTTAGTTTTAGTAAGCATTGGGTTAGTATGCACATCCCTGCCTTATCCTGGGCGGGGATTTTTATTTTGGACTGTGATGAACTGTGATAAATCCTGATGGAGATGATGATCCTGATGGATATTGATAACGGGGGCTTTTGATTGGTGTGATATATACTGATGTTTTCTTCATCATGCCTATCAGCATTCATCACAAAAATCAGCGGCAAAAAAAAACCGCCCCATATGGAGCGGCTTTTTATCACTGTTTTATCTTACTTTCTTATCAAACAAAGCCTGGCTATTACGCTTCAGCTTTCATGCTTTTTGCAGTTCTCTTACGTTCTTCTTCGTCCAGGATGGTTTTACGCATACGGATGAAGTTAGGCGTAACTTCAATACACTCATCATGCTGAATGTATTCCATGCATTCTTCCAGTGTCATCAGGATCTTAGGAGCGATATTGGCTGCACCATCGCTACCGCTGGCACGCATGTTGGTCAGTTTTTTACCCTCGTTAGGGTTTACTACCAGATCACCAGGTTTGTTGTTTTCGCCGATGATCATGCCTTTATACACTTCTTCTCCCGGATCAACGAAGAAAGAACCTCTGTCCTGTAATTTGTCGAGAGAGTAAGCGGTAGTAGAACCAGCTTCTTTCGCGATCAACACACCGTTGTTACGGCCAGGAATCAGACCTTTCCATGGTTTGTAGTCATTAAAGCGGTGAGCCATTACAGCTTCACCTGCAGTAGCGGTCAGCATCTGTGTACGCAGACCGATCAGACCACGGGATGGGATTTCAAATTCGAGGTGCTGCATTTCACCTTTGGTTTCCATGATCAGCATCTCACCTTTACGACGGGTAACCAGGTCAATCACCTTGCTGGCGAATTCCTGCGGAACGTCTACCACCAGTGTTTCATATGGTTCGCTTTTTTTACCGTCAATGTGCTTAACGATAACCTGCGGCTGACCAACAGTCAACTCATACCCTTCACGACGCATAGTCTCAATCAATACACCTAAGTGCAGGATACCACGGCCATAAACCAGGAAGCTATCAGCACTGTCTGTATCCACAACGCGCAGCGCCAGGTTTTTCTCAGTTTCTTTTACCAGACGGTCACGCAGGTGACGAGAGGTAACAAACTTACCATCCTTACCGAAGAACGGAGAGTTGTTGATACCGAACAGCATGTTCATGGTAGGTTCGTCTACGCTGATTACTGGTAATGCTTCAGGAGCTTCCGCATCAGCAATAGTGTCACCAATATTAAAGTCTTCCACACCTACTACAGCGCAGATATCGCCGGCATGTACTTTCGTTACTTTTCTTTTACCTAAAGCTTCAAAAACATACAGTTCACGAACTTTCTGTTTTTTAGCGGTACCGTCAGCCTGCATCAGGGTGATCCACTGATTTTCTTCGATAGAATTACGGGTTACTTTACCTACTGCAATACGACCCAGGAAAGAAGAATAATCCAGGGAAGTGATCTGCAGCTGGAGAGTGCCTTCCGGAGTTTTAGGCGCCGGTACATGCTCAATGATACCATCCATCAGCGGAGTGATGTCTGCACATTGCTCCAGGGAACTGTTGAACCAGCCATTCTTACCAGAACCGTAGAAGGTCGGGAAGTTCAGCTGCTCTTCAGTTGCGTCCAGGTTGAAGAACAATTCAAATACAGCATCGTGTACTTCATCAGGACGACAGTTGGCTTTGTCTACCTTGTTGATAACAACAATTGGCTTCAGGTTCAGCTGTAATGCTTTCTGCAGCACAAAACGGGTCTGTGGCATCGGTCCTTCAAAGGCGTCCACCAGCAGGATTACACCGTCAGCCATTTTCAATACGCGCTCTACCTCACCACCAAAGTCGGCGTGGCCTGGCGTATCGATCACATTAATTTTAGTACCCTTATACTCAACAGAAGCATTCTTACTGAAAATGGTAATACCACGTTCTCTCTCGAGATCGTTGTTATCCATGATCAGCTCGCCAGATTCCTGATTAGCCCTGAATACGTTTGTCTGATGAAGGATTTTGTCAACCAGGGTAGTTTTACCATGGTCTACGTGTGCGATAATTGCAATATTACGAATGTTCATATACTTATATCTTTAGCTATCAGCTACTAACTAAATTTGGGCTAATAGCTACAAAAATGAGGCGCAAAGGTACGAAAACCTGACGAGAATGCCGGATTCACGTTTTAAATAAATGTAACCATTTAGTCACTTGTTAAAAATGAGTTACAATCAATTGAATAACAATTCGTTACAATTAGACATCCGCCATCATTATTCCGCCCGGCCGCACCAGGTCTACATATGGTGCAGCCTGCCTCTCTCCCACTCATAAGACTATACGAAGTTGACAACGCCATACCGGCGCCCGACCATAATAAAAAGGAAAGATGAATGGATTATTCTGCCATCTGTTTGACGACAAAATCCAGTGCACTCTGGTTGGCTGGATTGTCCAGCGCATGAGCGATATCCAGCTTCTCCCGGGAGGTGAGGTGCCAGGACAATGCCGCCGCCTTATCCTGCTTCTGAGGCACATACTGGAAAATAACGCGGTGGAACTTGTTCGGGAAATAACCCTCCATATAATTGATGAGATCGTCCTGATCAAAATCCTGCATGGCGCTCCAATGCTGCTGCATGGTAAACAACGGCTCAAACAACAGATCCCCCAGGTCTTTCGCCTTTTTAATGGGGGTAATATCGTTTTTACGGGTATCCCTTACCTGGATATATACCACCCCGCTGGTATTTTCATTGATCCACTTACTGAAGGTATAGAGAAAACGTAGCGTGGTCTGCTGTCCGAAATTGTCCCGGATGCCTGCATCCATCACGTCCACAATAGGATTGCTGGGCAAAAAGGTATTAGGCAGCACATAAGGAAAAGTAGCGCACATACGGATGGCACTGGTGACACGTAAGTCCATTGCGTCCTGGCCGGCGAAGTACTGACCGAAGTCTACCCCATCAATATCCCGTATCTGCCGCGTTGGATAGAGGTACTGCGGACTGCAGAGATAGCTGATTGACTGCGGGGAGATCATCAGCCGGCGGCCATCGGCATTGATAGTTGCGTTCCAGATAAGCATCGGTATCAATGCTTTATACTCAGGTTCCTTATAATCTTTCAGGGTTTTGTTCAATAAATTGTCGGTGTTCTGGTTCAGCTGCATTTCAAAGGCATAACCTCTGTCTTTGGCATAGCGATGGCCATCTAACTGAAAAGTTCTCCATGGGGTGATAAAATCATTCACGGCCATAGCGCTGAAAACCGGATTCAACAGGTCTCTTGACACCCTGTCTATATAAATACTGTCGGTAAGTCGTACGGATTTGCCCATGAGCTGCTCCAGGTACAGTTCCCGGAAATAACTGGCCCCAAGCATACCGCCGGAAGCGCCTGTCATCAAAACGGTATGTTTCATTAAATCACCACCGAGCAGACTGTCCAGGCGCTGCAGTACATGCAGCGACCAGGTGGCCGAACGGCTGCCTCCCCCACTGAAATTCATAACGATCAACCGCGGTTTTTTATTCGCAGGAAACCGGCTCCTCCATTTACGCAGAATTTCCAGCGTCCCCAACCTGTCTGCTTCATATCTTTCGCGGGTAAAGAAATGTTGCAATGCCTCCAGACTGTAATCGGGACGAGCTTTTTTCTGTTGATAATCAAGTCCGTATGCTTTGTTCCTGTTGTCAATCCAGTTATGTTCCACCATCCAGTTCAGCCCCAGCAACAACACCAGTACCACCGGTATAGACCAGGTTTGCAGCAGGTAAGAGTATGCGCCCGCTACGCCTATCAGGAAAGCAAAAAATATAAGGACACTGGCTCCGGCCGGAATCCTGAACACCTCATAGTCCATCATATAAGCCAGTATCACCAGAAAAATCAGGGCACAGCCCACCGTGATCATGGCAGCAAAATGGTGCTGTTTGAGAATACTGTCGAGGTAGTGTTTGTTGTAGTGGTCTACATTCCTGGCTCTTCGTATCCGCCAGGGTGTTGAGAAGTAGTTATGTACAGGCAGCGCGTTTTCGTCTGGCTCCTGAGTAGGCTTGAGAATCACCCGCAGAAAATTGCGGGGATTACCGAAACGTTTTTCCAGCCGCCGGCCAATGTTTTTATCTGCATTAAAAAAGTAAAAGAAGCAAAAGAAAACAATAAAGAGCGCACCGCATATAAACCCTTCACCCAGTAGTAAAATCTCAGGAATAGTGCTCAGTTGCTCATAACGCTGGTATTCCCAGCCCCGGTAAAGCAGACAGACAGCAAAAGCCAGCGGAATGAGAGAATTATTGAGACAGTACCGGAAAAAAGGCTGTGAGGTAGTGGCCAGGAACTTAAACCGGCCGGTATGCAGAATGAAGGTGGTGATCTGCCAGCTCATAATAAACATGCCGGTAGCCAGTCCGAGAATGGCGGTACTGTAAAAGTTCACCTTCCCAAGATATTCCGGCGCCAGAAAGAGGGCATCTCCCCCAAAAACCTTGGCAAAACCACCATTTATCGTACTGAAAAGGATAACCCAAAAAATGAGCAACACCTGGTATTTCCTGAAATGTAGCAGGAGCAACTGGACAGGGAAAGAATAGTACGTTTTTATTAGCAATAGCTTCACCTTCATCAGACGATTATTCCCAATAAACCTACGTAAAAAATTACGAATTGCGAATTACGAATTACGGGCCTGAAACGAAGAAAGTCTTCACTCCAGGCCCGTAGTCTGTATTTTGTTTTTTTCTTATTGTCTTGCTCTGCTTAGATACAGCGTCCATACCAGCGACAGGAGCAGCAACATGCCTACGCACTGATGCAGGATTCCGTAGGTAATCGGTATTTTAACCTGGCTGTTCAACAGGGTGAGCACCCCTAATAACACCTGTAATAATACCAGCAGCAACGGCAGATAACGAATTCCATGCAGCAGGCTGTTGGCAGGTATCTGCGCGGATTTCCACCACCAGGTGGCAACCAAAATGGTGATCAGATAGGCCAGGCCACGGTGTATAAACTGAATAGTAATGGCATTATGGACAATATCAGTAAAAAATCCCCCCTGGGTAAACATCCCCGCAGGCACCCAGGCCCCGTTAATATCCGGCCAGGTATTAGCTACCAGAGCAGCATGAAGGCCAGCCATAAAGGCTCCGTATATAAGCTGTACTGTTACCAGTACGAGCAACCATATGTTCAAACGTTTCAAGGAAGGCACTTTCAGGACTTCAGCAGACGGAATGCTTATTTTAAGGGCAAACCAGAACAGGTAACACAGGAGCACCAGCGCCGACATAAAGTGTATTGCCAGGCGGATATGGCTAACATACAGGTTTTCATCGTTCAGACCACTCTTTACCATGATCCAGCCAATAGCCCCCTGAAGACCACCCAGCACAAAAAGCACAATCAAAGGATTGATCATACTCTTGTCGATCTTCTTCTTGATAATGAAATAGATAAACGGAATTATAAATACGAACCCGATCAGTCGTGCCCAATCACGGTGGAACCATTCCCAGAAATAGATAAACTTAAAATCTGATAAGGTGAAATGATTGTTGACATATTTGTACTGCGCAATCTGCTTATATCCATCGAAGGCTTTTTCCCAGGCTGCCTCATTCATTGGCGGGAATGCGCCCAGTAAAGGTTGCCACTCTGTAATCGACAGGCCGGAACCGGTTAAACGGGTCAGCCCTCCCAATAAGACCTGAATCACCAGCATGCCCACTCCTATATAAAGCCAGATAGCCACCGGGCGGTTATTCTTAATATTAACTGTTGTTTCCATAAACGTTGCAAAAATAGTGATTTACCACTCCCGAAATACTCACATTCTTTTAACAATCGCGTAATATTCTGTTAACGCTGACATCGGAGCTTTGCATTGAAAATTAACAACGGCACCATTGTATTAGCTAATACGGCCCAGATTTAAAAAAGCAAAAGACAACATTAAAAAAGATAATGTCATGAAACACTTACGTTTTGTTTTAGTACCCAAAGCAACGATATTAGTATTAGCCGCTATCCTCATTCCCTTTATAACCATGCATGCGCAGGACAAATCATTTGCTTACAACAACAGATTCGTCGCTGAGCAGCCTTCATCCGAAGCCCCCAAAAAGGACCTGGAAGTGGAAATCTCCCAACCGGTAAAAGAATCTCTGAACTTTACCCTGGCTGTCACTAATCCTGATAACGAGAAGCTGACACTTTATATTAAGGACAGCTTTAACAATACCCTTCACCGGGAAGTATTACCTGCAACTGTTAGATTCGAAGCACGCTACAACCTGCAGTCTCTGGAAGATGGTCAATACATCTTCGAAATCAGAAACGGTAAAAACAAAGTAGCAGAAAAATCCATTGGCATCAAAACACAAACAATGGTCAACAGACTCGTTTCTGTAGAAAAATAATTTTGACCTGATTACTTTCTGATTTGGTTAATTGGTTATTTAAAAAGCGGCGGAGATCATACTTATGATCTCCGCCGCTTTTTAATATCATCTATATCATATCCATCACTTACATCATATCCATCACCGTTACAGCTGCATGGCTTCATATACTACATCCATCATTTTGCCCCTGGTATTGAGGGTGGACAGTTTAGTATTGGAACCACCATCAGGGTAAACCCTGTTGCTCAGGAAGATGAACACCATTTTGCTGGTTGGGTCGGCCCATACGCAGGTACCGGTAAATCCGGTATGGCCAAAGGTAGCACCGGAGGTAAGTTTGGATGGATAACTTTCCCGGCGGGTATTGTTGTCTTTCTCCGGTTTATCGAAGCCCAGCCCGCGACGGCTGATACTGCTGTTGTAGGCAGTAAACAACCGTACTGTTTCGGGTTTGATATACTGTACGCCGTTAAAGGAGCCGTTATTCAGCAACATCTGCATGATCACACCGAGGTCATGCGCGTTGGAAAACAGGCCGGCATGTCCGGCTACACCACCCAGCATGGCTGCGCCCGGGTCGTGTACATCACCACGGAGCAGCTGCATCCGGAAAGAACGCTCATGTTCTGTAGGTACCAAACGGGACAGTGGAAATCTTTCTCTTGGCAAAAATCCGGTGGAAGACAGTCCTAACGGTTTATAGAACGTTTCCATCACATACTGGTTTAATTTTTTCCCACTCACCGCTTCTACAATCTTACCCAGGAAAAGGAAGTCCAGATCACTGTAAACATAACCCGGATGTGGGGTTACTTTGCTGTCCAGTATCTTTTTCCAGATGGTGTCCACATAGTTGTGGTCCATATACATATTGTCTGCCACCCTTACGGAATGTAATTCGTCGGAGGTGGAGTGGTATACCGCTGTATCCGGACGGCCGTCAGGATATAAGGTTTCTTTGTAGAACGGAATAAACGGTACCAGTCCGGCCTGGTGCAACAACACATCACGGACTTTTAATCCGGCTTTATCGGTACCTTTTACAAAGGGCAGGTAGTCGCCCAGTGTGCCCTCCAGGCTTACTTTTCCTTCATCATACAGGCGCATGATGGAGATAGTGGTAGCACATACCTTGGTCACAGAAGCCAGATCATAAATAGATCCGGGTGCTACCGGTTCCTGGCGATTGTATTCATAATGACCGAAGGTACGGTTGTAGATAATTTTACCGTCTTTCATGGCCAGCACTTCGCAGCCCGGGGCCGCATTGCGGGTGATCATGTCATTAGCGAGGGCATCAATGCCAGCCAGGTGAGCTTCATTAACACCTACTGCAGCAGGAGCATCAGTAGGCAGCTGGGTATACCTGTTTACTTCATAAGTGATACCAGTTCCTTCCGGCATACCGGGGCATACCGTCACCGGCAGTTTACCCTGAGGGCCCAGTTTACCAAACAGCAGATCGGCAGCTACTTTCTGGGTGATGCTGTCATCTTCATAGGCAGCTACGATAGCAGGCGCATCGCACCAGTGCTGAATAGCGTACGGGTTACCGAATATAACGGTAGCAGAAGGCATCTCCTGTTGTAAATGTTTTACAATCAGGCGCTGTGCGAGAGACAGCCCGAAGTTGTTAGCCGGACGGCGGCTGAAGCCATGTACACTGATAATCACTGCTTTATAATCGCGCTGAATCCTGGACACAATAGGCGCGATCTGTTCCACACTTTGACGGGAGGTAAAGATAAATGCGTCTGTGCCTGGTTTATAAGCTTTTACGGCATCCAGGAAGGCATTGTGACCATCGGCACCAACTGCGATCACAGCCAGCTTTTGCTGGGTCATGGCTGGAGAGAAAGGAATGAGCTGTTTATCATTCTTTACCAGCGTGATGGCTTTTTCTGCGATGCGACGGGTAAGAGTGTCGGTCATGGCATTGAGATCGTTTGTCAGATTGTTGACGTCGATCTGTTGCGATTTCCAGAGGCCGAGGTCGTATTTGGCGCGCAACACTTTTTTCACGCGGGCATCTACTTCCTGCTGACTGATCTGGCCTCTTCTGATACCCTTCATAATAGCCGATACGCTACCGGCTGCGGTAGAAGGCAGTATCATCAGGTCGTTGCCTGCCAGCAGCGACTGTAAGGATTCCTGTCCTTTGGAATAGAATTTTGCAATGCCTTTCATTTCGAGGGCATCGGTAACTACCAGGCCTTTATAGCCCAGTTCGTTTTTCAGCAGTTGGGTTACTGCTTTATAAGAGATGGAAGTGGGTGTATTCGGTTTATTGTCGATGGCCGGGATAAAGAGATGGCCTACCATGATGGAGCCTACGCCTGCTGCGATCGCTTCCCGGAAAGGATACAATTCCAGGGAGTCGAGGGCCTGACGGCTCTTGTTGATGGATGGCAGGTCGAAGTGAGAGTCTACGTTGGTATCGCCGTGGCCAGGGAAGTGTTTGGCACAGGCCATTACGCCGGTGGATTGCATACCACGGACGGAAGCAACGCCGAGACGGGCTACCTGGTATTTGTTTTCCCCAAAGGAGCGGTCGTTGATAACCGGATTGTTGGGGTTATTATTAATATCCATATCGGGGGCGAAATCGAGATGGATACCGATGCGTTTGCATTGTTCACCCATTACACGGCCTGCTTCATAAGCCAGGGCGGTATCTCTGGTGGCGCCGATCATCATATTGCGAGGCAGAGAGATCACGCTGTCCAGGCGCATGCCGAGTCCCCATTCCCCGTCTACAGAGATGAGGAGGGGCACTTTGGAGATAGATTGGTAATAATTGGTAAGGTTGGCTTCTCTTACGGGGCCACCCTGAAAGAAGATCAATCCACCTACTTTGTTGTCTTTGATGTCTTTAACTACAGCATTGATATGATCCTGTCCCAGGTTGGAGTGGGCTCTGATCACGATAAGTTGGGCAATACGTTCCTCTGGTGTCAGGGATTGAAATACGCTGTCAACCCATTGAGAAGCCTTATCTTGTGGCTGGGTGGAAGTAGTGTTGACTCTTTTGTGTTTTTTTCTGTTCATAACGCCTGGTGGCATAGGTATAGCGCTCCCAGTCATAAGCAAGCCCGTAAGTCCTGCTACCAATAATTGTTTCCTCATGTCATAAACTTACAAATAATCAGGCAAGAATTCATTAGCAAGGCCTGACTATCAAATAATTATTAATTATTTCTATATGATTTTGTCAAATCGCAAGATATTCGTTAAATTAGAATATCTTTTTAAAGATATTTTATGGTTTTACCATAAATATTAAAATATCTTTACTATTTTGTCCAATTCTTTTACATTATTTAACCAATCGCAATTTTAATTGCCAATACATTCAATTGTTTGTTATATTTGCAACCTTGCGAGTAAAGTAGATTTTAATTAAACATGGTCAATCTCATTTTATTTGGCCCTCCCGGTAGCGGCAAGGGTACACAAAGTACTAAGATAATAGATAAGTACGGACTTATACACCTGTCTACAGGCGATTTGCTGCGTACAGAGATTAGCAATAAAACCCCTTTAGGCCTTGAAGCCACCAAATTTATGGACCAGGGTTTACTGGTACCAGACGAGGTGGTAATTGGTATGATCAGCTCCAAGTTGGATGCCAATCCAGAAGCGCGGGGTTTCATCTTTGATGGTTTTCCGCGTACTACAGCTCAGGCTGAAGCGCTGGACAAACTGCTGGCACTGAAGAAAACGGCCATATCTGTGGTGCTGTCTTTGGAAGTTCCGGAAGATGAATTGATCAAGCGTCTGCTGAACCGTGGGCTGACCTCCGGTCGTAGCGACGATTCCTCAGAAGATGTGGTAAAAGCCCGCATTGTGGAATATCATAATAAAACAGCCCCTGTAGCCGACCACTACGCTAAATTCGGCAAGTTCAGGAAAATAAAGGGAGACGGCACTGAAGCTGAGGTGTTTGATCTGCTGTGCAAGGAAATTAATGAGCTGGTAGCGGAGAAAGTATAACCTGCCTTCTCCGCACTAAGAAATATTATAACATTATTTCTTAAACAACGCAAAGATTGTAAGTTGTGGGTTTATCGTACACGGAAGTGTACTAATTAGCCTAAACTTAACGATCTTTGCGTTTTGTTTTTGTGGGCAGCCCAGCTGCTTCTTTAAAATCTGATTAGTGGAAAAAGCGAATTTCGTAGACTATATCCGTGTATTTTGTAAGTCTGGTAAAGGCGGCGCCGGCAGTATGCACTTCATGCGTACCAAGTTTAATGCTCAGGCCGGTCCTGACGGCGGCGACGGCGGCAGAGGCGGGCACGTTATACTGAGAGGGAACTCACAACTGTGGACCCTGCTGCACCTGCGCTGGCATAAAAACCTGCTGGCAGAAGATGGGGAAAACGGTAGTGGCGACAACTGCACCGGCCGCTTCGGAAAGGATATTATCATTGAAGTACCGCTGGGCACTACTGCCAAAGATGAAGAAACCGGTGAGATAGAAGCCGAAATCCTGCACGACGGACAGGAAGTGATCTGGTTACCCGGAGGCCAGGGCGGCCGCGGCAACGCTTACTTTAAATCTGCTACCAACCAAACACCGGAATACTCCCAACCAGGTATGCCTGGCCAGGAAGGCTGGAAAGTAGTGGAACTCAAAGTACTGGCCGATGTAGGACTGGTAGGGTTTCCCAATGCTGGTAAATCTACCCTGCTCTCCACTATCACCGCTGCCAAACCTAAAGTGGCCGACTATGCCTTTACCACCCTCACCCCCCAACTGGGTATGGTGGAATACCGCGACAACAAATCATTCTGCATCGCAGACCTCCCCGGTATCATCGAAGGTGCCCACGAAGGAAAAGGTCTCGGACATCGATTTTTACGACATATTGAAAGAAACGCCGTATTATTATTCCTCGTTCCTGCCGACAGCGCCGATCACCGCAAAGAGTTTGAAGTGCTGGTCAACGAACTGGAACAATACAATCCCGAACTCCTGGATAAACAGTTTTTGCTGGCCATCAGTAAAAGCGATATGCTGGATGATGAACTGAAAGCAGCCATCTCCGCAGAACTGCCGAAAGATGTGCCGCATGTATTTATCTCCTCTGTAGTACAACAAGGACTCAGTGAGCTGAAAGATATGTTGTGGAGAGCCCTGACCGACAAAGACAACCAGATAAGTACTGCCAACACCGCCAACGCGGAAGAATAAACTGACAGGGAAAGGGAACAGGTAACAACGCCAATGTTCGTTTTACACGATCCCAGATACCATGAAAACACTATTTAATATCGTAGGGCCATCATTCATCATTCTGATGATGGCCTGCCAACAACCAATTACACCAGTCAAGGAAAAACCTGTTCAGATTGATACCATGCAGCTGATAGCCCTCCCGGCCCAGGCTGCTGAAAAAATCGCGTCCAATGAAGTATCTGTTGTAAGCCGCGACAGCACTACGTATGTGCGTTTCGGTGATTGTTATTTTTCCCTGGACTGGATCACGCCAGACCAACGCCGCAATGATTTTGAACGGCACCCCGATACCATTTTCCTCTCCCTGGCACCTAAACATTCCATCGAAGGACAAATGCTCGCCATCACCACGGGAGAAGCCGAAAAAATGAAAGTATGGCAACGCTATGAAACCAGCATCCGCATAGGACAACAACTGATCAAAAACTGGAAACACTTCCAGAGCAACTGGGAACAACTTCGCCCCGAAGCCAGCAACTTCTTTATCTGCCGGAAATATACTTCCGCACAAACAGCCCTGTTCCCTGATGCCAGCATTGAAGACCTCCAACAACATGTAAAAAAACACTACGGTAAAGAACTCTATCACGCAGTAACCAACCTGGAAACAATCCCCCGGGCGGTCATCAGCACCTATTACCTGAAGTTCAACGGCACCCTCCGCAACTCCCCTACCAAAATCAATAAACTACTGATCATCGATGTGACACCGTAATACCATGAATGTTGTATTACACAAAAAAATAATGTCTATATATTGCTGGAAATTCTTTCTGCTATGGCCATTATGATCGGTACCATATTCACTGGTAGCATACATCAATATAAAAACCAGGGTATCAGAACAAAATTTTTCATCATTGGCCTTCCGTTATTTCCGGTTTCTTCCTACTATAAAATCAGCGCCAATGAGGGCATTGCACTTCCCCTCAACGGCAAAAGCATATGGCATGGATACTCCCGCACCACCTTCCTGGCTATGGGGATCGTCGGCCTGCTGTTTGCCCGGGAACTCCCTATCCCTTTGCTGATACTGGCTTTTGCGGCCTTCTTCAACGGATTGTACTCCTGGGCATTGTATACTATCCTGCCCAAAGAGGAAGAAGCCACCCGATACTATTTCTCCAGAGCCTTCGACTATAACATACTACCCGAACTGTTACCACAGAATATCCAACTGGCACTTTTTCAGGAACTGTTACAAGTATACCGCCAGCAGATCGATAGCCTAATGGACTGGGAACAAATGATCACCCAGGGACATATCAACGAAAACAATAAATACCTGCTATATACAGCTGCCTACTATCACCACGTAGTAACCGGCGAACAAAAATATCATTCCATGCAGGAAACCTTCAAACCCCTAACCTTAGAAAATCATGGATAACACACCTGTCTATGTCCAGATGACCGATGAAGATGTGTTGATACTGAAAAACAATCTGAACGTGAAATACCGGCGCCTGTTGAAAGTGTTTTTCCTCACTGCATTCTGTCTTGGGGGTGCATACCTGGGGATTGTAGCCCGGAACGGTCACATCGGTCCAGGCACAGTGATACTGGCAGCTACAGTCTTCTATGTTATCGTGTTCATCCCCTCCTGGATCGGTAGTATCGCCAAACTCAGGAAGGATCTGTCTATGCGCCGGAAAGTAACTTCTGAAGTCCTGGTGCTGGACAAGGCCAGGTACTCCAATCCGGAGATACATGAACATTATCTTCTGTTACATACCAGTGACTATTCTATCCGAAAGATAGGGGTCCCCTCCGGGGTTTATGAGCAGGTGCCTATATCTGCAAGGGTGAAAATAACCATTGCGCCTCACTCCTACTCTTTCCTTAAGTGCGAGATATTATAAAACAGAGAACCGGCAATGCAGAAGCATCACCGGTTCATATCAATCGGCTGTACTTAACAGAACAGGGTCTTTCAATTCCGGCGGAGTAAACAACATCGCGGTGCAGAGGCAATTCGCAAAATGATGTCCTGCCAGGATCGGATAGTTAATGCAGCTCTTACAACCTGCCCAGAAACTGGAGTCAGTCGTAATTTCGGTATAGGTAACCGGCTCAAATCCCAGCCGGCTATTTAACTTCATCACCGGCAAACCGGTAGTGATACTGAAAATTTTTGCAGATGGATATAATGAACGACTTAATTCAAATATCTTTTTTTTGATGGCCGCCGCTACCTTCAGGCCCCTGAATTCCGGCACTACGATCAAACCACTGTTGGATACAAAGCGGCCACCCTCCCAGGCTTGTATATAAGAGAACCCCGCCCAGATACCACTCTTCGTAAATGCGATCACCGCATTCCCCTGCAGAATCTTCTTTTTAATGTCCATAGGATCTCTTTTGGAGATACCTGTGCCCCTGGCCCTGGCGGATGATTCCATTTCTGCCACAATAGGCAGGGCAAAATCTACGTCTTCCGGAGACGCGACCCTAACAATTATCTCTTCATCTGTTTCCATGACTACTGAGTTGTTGTTGTATATAAAGACCATAAATCGCATCCGGTATCAGTGAGTATATCCTGATCCGGCTTAAGGCATCTCCCAGCGGAATCTGGCTTAACGCTGGCACAAACACCCGGGTGATTGCCCCTTTTACCACTTCATTCCCTTTTTCATATAACCTCCCGGCCACCTGAAGGCACTTGCCGGCTATTGCATAATTCTGTTCCCGCAACTGCCTGCCAGTATATTCACTGAAGCACCCCACGGTGTCGTACACGTGAAAAATAGCCGGAAACTGATGCAGGGCTTTTTTAAGTGCCGGTATATGATCTTCTATATAAGCCGGCACTTCATATTGGTTTATCATGGCTTTTCCTTGTTACATACAGGTAATGCCAAATGCTGTTCCACAACAAGCATAAAAACGTTAAAATGCTGTACTGTCAAAGCATTTTAACAATTACAGTATTCCCCGCAGCGAGCGCAGGTCTTCCGTTTTTGCATGGTTATTTCCAAAAGTGCAGGATGAATGGAAAGCGGTAGGATAAAAAAAATGGGATATCAAAATGACATCCCATACACAAAATCATTATTTAAAATCGCTGATACTACGCAGGTATCAGGGGTATCACGGCCATCAAGGTTGGGTGACCGCTTCCCTTTTGTTTTTAGTAGCTTTCTTTTTCTTCATGGTCCTGTTGATCCACAGGATAGTGCCGGTAGTGGGGAAAGTGGCGCCCAGCAAAGCCAGTAGCAAAGCAAAAATTTTAGACGGCAGTCCGAAGATAGCACCTGTATGCAGCGGTTTGATCGTACTACGTACTTTCTGACCCAGATTCTTTTCACTGAAAGTCTGCGATTGCAGCACCTGACCGCTATACTGGTCGAGGTAATAACTGGTGGTAGCTCCTTCGTGCAGGGCGCTGGCGGGCAGCAGTGTTACCTGTACCGCTGCGGCGCTGTCTTTGGGCATAGCTACGGCATAATACTGCGCATCAGGGACCTGTTGTTTTACCTGTGCCAGTGCTGCCTCATAGGAGACCTTCCCGGTTGTTTCCGGAACAGCCGCAGATACTGGCGCCTCAGCAGCCTTGGGAGAGGTGCCCAGTACGGCGTACAGTCCCTTGCTGAACCATTCGTAAGACCAGGTAAGTCCGGTAAACACCGTTACAAACAGGAAAATGCTGACATAAAACCCAAGCACCACGTGCATATCATGGTTCAACCGTTTCCAGCCGCCATCCCACTTTACTTTGAGGCGCTGCTGTAAAATTTTGCGGGTCTTGGGCCACCATAATATAATGCCGGTGATCAGAATAAAGAAAAAGATGAGTGTGCTCGCGCCGGTGATCATCTTACCGGTATCTCCGGCCAGTAGCCAGCGGTGTAAAGAAAATATCTGGTAGTAAAATGTTTGCTGGTAACTATATAGTTCAATGACTTTACCGGTATAGGGGTTCACAAAGGCGGTACGGCCCTTTGCTTTTTTAGGTGCTTCTCCTTTTTTGCCTGCGGGCTTTTCGCCCATTTTACCTTCTGCACGGGGAGCTTCTCCCTTCATTTCCTTCTTTTCGCCTTTCTTTCCTTCTTCGAGCTGTACAGCCAGTGAGCGGGAAGGGTCTGCATATACCTGTATACGGGCGACACCTGCGCCTGGTACCTGCTGCTTCACCATTTCAGCTATTTTGTCCAGCGGAAGCCTTTCTTTCTCCGGCTGTACATAATAACGGTCATGATTAAACGCTTCTGTCAATTCTTTTTCAAATACCAGCAAGGCACCAGTCAGGCAACTGATGGTAATAACCAGGCCTGCCGTCAGCCCCAGGTATAAGTGAATACGGCGAAAAAAAACTTTCATATTAGATTGATCCAACCACAAAAAAACAACCTTGCGCGGGAAATATAAGGGCGAGGCGGGAAAATGATTTACGAAATCCGGAATTTTTATGCAGGGAACAAAGAAGAGAAGAAAAACGAAGAAACAAAGCAGAAAAGATTAAACTTATTCTAAATATGTTTAATTCCTCCCTGCTTTGCCTCTTATCAATGACCAGCATCTTCTGTTCAATGCTTGATGGGACTACAGCAATCCACCCAGCATACCGCCGGCAGCGCTCTTCATTTCTGCTTCCCAGGAGTTTTCTGCATCTTTCAGGGCTCTGTTCAGCGCTGTCAGCAGCAGATCTTCCATTTCTTCTTTATGCTCAGGAGCAAAAAGGCGCTCCGCTATTTCAATACTTTTTACCTGACGGTTGCCATCTACTGCTACTTTTACCGCACCATCGCCGGCTTCGGCTTCCAGCGTAACTTTTGCCAGACGCTCTTTACCTTCTTTCATTTTCTGCTGGATCTGCGTCAACTTGCCAAATAAATCAAACATAACTTTTGTTTTTTAAGGTCGTAAAGATAAGTGTTTACCTGCTGTCAGCACAAGGGTTTTGACATGCAATGTTTTAATAATATAAATACGTACCGCTAACAATTACGTATCTTACCATCAGGTAATACTATCAACAAAAAATGGAAACTAAAGTTTGTATTATAGGTGCCGGACCTGGTGGCGCCTGTGCCGCATTACAACTGGCACAACTGGGGATATCATGTATTGTGGTGGATAAGGCGGTTTTCCCGAGAGACAAGGTATGCGGAGATGGATTAAGTGGAAAAGTATTGACTATCCTGGAACGTATAGACAAAGGCATCGGTCAGCGCCTCCAGCAGGCCGCCTTTAAAATGGATAGCTGGGGTGTGACATTTGTTGCCCCTAATCGTATCGGAATGGACATCCCCTACAGACTGGATTACCAGAACAACAGAAATGATCCCCGCGGCTTCGTCTGCAAACGCATCGACTTTGATAACTTCCTGGTAGAAGAATTAAAACGCCGCCCAGAAATCCGCTTATTCGAAGGGGTTAGCATCGATAAATATGAACTGAAGGAAGATGGATATCATCTTTCCGATAAGGAAGGTAAGTTCCAGGTAAAAGCAGACCTGGTGCTGGTGGCCAACGGCGCTCATTCTTCTTTTACCAAAGATGTTGCCGGTATTAAAATGGAACCGGAACATTATGTAGCCGGCATCCGGGCTTACTACAAAGGTATTTCCAACCTCAATCCTGATGGTTTCATTGAACTACACTTCCTGAAAAGCATGCTGCCCGGCTATTTCTGGGTATTCCCGCTTCCCAATGGCGAAGCGAATGTGGGAGTGGGTATCCTCAGCAGCGTCACCCGCAACAAAAAAGTGAACCTGAAAAAACTCATGCTCGATACACTCGCCACCGACCCGGTGATGAAAGAGCGGTTTAAAGATTCGACACTTATTGGCAATATCGAAGGATACGGGCTTCCCCTGGGCAGTAAAAAAAGAAAGCTGCATGGAGAGCGCTATATGCTGATCGGTGATGCTGGTTATCTGATAGATCCCTTTACCGGCGAAGGTATCGGCAATGCACTCTACTCCGGCCAGATTGCAGCCAGACAGGCTGCAGCTGCCATTGCGGCCAACGACTTCTCCGATAGTTTCCTCGATGCCTACGACCTCGATGTATACCGCATCCTCGGCCCGGAACTGGAAGTCAGCACCAAACTGCAGAAACTGATTAAATACCCGTGGTTGTTTAATCTGCTTATGAAAATGGGCTCCCGCAATAAACAGCTGAAAGACCTGATGTCTTGCATGTTCCACGAGGTAGACCTGCGGAAAAAACTGGGTAATCCCATGTTTTATGTGAAGCTTTTATTTAACCGATAATCTGTTTTTCCGTGAGATCCATCACCCGACTTGCCATCTTTTTATTATTCCCGGTTGCTATCAACGCACAAACGAATAAAATGAGCCACGAACAGCTGCCTAAAATGACGGTCCATACAGCAAACCAGCTGGCAGCCCTTCCCCTGAAGTGCCTCGACCTGCAGTATCCTTACAAAACAGGGATTGTATTTGCGGACAGCACCCTGCTGGGCGCTCCTTCCTCCTATCATCCGGCTTTCTACGGCTGCTTCGACTGGCATAGCAGTGTACATGGCCACTGGATGCTGGTACGCCTCCTGAAAATGTACCCTGACATGGAAAGGGCTGCCGAGATCCGTTCCCGGCTGGCGCAACATCTTTCTGCAGCCAATATTCAAACAGAACTACAGCTGTTTAAAAGCAAGGAAAACAAAAGCTTCGAACGTATTTATGGCTGGAGCTGGCTGCTGCAGCTGCAACGGGAGCTACTTACCTGGAACGACCCTCTGGGCAAAGAACTGAGCCGCAACGTACAGCCCCTCGCCAGCCATTTCGCAGCATCCTATATCGACTTCCTGGGTAAACTGATGTATCCCATCCGCGTAGGTGAACATACCAACCTGGCTTTCGGCCTGTGCCTCGCCTGGGACTATGCTCAAACAACCCATGACCAGGCCTTGCAGACAGCCATCCATGACGCAGCAATGCGTTTCTATGCAAAAGATAAAAATGCTCCCATTGAATGGGAACCAGGTGGCTACGATTTCCTGTCTCCCAGCCTGGAAGAAGCTGACCTGATGCGCCGTATCATGCCTGAAAAAGAATATCGCCCATGGCTATACGCTTTTTTACCAGGCCTGTTCAAAAATCCGATCACCATTCTGCAGCCCGGCCAGGTGAAAGACCGTACTGATGGCAAACTCGTTCACCTCGACGGCCTCAATCTCAGCCGCACCTGGTGCCTTGAAGCCATCGCACGCCATGGCGGCAAAAACCAACAGGCCATCCAGGCCCTCGCCAACAAACACCTGCTGACATCTTTTCCACAGATCGCCAGCGGAGACTATGCCGGCGAACACTGGCTGGCTTCCTTTGCGGTATACCTGCTCACCGCGGAGCAGCAGTAATACCGCACAAGCTAAAAACCCCTACCCGATGACCTATACCGTGAGCAGACTACTGTTGTTACTGCTGGCATTCCTGCCCGCAGTAACAACAGCCCGAAACACCCACATCAATACCAGTCCCAGGCCATCATGGCTGGTACCCTGGCAACCCGACCTGCATAAAAAACCCAATGCCAACAACATCGTCGATGGATACTACCTCCTGCTGGCAGAAGAACAGCAACACGCAGAACTGAAAACTACCTACCATCACTATATCCGGCAGATCGTATCAGAAGCCGGCATACAAAACGGCTCAGAGATATCTGTCAACTACAACCCTCAATACGAAAAACTGAGCTTCCACAGCATCATCATCAGAAGGAATGGTCAGGAAATAAACCGTCTGCCAACCGCCTCCTTTAAAGTGCTGCAGCAGGAACAGGATCTGTCCCGCTTTATCTACAGCGGCACCTATACCGCCTTCCTCATCCTCGAAGATGTTCGTAAAGGCGACCAGATAGAATACAGCTTCTCCGTTACCGGCACCAACCCTATCTTCGACAATAAAATAGATGTCCGGCTTTATCAGGTAACCCTGGAACCTATTGTCAATTACTACAATAACATTATCACCAACCCGCAAAGAAAACTGTACTTCAAACCATTCAATAACGCCGCCATGCCTCAGCAGCGCAGCTGGCAAGGGCTTACCGTTTACGAATGGAACAGGATTGAACAAAAGGAGACCGACAATACCAATAACCAGCCTTCCTGGTATAATCCTTTTGTCCGTATACAGATCAGTGAATACAACAACTGGAAAGAAGTAGCGCAATGGGCACAAGGTGTCAACACCATCCCTTCTCCCGGAGAGGCAGTCAAACGCAAGATCACGGCCCTGAAACAATCTTCCGGCGGCAACCCGGAAACCTACCTCCGGCAGGCGCTCCGGTTTGTGCAGGACGATATCCGCTATATGGGTATAGAAATGGGAGAATATTCCCATCGTGCCAACGCTCCCGACAAAGTACTGGCGCAACGTTTCGGTGATTGTAAAGACAAATCCCTGCTGTTGTGCACCCTGCTCAACGCCAACGGTATCAATGCCCGCATGGCTTATGTTAATACTGATACGAAAGGGACTGTCAGCAGCCTGTTGCCCTCACCCACCGCTTTTAACCATGCCATCGTATATGCTACTCTTGGGGGCAAAACCTACTGGCTCGATGCCACCATCTCCTATCAGCGCGGACAGCTGGCGGGCTTCTGCGAACCTGATTATCAGCAAGCCCTTGTGATCACCGATACCACTACACAGCTGACGCCTATCCTCAAAAAAAACAGCGGGCAGCTGGTAATCCGGGAAAAATTCACGCTCCCGGAAGCAGAAGGACAAGATGGCTCTCTGCAGGTCACCACATCCTGGTTCAAAGAAGACGCTGATGCACAAAGGGCCGCGATGGCGTCTGCCAGCATCTGGGAAAAAGAGAAAACCTTTCTCCGCTTCTACCAGAAATTTTATGGGGAAATAACCACCAAAGACTCTCTCCTGCTGCACGATGACCCAGACAGTAACATCCTCCGCATCCGGGAAAGTTATCTGATCCATCATCTCTGGAAAAAGGACAGCAGTACCAACAAACTCCTGTTCTCTCTGGCCGCTCAGTCTCCATCGGATATATTACCCTATATGACGGATGAAAAAAGGAAAACACCGCTGGCCATCCGTTATCCTTATCAACAGGACTATCAGGTCATCATTCATACCCCCGTTCAATGGTCACTGGATCAATCTCCGGTACATTTCAAAAACGAATATTATCAGTTTGATTTCACCTCCACGGTGAAAGGTGAGCAGATTATCCTTTCCTATCAGCTGAAAACTTTCCAGGACCACGTGCCGGTAGCCTTTCTCCATCAATATACGCGGGAGATAAAGGAAATACAAGGCACTACTTCGCTGGACCTGACCTATAAACCGGCATTTATGCGTGCTCCCAACCGTCCGGCAGTACAGGGCAACTGGCTGGCTATTGTACTGGTTTTGCTGGCCATGGCTGTTTTCTCTCACCTGGCTATCCTCTATTACAGGCACTCCATACTGCCGGTGCAGCATCCACTGGAACCTTTGCCCATCGGGGGCTGGCTATCGCTGCTAGCTATCGGTCTGGTATTTTCACCCATGTTTGATTTTTGGTATCTGTGTAATGCGGACGTATTTAAATATGATGTATGGGTAACGGTGTCCAGTCGTAAGGATTTGGGGAACATCTCGCTGGTACAGCTTTATCTGATCGGAGAAATCATCATCAAAGCCTTTCTGCTGTGTTATGCTATATTACTGGCTGTGTTGTTCTTTAACAGAAGGGATACATTTCCTTTTGCGCTGGCAACCTATTATTTTATCACCATCCTGTATCTGTTTGCGGGCAATCATCTGAGTGATTACTACTTTGGAGAGGGGGGCACGCAGAAAAACATCTGGGGACAAGATTCTCTTGTATGGCCACTGGCCAGAATGGCTTTGTGGATACCTTATCTACGGATGTCTCCGCGTGCCAAAGCAACGTTCATCATGCCGCATCCAGCATTGTTGCGGGACTAATCAGATGGTTTCAGAATCGAAGACCACTGTTCTAGCCCAATACTGTTTGCACTTCTCTATAAAACTGAGATGTACCGGGTGGGTTTGATACACATCGTGTGCTTCAATGTCTTCAAAAACACAGAGCAGGCAGTAATCATAACTTTTATCGATGGTGGGCCGGTCGTCTATAGGCGCTGGCTTACCAACGTTAAAAATTTTGATTTCATCGATGGTATGCAAACTGCTAAGCCCCGCCTCAAAGTGCCTTCTATCTTCCTCTGACAGTCCGGGCTTGAGATAGAAGTTTACCACATGTACCAGTTTTTTATCCAGTGCTTTCATGCAATATGATTTAATAATTTAATCAGGATTCTTTATTGACATAGCGGGTCACTGTCAACAGATTCACCAGATACACCAAACCCAGCACCAGCAAGGCACCTGCAAATACACCAGGGCCGGGCCAGGTACTTACCACCATGTCGTGTTTTGCCAGTACCGTTGCTGTAGCATACTGTAAAGAAGTGAGCAACAGCAGGCATACCACCCCTATAATAATGTACAAAGGCACAAATTGTTTCAGCAGATAACGTTTTAACTGACGGGGAGCTGTTCCCAGCATCACCAGCAGCTGGATTTCCTTTTTACAGGAAGCGATGATCAGCTGTATGAACATACTGAATACCAGCATGGCAAACAACAGTAATATGAGCCCGAAAAATCCGATTACAGATACGATAGTCTGTACAATCAATCTGGTTTTGCTGAACTTCAGCTTATCCTGGTTGGTGGTATATCCGTGATCGTCCAGGAACTTCACCAGTGCCGGGTTTGACGGGTCAGGAGTTTTGATGATCACCCTCGAAACAGGCGCTTCCCGGGTAGTACCATATTTTTCATTAGCCCAGTTCATAAAGGATGCGGGTACAAGGAAAGAGGATATTCTGTCCGAGAAGCCTGCCACATGCCCCGTAAACGGTTCGGAACTGAGGTTATTGGAGATGACCACCTGGAGGGGCAATGCTTTGACGGTCTCCTGTGATATCTGGGGTAGGTCCTGACTCAGGGAGAAGCCGAAGTTGTACAGGTTTAAAAAATCGCTGGGCAGGATGATGGGAATGGTATGGTCGCTGGTGTTCCATTTCCAGTCTTCATCTTTTACATCCAGGAAACTGTCGGGGACAGATTCAAAAAACATATCAGTTGCAAAATGCAGATCACCGGGGGCCTGCACCACTACTTTAAAGCGGCTGGAGGTAATTAACCCGAAGGCCTGTACGAAAGGCTGAGCTTTGACCTGTGCTATTTCTTCAGGTGTGAAGGCACTTTTGCCGCTTTGGCCCATGATGGCATTGGTGATTTTTTTATTGATCACCAGGAAATCGGCGGTTTCGTTCTGGTTTTTGGCGCTGTACAACAGCTGGCTGAAGTTGGAATGTACCTGTATAGCCACCAGTATAAGCAACATAGCGATACCGAGGCCAACGGAGGCCATCAGGAAGCGGCTTTTGCCGATGCCGGTATGTATGATCTTTTTGAGTAGTTCGAAAAAAGGACGCATGGAAAAACATTAAAGCTGATAATGTACATCATATTGAAAATGATGGTCATTATCCAGGTCGGTTAAAATAAACCCGGCATTGCGGGCTTTGCACTCTTCAGCGATGAGGTCGGCAGCGCGGCGGGCATTTTCTTCATCGAGGTGACTAAAGGGTTCGTCCATCAGCAGCCATTGAAAAGGCTGTACCAGGGCCCTGATGATGGCAATCCGCTGCCGCTCCCCGTAGGACAGTGTTTTACTGCTCTGTTGCAACACATGCGTTACATTGAGTCTGGCAGCCATTTCCCTGATTTTTTCTTCGCTGCAGTAGGGATTAGCCAACATGACTCTTTTCAGAGAGATGTTTTCCACGGCTGTCAGCTGTTCAAACAGCCGCAGGTCCTGAAAGATAATACTGATCTGTTGCTGGCGCATGGCAGCCAGTTCATTTTTGCTGTAAGACTGCCAGGGCTGTCCGTTTACCAGCACCTTGCCGGTATAATCCTGACGGATGTGGTAGAGGTAATGCACCAGTGTGGTCTTCCCGGTGCCGGAAGGGGCTTTTATTTTTACAAAACTCCCAGGGCTGAAGGTCACCTCCTGGTTCCAGATACCGGAGGTCCGCTGCAGGAGTTTATCCTTCAGTGGGATCGGCATCAGGTTCTCTATCTGAATTTGCATACGCTTCATTTGAATGACAAATTACGAATTGGTACGGATGTAGGAATAAAAAAGCGAAGACCGAAGCGATCATTAGTGCTTCGGTCTTCGCCAGTAATTCGTGATGCGTAATTATTTAATAATGGTGGTAGCTGTATCCACTGGTGCAGCGAACAGGCTATCTTCCATTGCTTTATTCTTTGCTTTTTTAGCTTCCATGATCTTAGCCGCTTCGGTACCGAAGTTCATCAGTTGCACCAGGCTGTTTTCATCCTTGTTTTTGAAGTTAAGGATTACTTCTGACTCAGAAACGTCGCCGTTAGCTGGTTTGGTCACCATGGTCATATCTTTCATCAGGCCTTTCAGCTTAACCAGCATAGGTCTGTCAGCGTCATCAGCTTTCTCTTCAGGAATGGAGGTGATAATCTTTTCCAGATCTACATAACCGCCCATCATGCTGCCTTTTATTTTGCCTTCGATGCCTTCAGGCAGTTTGATACTACCTTTGCCAGCCAGGTAATCCTGCAGCAGTACGCTGTCGGAGCCTACAGTAATGTATTTCTCGGTGATAGAGAGCGGCGGCATACCAGCAGCCATTATCGGGTTGCTGAGAACGTAGTGGTCACCTTCTTTAGTGAAGATCTCTTTCAGCATAGGAGAAGTCATCACTTTAGTGAAGGCATCCTTATTACCTACTTTCAGGCTGAAGATCCATTTAGCGGAAGGCTCTTCGGTAAATTCGCCAGGGAAATATTTGGATTCTTTTTTCTGGATGCCGAAGTCAGAAGCGACATAAGTCAGCTGACCTTCAAATGCGTTCAGGATATCATCCATAGCCAGGCCGGATTTGCTGGCCAGGAACATGTTTACGATACCGTCCATGCCAGTGGATTTGATGATCTCACCTATCATGTGGAAATCAAAAGCGTAGGAAACGAAACCGGTGATATTCTGAGAAGGATATTTCTTCAGCATGCTCATATCGATTTCCTTCTTGCCATATTTTTTGTAGATGCTGGCTACTTCTTTACCCATGTAGTAGGAACCATTGGCTACGATTTTGCCTTTTTCGAAGTTGACAATACCGGTATAGAAGGTGCCTTCCATCAGTTTTTTAACGTTGGCCGGGATCATGGCAAACCTGCCGCTGTTGCTGATCGCTTCAGCGTTTACAAATACGCCCATGTCGGCATTTGCTTTCAGCAGCTTGGCAAATGGTTCGATAGAACCAGCAGTTTCATCTTTTTTCAGGTGGAAAAGGTGATCTACTTCTGTTATCAGGCTTTTAGTGATTTCGTCATCACCTGAGGTGAGGGCGGCAGGAGTAGCTACAGCAGAGTCTGCTGCTATCTCACCATCGTCAACGCCAGGCAGGCCGGGAGTTCCTGCAGGGTTGTATTTGTTCAGTCCTTCTTCTGGATCGAAGGCTGCGATGTAGATAACGGTAGATTTGTTCCATGCTACCACACCTTTGTTATCTTCTTCAACAGCATATTTGAATTCATTCCCTGTTTTCAGAGAGAAGTTTTTCTTGCTTTTTTTCAGGAAGGCTTCAAACTTATCTGCATCGGAGAGGCTGGCGGTAGCACTCAGGTAGGATTTATGTTCTTCTGGTTGTCCGTTGAAAACGAAAGAAACAAAAAAATGGCCTTTCAGATCGATACCGGAGTTTTCAGCATCTTTCCAGGCATTCATTACATCGTTAGCTGTATCTTTGGTTTGTACAGCGGAGAAGATTTTATCCATGGTCAGGCCGTTGGTAGCCAGTTTCTGGGTAATTTCCTTCGCATTCAGGTCAACAACTACGCTGGCTGTTTTAGGGATGTGTTTACTCACATCCGGCACTTTGGAGCAGGACGACAGCGCTACCGCTGCTGTAACAGCGATTAACAAAACTTTGGAAATTGTTCTTTTCATAAAAGATATAAAAATTAAAAAATTGACTTACAGGGGGCAGGAATCATTCACTGCTGCACATTCCCACTATCGTGGTATATAATTCCTGCAAAAGTACGTATATTTTTGTAGCTTATATGTCCCTATTTTTTCCGGGAGTACCTACAATATTTTCTTATCAATATAGTTAATACCTTTGTTGCTTACTATGAGACTAACACTTAAAACCATCGAAAAACCTTTATGTACCTGATCCTTCTGCAATACATCCGCCCTGTAGCGGCGGTGGAGCACTTTATGGAAGCGCATACTGCGTTCCTTCAGAAATACTTTGACAACGGCAAGTTTATCCTGTCTGGTCGAAGGAAGCCTAAATCCGGTTCGCTGATTCTTTGTCAGGCGTCGAGCCGTAGAGAAGTGGAACAGATCATGAGTGAAGATCCGCTGGAAAGAAACCAGCTGGCTGTTTATGAGATCATCGAATTTGAGCCGACTTACGCCTCCATAGCCGAAAAATAGTTTTCATCAGTAGTGCCAGCTTCGTATTCTCTTCTCTCTCTGATTATTACTTCATAAAGTAAATGACTTTAGTCAGCCATTTGCTACTATCCTTTTCTTTGCCTGGATATGTCACATACATCTCAATTGTTGGCGGGATTATTTTTTTGCCCTTTTTTTCGATAAACTGCTGAATGGCCACGTGGGCGTTGGCGATTTTATCGTAAGGGCCGTAGTATTCTACATAAGCTGCTTTAGCAGCCGGGAGTTTGATGATTTCAAAGCCAGGCCCCAGTGTGCTGCCTTCCGGTACGGGGATAGCGGCAGCCATATCTGTTTCCTGTTTCTCCTTATTCCAGGTAAAAAAGAGCCCGCAAGGCACGCCAGGCTGTAGCCTAGCTGCTGTGGCCGCTTCATAGATCTTACTCAGGTTATTGCGGTAGTAGCTGGTAATATTTTTTATGGGGATGGTTTTTCTGAGTGCGGCATAGGTCGTGGCAGGATAATCCATTTCTCTAACGGTGACGTTCATCCCCGTCGGGGTACCAGGCCCCCTCGTGTCGGCCTCCGCCATTTTTTTGAGGTTATCCAGTCCTTTGGCAAAATCACTTTCCAGAGCACCTTTCATAAAAAGCGCCATCACATTCTGGGGCCGGCCGTAACGGGCATCGAAGCCCCATACCACCTTAGTTTTACCTGCAGCTTCGGTAAGCTGGAAAAAAACGTCCGATTCAGATTTGAATGGTGATATAAAAGTCAGCTTTTGCTGGATGGATTTGTAGGGGTCCAGTGAAAGATGTTGTAGTTGACCTTCTCCTATTTTTTTTCCTTTCCAGGCATCAATTGCACCCACAGTACCGTCATCACCGGAAATGGTGTATACGGCGGTAGAGTCCATCTGTTTCCAGGTGTTCCATTGGTTAAACTTCTCGAACCGGACAATATTATTCCATACGATGGAGGCGGGGGCATTGATTTCCACCGAACGTTCAACATGTATCTGGGTAGGGGCAGCAAAAATGAGGATGATAAGAACAAGCAAGAGAATACCTACTATCCAGGCAAGTGTTTTTAAGACTTTCATAACTCCGGGGGTTGATTACAATAAAAATACGTTTTTTTATCGTGTGACCGCAGGAGCATCGCATCATGGGTAAATGATTCGGGTTACTCTTTTTCTTTTTCTTCTTTTTCTGAATAATGTTTGTCGGCAGCAGCAGCTTGTTCAAAGTCCAGGATCACGGAATTGATACAGTATCGGAGTCCTGTTGGCGGAGGGCCGTCATCGAAAACATGGCCCAGGTGTGCTTTACAGCGGCCGCACAGTACTTCGGTACGATACATGCCATGACTATTGTCGGGGGCATAGATGACACTGGATTTGGCAACCGGCTCAAAAAAGCTGGGCCAGCCGCAACTACTCTCAAATTTGGCATCAGACACAAAAAGCGGATGTCCGCAGGCAGCGCAGTAATAGGTTCCGGGTTCCTTGCTGTTCCAGTATTTGCCGGTAAATGCCCACTCTGTTCCTTTTTCTCTGGCGATGTTGTATACTTCCGGTGGCAATATCTTCTTCCATTCGTCGTCCGTCAGGTTCACTTTGCTGGTGTCCGAATGGGAGTATACGTCTCCCCTCTTTTTTCCTTCTTCCATTGAATTCTTTTTTACGCTTTTGCGCGGGTAAGTACAGTTGGTGACTAATATAACATGCTCAAAATTATCAGATTCCGTATGTTCATACACGGTGATTCTTTTCGTTAACTTGTCGTTAACACTATCATTGTGTTTCTCTGTTGGCCTGATGAATATTTTTTCTCTTAATAAATTACGTATGAACCAGCTTCACGGATTGTTAAATCCTGCAAATCAACCGGGTATTTAGCAAATCTCGTGCTTAAATGTTTAAAACAGTCTGATAATCACCCGCGAGCAACTGCGTATAAATTATTAACTTTACGCCAAAAGGCTAGTTAAGTGGCGGACATTATCAATTTATTACCAGACAATATAGCGAACCAGATAGCTGCAGGAGAAGTGATACAAAGACCGGCATCAGCGGTAAAGGAATTACTGGAAAATGCAGTAGATGCAGGAGCAACCGAGATTCAGCTGATCATAAAAGATGCAGGCAAGGAATTGGTGCAGGTAATCGATAATGGTGGTGGTATGAGCGAAACAGATGCCCGTATGTGCTTCGAACGACATGCTACCTCCAAGATACAATCCATAGACGACCTCTTCCAGATCCGGACCATGGGATTCAGGGGGGAAGCCCTGGCTTCCATCGCTGCCGTTTCCCAGGTGGAGCTCAAAACCCGTAAAAAAGGCGCCGAAGTAGGCAGCTACGTAGAAATTGACAACAGCCTGGTGAAAAAGCAGGAGCCCTGCCAAACTGCAGAAGGCACCAGCATCGCCATGAAAAACCTGTTCTTCAACGTGCCCGCCCGCAGAAACTTCCTCAAAAGCAATGCGGCCGAAATGCGGCATATTGTAGATGAATTTATCCGGGTAGCCATGGCTTATCCACAACTGCAGTTTTCGCTCACAAGCAATAACCAGCAGCTGTTCCATCTTGATAAAGGTTCTCTGAAACAACGTATCGTCGCTATTCTCGGACAACAATATAACTCCCGGCTGGTAAACGTAAAGGAGAGTACCGACTATATGAACGTTTACGGCTTCGTCGGTAAACCGGAAACCGCCAAAAAAACCCGCGGCGACCAGTTCTTTTTTGTCAACAACCGTTATATCAAAAGCCCTTACCTGCACCATGCAGTCATGAGCGCTTTTGCAGATATCATCCCGGCAGACAGTTTCCCGCTGTATGTACTTTTTATTGATGTCAACCCCGAACATGTGGACATCAACGTACACCCTACCAAGCAGGAAATCAAGTTTGATGATGAAAAAGTGATGTATGCGTTCATTCAGGCCACTGTGAAACATGCCCTGGCCCAGTTCAATGTGACCGCCACCCTGGACTTTGACCTGGATCCCAGCATACAGGCACTGGACGCTGTAAGCAAACCATTTACCGCACAACAGCAGGAAGAATATACTCATTCTCCTCTCTATAAATCCTTTACTCAGGCCAACCAGGCCCACATGATTGACAAAAGCAGCAACAGCAGCAATCTGAAACACTGGAAAGACCTGTACGAAAGCAATAAAACAACACCTAACACCGACGGATATACTATCAGCTCCTACACTGTGGAGCCGGAAACCCGCCCGGCCGTTACCTACGAAAGTCAGGCTCCTTCCACCGCCTCCGTGATCGATGAACGCTGGCAGGATACCGCAGCCGACCAGAAAGTACCGGTACAGGTGCACCAACAATATATCCTGTCGCAGATAAAATCCGGTTTTATCCTGATAGACCAGCAGGCCGCCCATGAGCGTATCCTTTACGAACGTTATATGCGTGCCCTGCAAGAGGCCCCCATGGCCACCCAGCAAAGCCTGTTCCCCCAGACCCTGCAGCTGCCTCCCGCAGATGCGGTAATGGTCGCCGAAATGCTTCCTGAATTACAGGCACTGGGTTATGAGCTGGAACCGTTTGGCAACCATACCTTTGTAGTACGTGGCACCCCTGCTGATATGCAGTCAGGCAACGACCAGGCCACCATCGAAGGCTTGCTGGAACAGTTCAAACACTTCGGAGACCTCAAAATAGATCGCCGTGAACAGCTGGTCCGCTCCATGGCCCGCAACAATTCCATCCCGGCCGGTAAAATATTGTCTGCCCGCGAAATGCAGAACATGATCGATGAGCTCTTTGCCTGCAGTATGCCGAACATCGCGCCAGGAGGGAAATTCACCTTCATCTCCTTCAAACTCACCGATCTGGCCAGGATGTTTGAACGAGGCAATTAAGCATTACATATTTTATTGATAAAATATAGGGCCCAGGACTTTAGTCCTGGGCTATTTTGTTGCTTATTGTGGCTCCACTTCTTCCAGCACTTCGTATAGCCGGAGAAACCGGCGGTATCGTTGCTGATAGCCGGCATACAGGCTTCTATCAGGATAAAATGTGTTGGCCGGCTGGTTGTCCCCTCCTGGCCAGGGAAGCTGCAATTCTCTGGCCGCCAGCATGATAGCGCCTATAGCAGATGCATCATTTTGCTGGCTTAACTCCATCTCCTGCCCAAAGATATCGGCCAGCAGCTGTATCCAGCCCGGAGTGGCGGTAAAACCACCGCTGACTGAAATACGTTGCACAGGTCCTGCTGTTTCCTCCAATGCTGATTTGATGCTCAGCAAAGCAAAACAGATCCCCTCCAGCATCGCCCGCATAAAATGAGCCGCCTTATGAAATGGCCTAATCCCGATAAAAGCCGCCGTGGCGTGGCTGTTCCATATGGGGGCTCTTTCACCCAACAGATAAGGTAAACATATAAGGCCGCCCGTATCGGCCTCCAGGGCTGCTGTTACCAGAGATGGCAGGGAGGTAAGGGGCTGCTGCAAAAAGTCTCTTACCAGCCATTGCAGCAGGGCGCCGCCATTGTTGCTGGCACCGCCGGTGATATACACTTCATCGGTCAGGAGGTAGGTAAACAGCCGTTCCTGCGCGTCGGTCTGCGGCCTGGAACCCGCCATGCGCACAGCACTGCTGGTGCCGATAGTAATGGTAGCATGCCCTGCGTCCAGCGCCCGACTACCCAATTGTGCCAGACATCCATCACTCCCCCCGATGATCAGCGGTGTATCGGCCGGAACGCCCAGTTCAGCTGCTACTGCAGGCAGCAGGCCTGTCAGCCGGGTATTGGCTGGCACCGGCGATGGCAATTGCGCCGCCGTAATGCCCGCATAATGCAGGGCTTCGGCGCTCCATTGCAATGTGGTAATATCAAACAATCCGGTGGCGGAGGCAATGGAGTGATCAGTCACATATCTCCCTAAAAAATGGTGCAGGATAAATTCCTTGATGCCGGAGAAAATAGCGGCGCGGGCAAACAGGTGGGGTTGTTGTTCCTGCATCCAACGTAGCTTACAAAGGGGCGACATCGCATGAACAGGCGTACCTGTTTGCTGGTACAACAGTTTGCCTGAAGGGCTGTTGCGTAGGGCCAGGGCCTGTGGCTCGCTGCGGTTATCTGCCCAGATGATGAGTGGTGTAAGTACTTCCCCGTTGACATCTATTGCCATGATGCTGTGCATAGCAC